>JAUNFZ010000026.1 GCA_030524785.1 Eubacteriales bacterium
ATAATGAGGACGGTAAAAACGGGGAGACTGTGGATAAAACTGCGGAAACTCAAGCTTTGCCTTTGATTGACTTATTTGAGAGGATCATGTATACTTTAGTATAAATGGATATATCGGAGGTAATGCAGTGGAGGAAAAGGAAATATCAAGGGCGGTCATCAAGCGTCTTCCCCGTTATTACCGCTATCTTGGAGAACTTCTCGATAACGGTGTGGAAAGAATTTCCTCAAATGAACTGAGCGACCGTATGCAGGTGACTGCTTCTCAGATACGTCAGGATCTGAACAATTTTGGCGGGTTCGGACAGCAGGGCTATGGATACAATGTGAAGTATCTTTACCATGAAATTGGAAAGATACTTGGCCTGGACAAAACCTATAATGTAATCATTGTCGGCGCCGGAAATCTTGGACAGGCTCTTGCAAATTATGTGCGGTTTGAAAAAAGAGGCTTCCGTGTGATTGGAATGTTCGATGTAAACACGCAGTTGATAGGGAAAAAGGTTCGCGGCATAGAGATCCGGATGTTGGACGAACTGATGCCTTTTCTGGCAGAAAACGATATTCAGATCGCTACGCTGACACTGCCGAAGTCGGCAGCCGAGGAAGTTGCGGTAAAGCTTGTGGAGGGCGGAGTAAAAGCAATCTGGAATTTTGCCCATACAGATTTGAACCTGCCGGAGGATGTAGTGGTGGAGAATGTACATCTGTCGGAAAGCCTGATGCAGCTGTCGTATAATCTGACAAGCCGTCAGCGGGAAAAACATAAGAAGTAAACATAGATTGCGGCAGAACGGCAGTGCAGCATTTGTACGGTCGCTCTGCCGCAGTTTACTGTGAAATCAGAGAGGAGGCGAAACGCGTGGAGTACGAATATCGTCCTGAAGATCTGTCGGCAGTGCTGCCGCCAAGGAGGGCGGCTTCCCACAAGGGCACTTATGGAAGGGTGCTGGTAGCCGCAGGAAGCAAAAATATGTGCGGGGCGGCGTATCTCTCGGCAAAGGCCGCCTACAGAACCGGCGCAGGTCTTGTTTATATCTATACGGAAGAATGTAACCGCGTCATTCTGCAGCAGCTTTTGCCGGAAGCTGTGCTCATCACGTACGAGCCGGAGAACTGGAGCAGGGAAGCTCTTAAGGAGGCGCTTAAGGAGAAGGATGCGCTGGTGGCCGGACCGGGGTTTGGCACGGGACCGGGGAAGAAAGAGATCCTTGAGGCGCTGCTTGGCGCGGCAGAGATCCCCTGCGTGCTTGATGCAGACGCGCTGAATTTGCTGGCGGATGATACAGGGATGTTGAAAAAGGCAAAAGGACCTGTAATCGTTACGCCTCATCCTGGGGAAATGAAGCGCCTAAGCGGCGTACCGCCCGCATCAATCAAAGAATACCCGGCGCAGACGGCGCTGGCCTTTTCCAGGGCATGGGGCGTCGTCACCGTTTTGAAAAATGAAAGAACGGTGGTCAGCAATGGAACAGACTGTTCCTTTAATACTTCCGGAAATCATGGGATGGCCACCGCAGGAAGCGGCGATGTGCTCTCGGGTGTGATTGGTGCGCTGCTTGCACAGAAAATGACGGCTTTTGAGGCGGCAAAGCTTGGCGTTTATATACACGGGCTGGCAGGAGACGCCGCCAGGGCGGAACGCGGGGCGTATTCCATGATGGCCGGCGACATCCTGGAACATATTTTATACAAAACAGACAGCCGGGATATGGCATAAAATGAGGAGGACGTTATGAAAAAATACAGCAGAGTGTACGCTCAGATAGACCTGGACGCAGTATTGTTTAACTTTGAATCCATGCGCAGAAATATTTCGCCTGAAACGAAGATGCTCGCAGTGGTAAAGGCGGATGGATACGGCCACGGCGCGGTGCCCATTGCACGCCTCATGGAGGACTATGACTACATCTGGGGATTTGCGGCGGCCACAGCCGAGGAAGCCCTTGAGCTTCGGTCGGCCGGTATCAGAAAGCCTGTATTGATTCTAGGCTACGTGTTTGAGGAGCACTATAAAGAGCTGGTGAAAGAGGATATCCGCCCGGTGGTTTTTCAGTATGATATGGCCCGAAAGCTTTCAGAAGAAGCGGTAAAACAGAACCGGCGGACAGCAGTGCATATCGGCCTTGATACAGGGATGACGCGCATCGGGTTTGCGGATAATGAGGAAAGCCTGCAGACCATAAAGAAGATTGCAAAGCTTCCGAATCTCGTGATCGAAGGGATGTTTACCCATTTTGCAAAGGCGGATGAGACCGACAAGACCCATGCAGAGGGCCAGCTTGCAAGGTATCTTGCCTTTGCGGACAAGCTTTGGAAAGAGGGGGTCAGGATTCCTGTCCGCCATTGTTCCAACAGCGCGGGAATCATTGATATGAAACAGGCAAACCTTGATATGGTAAGGGCGGGCATCAGCATTTACGGCATTTATCCTTCGTCAGAAGTGGAAAAGAGAAATGTTCCATTAAAGCCGGTGATGCAGTTAAAGAGCCATATCTCGTACATAAAGGACGTGCCGGCGGGCGTGTCCGTCAGCTACGGAGGCACCTTTGTGACAAAAAGGCAAAGCCGCATTGCCACGATTCCCGTAGGGTATGCAGACGGATATCCGAGGCTTCTGTCAAATAAGGGCAGAGTTCTGATCTGCAAAAAGAGCGCGCCGATCCTTGGACGGATCTGTATGGATCAGTTTATGGTGGACGTGACGGATATACCGGAGGCCAGACAGCTTGGAGAAGTTACCCTTCTTGGATGTGATGGCGGAGAAAATCTGCCGGTGGAGGAGCTTAGCGAACTCTGCGGCCGCTTTCCCTATGAATTTGTGTGCGGTATCAGCAAGCGCGTGCCCAGAGTTTATATTCGAAACGGACAGGTGTCGGAACAGAAAGATTTTTTTAACGTATAGTAATCCTATAGCGCATATCCGATAAAAATTTGGAAATACTCCAGTCAGTATTCAGATTATTATATGGAGTGTGAAATGTGTGATTATCAGGCGAGGAGATATTTTTTATGCTGATTTACGTCCGGTCATCGGCTCGGAGCAGGGCGGTATACGCCCGGTGCTGGTGATACAGAATGATGTGGGAAACAAGCACAGCCCAACGGTGATTGTGGCGGCCATCACGTCAAAAATGAATAAAGCGAAGCTGCCCACGCATATAGGAATCGAGGCAAGCCATTACAATATCGTGAAGGATTCCGTGATTTTGCTGGAGCAGCTGCGCACAATTGACAAAAAACGGTTGAAGGATAAAGTGTGTCACCTGGATACTGCTATTTTGCGTCAGGTGGACCGGGCACTGATGATCAGTCTGGAACTGGATACATACCCGTCTTGACGAAAACAATAATCAATGCTATATTTTATCATAGGCTGTTTCAGGATTTACGCAGAAGAAGAAAGGAAGAACAAACGTGTTTAAGTCTTTTACGGGACGCCTTGCCAAGAAGCTGGGACGCAGCGGTTCCGGCTCAGAGGAGTATCTTGAGGACGAGATTATCTCCATGGTGAACGAAGGCCATGAGCAGGGAGTTTTAAAGGCGGATGAAGCGCAGATGATCCAGAACATTTTTGAGTTTACGGATAAACAGGCTCAGGATGTGATGACTCACCGGCGTAATATTATTGCCATAGACGGCATGACGAATCTTCGGGACGCGCTTGATTTTATGATTAACGATACCCATTCCAGATTTCCGGTGTATCTGGATCATCTGGACAATATTATCGGGATTTTGTTTCTGAAGGACGCTATGCGCTGCCACCGGAAAAATCAGTATGACGACTGGCTGATCAAGGATGTGCCGGAACTTTTGCGGCCGGCTGTGTTTATCCCGGAAACCCGCAATCTGAGCGCGTTGATTAAAAATATGCAGCAGAAGAAGCTGCAGATGGTGATTGTCTCGGATGAATACGGACAGACAGCGGGGCTTGTGGCCATGGAAGACATTCTGGAGGAAATTGTTGGAAATATCCAGGATGAGTACGACGAAGATGAGACAATGATTGAAAAGCTGCCGGACGGAGATTTCCTGATCTCCGGTCTGGCGCCTCTTGATGAAGTTGGAAAGATGCTGGAAATTGACTTTGAGGGCGTCGATTTTGAGACTTTAAACGGATATCTGGTGGCAAAGCTTGACAAGATACCGTCGGAGGACGAACGCTCCGAGATTTTTGCCTGCGGATACAGTTTTCGTATTTTAAGCGTTGCAAACAAGATTATCGAGCGGGTGCGGGCCCATAAGCTGCCCACGGAAACGACGGAAAAAACAGAAGAATAAAGGGAGAGAGGATCACATATGTCAGGACATTCTAAATTTGCAAACATCAAACATAAGAAGGAAAAAAATGATGCTGCCAAAGGGAAAATTTTTACCATCATCGGCCGTGAAATCGCCGTTGCGGTAAAGGAAGGCGGCGCTGACCCGGCGAATAACAGCAAGCTGCGTGACGTCATCGCAAAAGCAAAAGCAAATAATATGCCGAACGATACGATTGACCGCGGCATCAAAAAAGCAGCGGGCGACGACGGCAGCGTAAATTATGAACATGTTTCTTATGAAGGCTACGGTCCAAACGGAATTGCGATTATCGTAGAGGCACTGACCGACAATAAGAACCGTACGGCGGCAAACGTCAGAAGCGCTTTCACGAAAGGCGGCGGAAGCATCGGCACCCAGGGCTGCGTGTCCTACAGCTTTGACCAGAAGGGTCAGATCATTATCGACAGAGAAGAATGTGATATGGAAGCAGACGATCTGATGATGATGGCTCTTGACGCGGGGGCGGAAGACTTTTCAGAGGAAGACGACAGCTTCGAGATCATCACGGCGCCGGAAGATTTCAGCATGGTTCGGGAAGCTCTGGAGAAAGAAGGAATTTCTATGGCCTCGGCGGAGATTACCATGATTCCTCAGAACTATGTGGCGCTGACAGACGAGACCGCTCTAAAGAATCTTCAGAGAACCCTGGATCTTTTGGATGAAGATGATGATGTACAGAATGTGTATACAAATCTGGAGGAATAATTATGGAGAACGTATATCTGACCGCTCTGCATGGGATGGAGGGAATGTTTCCGGCGGTAGTAAAGCCTTCCGAGACCTTTAAAAAGAGCAGTTACGGCAATCAGTTCCGCGGCTATTATGAAGAAAAGCTTCCGGTGTTTGAAGCGCTCGAGGAAGGATATAATAATGCATTAGACAAGGAACAGTACATTTTGAATATGGCGGAAGCACTGGTACAGCCGGCAGCCGGCAAAATCAGTGCCGTTACCAAACGCGGCAAGCAGGAAGGCATGTTGGTGGATTACAATATGTTTATTGTGGTGTACGTTCTGCCATCCATTCTGGAATTTAAGGGAAACAGTTCCAGACCTCTTGCGGATCAGATATTAGCATGCTGGAAGCAGCAGTTTCCCAAGGCAAATCTTTCTGCGGCTTCCTTCGAGGACATAGAGGCCGGGTTCCATAAGAAATGGTGTTATATCACGACAGCTGTGTGCGAAACCTTTGGAAAGCCGGATAACTGTTATGAGCTGACGGTGCTTCGAAATTACAGAGACGGCTATCTGATGAGCCAGCCGGAGGGAGAAGAAATCATCCGGGAGTATTATGATGTGGCGCCTACCATCGTAAAACGAATCAATAAAAGGCCGGATAAAAAGGCAATCTACCGTAATCTCTGGGATACATATCTTGCGCCCTGTATTACGATGATTGAAAATGATGAAAATGAGTCCTGCAAGGAACTGTATATGAAAATGGTTCGTGACCTGCAGGAAAAATACTTTTACGACAGCTATAC
This sequence comes from Eubacteriales bacterium, assembly GCA_030524785.1. GTDB lineage: Bacteria > Bacillota > Clostridia > Lachnospirales > Lachnospiraceae > Marvinbryantia. Next base: position 5,809 of record JAUNFZ010000026.1, read on the forward strand.
ATCCTGAGAATTGTCCGCTGCAGCGTGCGAAGGAAATGATTCCTCTGCACGCTGTTTTGCCGTGCTGTATTCGAATAATCCGAACCTTTTTCGGTCATACTGTCTTTATGATGATGTGAGGGAAAGGGGCAGCGCATGAAAATGAAAAGGGTACAGGAAACGGACGAAAAAGCCAGCGTGGGAGCCGGCAGGGAGAGCAATAAAGAAACCGGCGGAACCGGCAAAGAAAGCAACAAAGAGGCCGGAAAAGAAGACGGTAAAGAAACGGACCGCGAAAAGACGCGGGAGGAGATTAAGGATTTCGGCCAGGTGACGCTGAATCACAAAATCCATCTGATTACAATTATCGGTGAGATAGAGGGGCACGAGTGTCTGCCGGCAAATTCCAAAACGACAAAGTACGAGCATATTTTGCCTCAGCTGGCTGCCATCGAGGACAGCAAGGAGATTGAAGGGGTACTGATTTTGCTGAACACTGTGGGCGGTGACGTGGAAGCCGGCCTTGCCATAGCGGAAATGATTGCATCTTTAAGCAAACCGACGGTTTCGCTGGTGCTGGGCGGCAGTCATTCCATAGGAGTTCCGATTGCAGTCTCCGCAGACTATTCTTATATTGTAGCGACCGGCACTATGGTGATTCATCCGGTTCGCATGAGCGGCACTGTAATTGGTGCGCCTCAGACATACGATTACTTTAAGCAGATGCAGGATCGGATCCTTGGATTTATTTCCTCCCACTGCAGGGCAAAACGCTCCCGGCTGGAAGAACTGATGCTGGATACCGGGATGCTGACAAAAGATCTGGGTACGATTCTGGTTGGAAAACAGGCGGTGGAGGAAGGGATTATTAATCAGGTGGGCGGCATCAGCGACGCTATGAAAAAAATTCACAGCCTGATTTAATATTTGTATCTCGCCCCAAAATATGATACAATGTTCGAAAAGGGCAGAGCCAAGGCGCCGCAGACATCCCTGCAAGCTTGCTTGGCAGGGATGGACTGCGGCGGATTGGGGAGCGAAGCGAGCTCGTTAAATCTTTGATTTGACGAGCCTCTGCCCGTAGCCACGCCCTGCTTGCAGGGGCGTTTGTCAGATTTGAGTTTCATAGGGCGCAAGCCCGTGACCGAAAAAAGCGGCAGCTTTTTGAGGGAGCACGGCGTATTTTGCAAGCTGTTTCATAGGGCGCAAGCCCGTGACCGAAAAAAGCGATAGCTTTTTGAGGGAGCACGGCGTATTTTGCAGGCTTGCAGAAAGGGCGAAGCCAGGGCACCGCGCCTCGCGGCCGGGCAGCAAAACATACACAGGAGGAAGCCATGTCAGTTTTATATTCAATTTTTTTAGGTATTGTGCAGGGCATCACTGAATTTCTGCCGGTCAGCAGTTCCGGCCACCTTGCCATACTGAAGAATCTGCTTGGGATACAAATGGATAACGGACTGCTGTTTGATGTGCTTCTTCATCTTGGAACGGTAATTGCGATTATCTGCGTTTTCCGCAAGGACATCTGGCGTATGATCCGGGAAACTGTACATATGATAGCAGACATCGTTTACAATATAAAAACACGGATACATAATCAGAAGGAGCAGGACGCAAAAAGATACCGCAAAGTGGTACATAACAACTATCGAAAATTTGTGGTACTGATTTTGGTATCGACGGTTCCGACGGCTGTGATTGGCTACACTGCCAGGGAACTTGTGTCTATTGCGGAGCAGACGCTGATTGTACCGGGGATCTGCCTGATTTTAACGGCAATTTTTCTTATTGTGGCGGATGTCACGGAACCGGGGAAAAAGATACCGCGGGATGTAAGTTATACGAGCGGCTTTATGATTGGAGTCGCGCAGGGACTGTCCACACTGCCTGGGCTTTCGCGCTCCGGAATGACCATTGCATCCTGCTTAATGTGCGGTTTTGAACGGCGCTTTGCGGTAAAATATTCTTTTATTATGTCGATTCCGGCAATTTTGGGAGCGGCAGTACTCGAAATACATGAATCGATTGGCACAAACCTTGCGTTTACGCAGGTGCTGATTTATCTGTTGGGAGCAGCAGCGGCGGGCATAGCGGGATATATTTGCATTAAAAAGATGCTTGTCATTGTGAGAAAAAAGAAATTTAAGGGTTTTGCCGTTTACTGTCTGGTTCTGGGAATTATTTCCATTACGGGATATTTCCTGCAGCGGTAAAACGGGTTTCAGGGGAGAACAATATTTATGGAAAAAAAGAATCGCAAGGAAATTGATGTACCGGATATCCGGCGCGCGCCGAAAACGCCGGTGGCGGCGGAAGTTATTTTATGGGCCGTGCTGGCTGTGTGCGTGATCCTGTTTCTCTGTAATATTTCTGTGATTGAGGGAAGAATCAGCAATATAATCAGCCGGTTCTTTTTTGGCGTTTTTGGAGTGATGGCTTATGTGCTGCCGGTGTTATTCTTTCTTTTGACGGCATTTCTTGTGGCGAACCAAGGGAGTATGGCGGCATGGATAAAAACGGGAGCCGTTTTTGTTTTTTATGTGTGTATCTGTGCATTTTGTGAGCTTTTATCAGGAAAATATGACGCCTACCGGATGTTTATAGATTATTATGAGGCCGGCAGTGAACTGCATGCGGGCGGCGGCATGGCCGGCGGATTGCTTTGCCGTATGTTCTGTCCGATTTTCGGACAGATTGGCGCATGGATCTGCATTTTGCTGTTGATTGTGATCTGCGCAATCATTATTACGGAACGTTCGCTGTTTGACAATATCCGCGGCAGAAGCAAAACTGCGTACCGCAGGGCAAAAGAGGGATCTGCGGCAAAAAAAGAACTGCATCATTTGAAAAAGGAAAAGAGTCAGTTAGAAAAACGTCAGAGGATGCAAAATGAAATTGAGCGGCTGAGAGCCGATACGGAGGGACTGCAGCTTGAGGTGAGAACGCCCAGACGGCAGCAGAAGGTATCGGGCGTGATCACGGATACCCGGTTTGATCCATCCCTTCCGGTGCCGGAGGAGATGCATGAGGTGACGCCAAGAATACGGCGAAGCGCCAAAACGGCACAGGAGGATCCCACGAAAGATAGAGAAGCCTGGGACAGGAATACTGCCGAGAAAAAGAATCACGCAGAGAAAGACTCCAGAGCCCGCAAAATGGTGGATTCTGTGGACCCACAGAAAAAAGCCCATCAGATGGATTTGAATTTTACGATTCAAAGAGACGGTGTTTCCGAGGAAGCACAGGATGAAGGCACGCCGTCCGTGCTTCATGAAAAGACCGGTTTTTCGGCGAAAAGCGCGTCGGAACACGTACAGGAAACCGCGCCGAAAAATGTACGGGAAACTGCGCCGGAAGTAATGCCGGAGGTTATGCCCGGGGCTGAAGCCGAGACAAAAATCCGCAAAAATCCGAAATCTACCAGGGAAGAACAGGAGAAAACCCTGGACGCCGTGGCAAAGGAGATTGCGCAGGCACAGGAGAAAACAAAACCGGCATACGTGTTCCCGCCAATGAATCTTCTGACAAAACCGGTAAAGAACCGGGGCGGCAGCAGCAACAGCGAGGTAAAGGAAACGGCGTTAAAACTGCAGCAGACCCTTCATAACTTCGGCGTGAATGTCAACATTATTAATGTGAGCTGCGGTCCCTCCGTCACACGATACGAACTGATGCCGGAGATGGGGGTAAAGGTCAGCCGTATTTTAAATCTTTCCGACGACATTAAATTGAATCTTGCGGCGGCGGATATCCGTATTGAAGCGCCGATTCCCGGAAAATCTGCTGTGGGAATTGAGGTGCCCAACAAGGAAAACAGTACGGTGCTTCTTCGGGAACTGCTGGAATCCGATGAATTTAAAAACGCCAAATCCAATCTGAGCTTTGCGGTCGGCAAGGATATTGCCGGAAAAGTGGTGGTGGCAGATATTGCCAAAATGCCGCATCTTTTGATTGCGGGCGCTACCGGCTCAGGTAAATCGGTTTGTATCAATACGCTGATTATGAGTATTCTCTATAAGGCCGATCCCGAGGATGTAAAGCTGATTATGATCGACCCGAAGGTGGTAGAGTTAAGCGTCTATAACGGGATTCCTCATTTGTTTATCCCGGTGGTCACTGATCCGAAGAAAGCCTCGGGGGCGCTGAACTGGGGCGTTGCGGAAATGACGGACCGCTATCAGAAGTTTGCGGAGTATGGCGTGCGCGATCTGAAGGGATACAATGAAAAAATAGAGCGCCTTGGGGATATCGAGGATGAAAACAAACCGAAAAAACTGCCTCAGATCGTCATCATTGTAGACGAGCTGGCAGATTTAATGATGGTGGCACCGGGAGAGGTGGAAGATGCAATCTGCCGTCTGGCCCAGCTTGCCAGGGCGGCCGGCATCCACTTGATTATTGCGACGCAGCGGCCCTCCGTCAATGTCATTACCGGGCTGATTAAGGCAAATATGCCCTCCCGGATTGCGTTTTCCGTTACCAGCGGCGTGGATTCCCGCACAATTATAGATATGAACGGTGCGGAAAAGCTTCTCGGCAAAGGGGATATGCTCTTTTATCCTCAGGGATATCAGAAGCCAGCCCGCGTACAGGGAGCCTTTGTCTCGGATAAAGAAGTCAGCAGCGTTGCAGAATTTCTGACGAAAAAGAATGACACTTCGGGATATCAGCAGGAGATGGAAGAACGCATCAGCCAGGTGCAGCAGGCGTCTTCGCCGGCGGCAGGCGCCCAGAACGGCGGAAACGATCTGGATACAAATTTTGTGGATGCCGGCAAATTTATTATCGAAAAGGATAAGGCGTCTATTGGAATGTTGCAGAGGGTTTTCAAAATTGGTTTCAACCGGGCGGCCCGAATTATGGATCAGCTTTCGGAGGCCGGTGTGGTAGGGCCGGAAGAAGGTACGAAGCCGCGCAAGGTACTGATGACCATGGAAGAATTTGAGCAGTATGTGGAGGAATACCTGTAAAAATCCTTGCAGTTTTCAGCTCTTTGCGTTATAGTAATACCAGGTATGCCGCCGAGCCTTTGGGCGAGGGGCGCTACATATTATTGAGGAGGAAAGCGGTATGTACAAGATTTTGAAAGCAGGGAAGCTTGCTGGAAATATCTACGAAATGGTTGTAGAGGCTCCCAGAGTTGCAAAGCATTGCCTGCCAGGACAGTTTGTGATTGTAAAAATGGACGAGGTTGGAGAACGTATCCCCCTGACGATCTGTGATTATGACAGAGAAGCCGGGACGATTACGATTGTGTTCCAGCCTATCGGCGCTTCCACAGAGAAGTTTGCGTCCCTGCAGACGGGAGATTCTTTCCGGGATTTTGTAGGTCCTCTTGGACGGCCTTCAGAGCTCTGCGAGGAAGAAAATCTGGAAGAAACAAAGAAGAAAAAGATTCTTTTTGTGGCCGGCGGCGTCGGCACAGCTCCGGTATATCCTCAGGTGAAATGGCTGCATGAGCACGGCGTGGATGCAGACGTTATCATCGGTGCAAAGACAAAGGAGCTTGTGATTCTGGAGGACAAATTTAAAGCTGTCTGTACAAATCTTTACATTACGACAGACGACGGTTCTTATGGAAGAAGCGGTATGGTGACCAAAGTGATCGAGGACCTTGTGACAGAAGAAGGCAAAACCTACGATCACTGTGTATCCATCGGACCGATGATTATGATGAAGTTCTGCTGTCTGACCACAAAGAAATATAATATCCCTACAATTGTCAGCATGAATCCGATCATGGTGGACGGCACAGGCATGTGCGGCGCCTGCCGTGTGATGGTTGGCGACGAAGTGAAGTTCGCCTGCGTGGACGGTCCGGAATTTGACGGGCACGCCATCGATTTCGACGCAGCAATGAAGCGTCAGGCAATGTACAAAACAGAGGAAGGCCGCGCGCTGTTAAAACTGCGCGAAGGCGATACGCATCACGGCGGATGCGGAAATTGCGGAGGTGACAAATAATGGGAGACGTATTGAAGAAAGTTCCTGTCAGAGAACAGGCCCCGAAGGTGAGAGCGACCAATTTTGACGAGGTTTGCCTGGGATATAATAAAGACGAGGCAATGGAGGAGGCAAGCCGCTGCATTAACTGCAAAAATGCAAAATGCGTGACGGGCTGTCCGGTAAATATTCATATTCCTGCTTTTATCCACGAAGTAAAGGAAGGCAATTTTGAGGAAGCATACAGAATTATTTCTGAGTCTTCTGCGCTTCCCGCTATCTGCGGCCGTGTGTGCCCGCAGGAGAGCCAGTGTGAGGGAAAATGTATCCGCGGCATTAAAGGCGAGGCGGTTTCCATCGGCAAGCTGGAAAGATTTGTTGCAGACTGGGCAAGAGAAAACGGCATCAAGCCGGCGGCTCCTGCTAAGAAGAACGGCAAAAAGGTGGCTGTGATTGGTTCCGGTCCTTCCGGACTGACCTGCGCCGGCGATCTGGCAAAGCTTGGTTATGACGTAACCATTTTTGAAGCCCTTCATGAGCCGGGCGGAGTGCTTGTTTACGGTATCCCTGAGTTCCGTCTTCCGAAACTGGACGTTGTGGCGAAGGAAGTGGAGAACGTAAAAGCCCTCGGCGTTAAAATTGAGACAAACGTAATTATCGGCCGTTCCATCACCATCGATGAGCTGATGGATGAAGAAGGATTTGAGGCCGTGTTTATCGGTTCCGGCGCAGGCCTTCCGATGTTTATGGGAATCCCGGGAGAAACGGCAAAGGGCGTATTCTCCGCAAATGAGTATCTGACAAGAAATAACCTGATGAAAGCTTTCCGCGAAGATTATGACACACCGATTGTAAGAGGAAAGAAGGTTGCTGTGGTGGGCGGCGGAAACGTGGCGATGGATGCCGCAAGAACAGCCCTTCGTCTCGGCGCTGAAGTACATATTGTCTACCGCAGAAGCGAAGCAGAGCTTCCGGCCCGTGTGGAGGAAGTTCATCACGCGAAAGAGGAAGGCATTATCTTCGACCTGCTGACAAACCCGAAGGAGATTCTGGTGGACGAAAACGATGCGGTGGCTGGTATGAAATGTATCCGCATGGAGCTTGGCGAGCCGGATGCTTCCGGAAGAAGGCGCCCGGTGGAAATTCCCGGATCTGAGTTTACGCTGGATGTTGACACGGTAATTATGTCCCTCGGCACATCACCGAATCCGTTGATTTCCTCCACAACCATTGGTCTGGACACAAACAAGCGCAAATGCATCATTGCAGACGAAGAAACCGGAAAGACCTCCAAGGACGGCGTGTACGCCGGCGGCGACGCGGTAACGGGAGCTGCTACGGTAATCCTCGCTATGGGCGCAGGCAAAACGGCTGCAAAAGGTATTCATGAATTTTTAAGCAATAAATAAAACACTGCAACCGGATAGCTCTTTTCTCCGGCGCATCTGCGCCGGAAGCGGTTATCCGGTATTTTTCAATTCTTTCATTCATTCCGGAAAAGCGCTCTTGGAATTTTATCGTGGGCGCATATGATCCGTGGACATCAGGGAGGAAATTTATGGTAAGACATATCGTGGCATGGAATTTTATTGAAACATTAAGTGAGGAGGAAAGAAAGGCGGCAGGACAGAAAATGAAAGAAATTCTGGAACCGCTGGCAGAGGTAGTTCCCGGCGTAATTTCTCTGGAGGTACGGGTGAATGAACTCTCCTCCAGCAACCGTGACGTGGCGCTGATTGGAGACTATGAGTCCGTGGATGCGCTGAACGGCTACACGGTACATCCGGCCCATGTGGAAGCCGGAAAATACGTCAGAAGCGTTACCTGCAACCGGGCCTGCATTGATTACGAAGTATGAAAATTACGTTGATCTGTGTTGGAAAAATAAAAGAAAAATATTTTTCCGACGCCATTGCGGAATACCGAAAGCGCCTTTCGCGGTATGCAAAGCTGGAGATTCTTGAGGTGGCGGACGAGAAAACGCCGGAGGACGCCAGTTTGGCGGAGGAACTGCAGATCAAGGCGAAGGAGGGCGATCGGATATTGAAGGCCGTAAAGGACGGAGCTTATCTGATCGCCCTTGCGATTGATGGGAAAAAGATATCTTCAGAGGCGTTTGCAGAGTTTATCGGAAAGCGTCAGGTGGGCGGGGACAGCCATCTGGTGTTTGTCATCGGCGGTTCGCTGGGGCTGGATAAGAGGGTGCTTGACCGCGCTGATGTCCTTTTAAGCTTTTCCGACATGACTTTTCCGCATCAGCTGATGCGTGTTATTCTATTGGAGCAGATTTACAGGGGATTTCGCATACTGCACCATGAACCGTATCATAAGTAAAATTGTTTTTATCCATAAAACGAGGTCGCAGCAAAAACAATGTCTAATTATGAAAAAATGAAAGACAGCATGGCGTCTGTGTTTTTACAATATAACCAGGAAGATATGATTAAAAAATTCAAGCTGGAGCATGATAAAGAATATCTTTACATACAGTTTGCAGGCAGGCGTTACCGGATTCACCGCTCATCCGGGAGTGTAAGCTGGTCGGAGGATTTCTTTCAGTCAGAAGAAAAGGCAAACTATAACGAGGCTATGACAATATATGACGTTCTTTGCTGTTCAAAGGCAGATTGCCGTCTTGCCGGTGAATGGGTAAATGTAGGAAGCCTTTCCGCCGTTCGGGGAGGTTCTCTGGTGAAAAATAATCATTTTTTTGGGGATGCCGGAAAATATTTTGAAGGAAAAGCAAGACTTCTGGCCTGCGCCTGCGAGAAACTTCATGGGAGAAAAACCGAAAAAGGCGATGTGGCATATGAGCTGGATATGTTCTCCTTTCTGCCGGTAATCCTGCGTTTTTGGGAAGCAGATGAAGAATTTCCGGCAAGCCTGCAAATTCTGGTGGACAAAAATATTTTGGATTACATGCATTATGAGACGGTGATGTTTGCCGTTTCACACATTCTTGAACGTTTAAAAAGTGAATGTGATGGAGCTGGCTGATACGCACGGCTACTGCTCACGGAAATAAAGCAAAATTGGAGGAATATATGAATTACCAGTACATATTATTTGACCTTGACGGAACGCTGACTGAATCGGGTCCCGGAATTACCAGATCGGTCAGTCAGGCGCTTAAGCGGATGGGGTGCGAAGAACTTTCTGAGGAAATCCTGACGAAGTTTATCGGCCCGCCCCTGGTGGAATCTATGATGCGCTACGGAAAGCTGACAAGAGCGGAGGCGGATCAGGCGATCGTGTATTACAGGGAATATTACGCTTCGAAGGGTATGTTCGAAAATGAGGTGTATCCGGGCGTGGAAAAAATGCTGCAGGATTTGAAGGAGAACGGAAAAAAGCTTGCCGTTTCCACCTCGAAGCCGGAAGTATATGCCCGAAAGATCATAGAGCATTTCAGGCTTACCGGCTATTTTGATGTGATCTGCGGTGCCACCTTCGATGAATCCAGGGTGGACAAGGCGGATATTATTGCGGATACCATGGAAAAATTTGGCCTCCACGACGGGGAAAAAAGCCGGGTGCTGATGGTGGGAGACCGGGAACATGACGTGGTTGGCGCCAAAAAGAACGGCGTGGCTGCCGCGGGAGTACTCTACGGCTATGGAAGCCGCCAGGAGCTTTGCGAGGCAGGAGCGGATTATCTGATAGCATCTGCGCCGGAGCTGGCCAAAAAGATTCTGGAGGAGAAATTTGACTGATACAAGGATGTGTGAGATGGTAGAGATTGATCAGTGGATTGCGCAGTTCCCCGTCTGCCAGTATGAGATTGTGCCTTCCGAAAAAATTCCCTTCTCGGAAAAGGTGAGATTTATATGCCGGGAAGAATGTGAACGTTACGGGAAATCCTGGTCGTGTCCGCCGGCGGTAGGCAGCGTAGAGGAATGTCGGCAAAGATGTCTTGAATATCCCCGGGCGTTGGTGTTCACCACGCTGGCGGAGGTAAACGATATGGCGGTTATGGCGGAAACTCTGGCGACGAGAGGAGGCCATGAGAAAATTTCCCGGGCGATCTGCCGGGAACTGGAGGACCGGGGATATTCCTGCCTGTGCCTTTCCAGTGAATCCTGTCAGATCTGTGAATCCTGCGCATACCCAGAGGCATGCCGCCATCCGGAAGCGGCGATTCCCTGCGTGGAGAGTTACGGTATTCTGGTGACAGAGCTGGCGGAAATGTGCGGCATGGATTTTTACTACGACAGTCATACGGTGACGTGGTTTGGGTTGATTTTCTTTAAGGACAAAGAGCGGTAGGCATATTTTGCCTGCCGCTTCATATATTGTGTAATAAACGGCAAAGATAGTGATGAGTTCAATGAAAAAGCCCGTCTGCCATAAAGTAGCTTCCGCTATGGAAATTCCTGCAGATCTGTCGGAAAAAGCCGCTTTAGTAGAATTGACTGGTCAAAACCTGCTGCGGGTGGAGAATTATCTTGGAATCCTGGAATATTCTGAGAATTGTCTGCTGCTGCAGTGCAAAAACTGCCGGCTGGAAGTGTGCGGGCGAAATCTTCTCGTAGAATTTTATGCGAAGGAAGAACTGATTCTTCGGGGACAAATTGAGCAGGTGCGCTATTTTTGAAGGGAGGAAACGGTCTGATTGAGCGATGGCTCCGGCTGATGAAAGGTTATGTGCGAATCTCCATCTGCGGCGGTTCTTATGAGCGCTTTTTGAATTTGTGCGCAAATCACCAGATACTTCTCTGGAATCTTCAACCTGCCCAAAAGGGGTATGAGGTAAATTTATATAGAAAAGATTTTTATCAATTGAAGCCTCTGGCGTCCAAATGCCGGACACGGATCCGCATTACAGGAAAATATGGGCTTCCTTTTTTTCTGAACAGGAATCGAAAGCGAAAGGTGTTTGCAGCGGGTTTTTTCGGCTGCGCGCTTTTTATTATTTTCTTATCGCGCTTTATCTGGAATATAACGCTGGAGGGAAATCAGAGCATTACGAGGCAGACGGTGATGGAATATCTCTCTGAATATGGCGTGGGATACGGCACCTGGAAGAAGGACGTTGACTGCAGGCAATTAGCTGCAGAACTTCGAAATCACTTTCAGGATCTTATCTGGGTGTCCGTAAAAATGCAGGGCACCAGACTGTCGGTCAACGTACAGGAGAATACGGATACACAGATTCAGGAGGAACGCAAATATGAGGACAGCGATCTGACGGCAGACGCGGCGGGAACGATTATCCGCATGATTACCAGGGAGGGAACTCCGATTGTCCGGGAGGGCGATACCGTTTCGCCGGGGGACTTGCTGGTGCAGGGCCGCATGGAGATTACGGATGATTCAGGAACCGTCACGTCATACCGCTACTGTGCAGCGGATGCCGACATTTACATAAAGACAGATATCCGTTATGAGGATGAGTTTCTGCTGACACATGAAATACAGGAATATACCGGAAAGAAGCGTTATGGCATATATATCGGCATTGGAAAAAGCTATTGGGGAATCGATCTTGGAATACACCGGATGGAGCAGGCGGATATTCTTGGAAAAGAGAAAACACTGTGCCTGATGAAAGACTTTTTTCTGCCGCTCTCTGTTCATATTGCGACGGCAAAAGAATACAGAAATGTGATGCGTACTTATGGAGCGCAGGAGGCCAAAGCAATCGCCGAAGAAAGATTGAAAAAATTTCTAACAGAAAATGAGCAAAAAGGGGTTCAAATATTTGAAAATAATGTTAGAATAGATATAAGTGCGACTTCCTGTCGGGCATCCGGAACACTGACAGCAGTGAAAAAGACAGGCAGGAGGGTTCCCACTGAAAAATCAGACCTCCAACGGGAAGGAAACAGCGAATGAGCATTGTGGAAACGGTAATTTCTATTCCGGCTGCGCTGGAAGGAAATGTATTCGGCCAATTTGATGAACATGTGAAAAAAATTGAAAAGACGCTGAACGTCACCATTATCGCGCGGGATGGAAATATCCGGGTGCTTGGGAGCGAACATGCTTCCAGAAAGGCCGCCGATGTGATAAACCGGCTGGCGCAGCTGGCAGGAGCGGGCAACACGATTTCCGCGCAGAATGTGGACTATGCGCTGGCGCTTTCTTTTGAGGATAAGGAAGGGGCAATTGTCGAGATCGATAAGGATACGATCTGCCATACGATCAACGGCAAAGTAATAAAGCCCAAAACACTTGGACAGAAAACTTATGTCGATGCGATGCGCAAAAAGATGATTACCTTTGGCATTGGCCCGGCAGGCACCGGAAAAACGTATCTGGCAATGGCGATGGCGATACAGGCGTTTAAGGATGATGAGGTTGGGCGCATTATCCTGACCAGGCCGGCCATTGAGGCGGGGGAAAAGCTTGGATTTCTGCCAGGGGATCTGCAGAGCAAGGTAGATCCGTATCTGCGGCCTCTTTATGACGCGCTGTATCAGATTATGGGGCCTGACAGCTTCCAGAAAAATATGGAAAAGGGATTGATTGAGGTCGCACCGCTGGCTTATATGCGAGGACGTACGCTGGACAACGCCTTTATTATCCTGGATGAAGCACAGAATACGACGCCGGCACAGATGAAGATGTTTCTTACAAGAATCGGATTCGGATCCAGAGTTGTGATCACAGGGGATATGACCCAGAAGGACTTGCCTTCCGGAGCGCAGTCCGGGCTAGATGTGGCGGTAAAGGTTCTGAAAAAAGTGGAAGATATTGCTTTCTGTACGCTCACCAGCAAGGACGTGGTTCGCCATCCGCTGGTACAGCAGATTGTACAGGCTTACGAGGAATATGAAAAGAAGCAGCAGGCGTCAATAGCGTCGCAGGAACGCTCCCGACGGCGGCGAAAAGGAGTATAATGACAGTATATTTTGAGAATGAAAGCGGCATGAATCTGCCCTTTGACTGTGAAAAAACAGCCCGCGAGGTGGCTATGGAAGTCCTGGAATATGAAAACTGTCCCTATGAGGCGCAGTTTTCGCTGACGCTTACCACAGAGGATGAAATGCGGACAATCAATAACAATATGCGCAAAATTGACGCTCCTACGGATGTACTGTCGTTTCCTATGACGGACTATCCGGCGCCGGCAGATTTTGCGTTTCTGGAGGAATCCCAGGACGCCTTTGATCCTGACAGCGGGGAACTTCTGCTGGGAGATATTGTCATATGCGTGGAGCGTGTGTACAGGCAGGCCGGGGAATATGGCCATTCTCTTTTGCGGGAATATGCCTTTCTGATTGCACACAGCATGCTGCACCTGATTGGCTACGACCACATGGAGGAGGAAGAAGCCCGCAGAATGGAGCAAAAGCAGGAGGAAATACTTTTGCATCTTGGAATCACAAGGGATATTTGAAGGATTATACATATAGGGGAGGGAACACCATGAAAAAAAGAATTGCATTGATGTTGATGTGCCTGACAGCCATTACGGCACTGCCCAGGCAAACCATCCTGGCTCAGGAGGAAAGTGCGCAGGACGCTTATGAACAGCAGGATGGGCAGACGGCAGAAACAGGGGAAACAGAGGAAACAGAGGATCCTTCCTGGCATCAGGAGCCCAAAACACAGATCAGCCGCGGGAACGCCCAGAGAGAGACAGCGAACCAGGAGGGGCAGGTACACAGCTATCTTACAGGAAAACTTACAAGCCAGGAGATTGCATATACGCGTCCCATGGCGATTATGATCAACAATATTATCAACGCGATGCCGCAGGCGGGACTGTCAAAGGCGGAAGTCGTGTATGAAGCTCCTGTGGAGGGGGCAATTACCCGGCTGCTGGCCATCTTTGAGGATTACTCAGAATTAGAAAAGATCGGGCCGGTGAGAAGCTGCAGGGATTATTTTATAGACTTTGCCATGGAGTTCGATGCGCTCTATACGCATTACGGCCAGGCGGTATATGCCTTTGACCTTTTAAATTCCGATATGGTAGATAATATCAGCGGCCTGCAGTATCAGGAAGCGGCGGGGGAAATCAATGGCTATGCCGGAGAGGATATCTTTTACCGCACCGACGACCGGCCGGCGCCTCACAATGCTTACACAAGCTATGAGGGGCTTATGAGAGCCGTTGAGAGAAAAGAATATGATATGGCGCTGGACGACGATTACAGCGGCCACTTTAAGTTTGCCTCAGACGGTGAAACCGTCAGCTACAGCGAAGGGACAGCTTCTTATATCCGTCCCAGCCTGTACAGCAATGAACCTTACTTCCAGTATGACGGGGAGTCGGGCCAGTATCTGCGCTTCCAGTACGGCGACGCGCAGATTGACGAACTTACCTGGAACCAGCTTGCCTATGATAATGTGATTATTCAATACTGCCAGATCCGGCCGTATGATGACAACGGATATCTTGATGTAAATACAAATTCCGGCGGCGAGGCGATTCTTTTTACCCGGGGCACCTATACGACGGCCACATGGAAAAAGGATTCAGACTGGGGCCCTGCCCGGTATTACGACGCTTCAGGCAATGAAATTACGATCAATCAGGGAAAAACGTGGGTCTGCATCGTGCAGGATACGCTGAAGGGCGATCTTGTGATAGAATAATAGACCGCGGCAGACAGCGGAATGGTTACGCAGGAGGACAGGTTAAGTGGGAACAAAGAAAAAAGCAAAATCGAATTTTTTGGTACAGGGGACAATTCTGGCGGCGGCTTCGATCATCGCGAGAATTATCGGCATGATTTACCGTATTCCCCTGACGGCTATTCTGGGAGATGAGGGAAACGCCTACTATGGTACGGCAAATGAGATTTATTCGATTTTGCTGATGATATCCACCTTCAGCCTGCCTCTGGCCGTTTCGAAGATGGTGTCTGAAAAAATGCACAGGGGAGAGGCGAAAAATGCGCACAAGATCTTTGTGTGCGCAATGAAATTTGCAGTGATCTGCGGCGCGGTCATGGCCGTGCTGACATTTCTGCTGGCGGGAGTGATCTGCCGCAATATCATGCGCGTGGACAACGCCGTATATGCGCTCCGTGTGATTGCTCCGGCGATTTTCCTGTTCGCTATTGCCGGTGTGTTCCGCGGTTTTTTCCAGGGCCAGGAAACAATGATTCCCACGGCGACTTCCCAGGTCATTGAACAGATTGTCAATGCGGTGGTGACGGTTGCGGGGGCGGGCGTTATGTTCCGGTACGGAGCGTCCATAGCCGGAGAAAACAGTTCCCTTGCGCCTATGATGGCGGCTGCCGGAGGTACCTTCGGAACAGTCGTCAGTATTACAGTGGCGCTGATCTTTTTGATTGTTGTTTATCTGTCCTACAGCAGAACATTCAAAAAGCAGATGAAAATGGATCCCTCAAGAAAGCTTGATTCGGATCGGATTATCTATACGACGATTATTCTCACGATTCTGCCGATAGTATTCAGCGAACTGATCTACAACATCAGCCCGACGCTGGATCAGGCGATTTTCAACAGTATTCTGGAGGGGCAGGGTTATACGAAGGAACAGTATAATACCATTTACGGTATTTACCTTGGAAAATTCCGTGTGCTGATGAATGTACCCCTGGCGCTTGCCTCCTGTCTGGCGCCCTCTGTGGTTCCGGCGCTCACCGCCGCCATGGTGGACGGAAACTTTTCAGACGCCAGAATCAAGGTACGCCAGACCATGCGCTATACCATGATCCTTACCATTCCCTGCGCGGTGGGGATGGCGGCTCTGGCAAAACCGATTATGTATCTTGTGTTTAATGATAACCGTATGCTTCCGGCAGGGATTATGCAGGCGGGTTCCCTGATGATCGTGTTGTTTGCCATTGCAACGCTGTCCACAGCGGTACTGCAGGGTATGAACCGCATGAAGGAGCCGCTGGTTCACTCGGCGATTGCGCTTGCCATTCATGTGGTGGTGCTGGTTATTCTTTTAAAACAGTTCCGCCTGAATATTTACGGTGTGGTTTACGCGAATACGCTGTTTCCATTTATTCTCTGCATCCTGAATTTCTTTTCGATCAGGCGTCATCTGCGCTACCGTCAGGAGCTGAGAAAAACATTCCTGCTTCCGTTGATTTCCGCCGGAGTGATGGGGCTGGTGGCAATGCTGGTATACTGGGTGTTCAACCGTCTCTTTATCATTATCTTTGTGGATCGGGCGGCGAACGCGATTGCCACGATTCTTGCGGTTTTGGCCGGCGTAGTGTCATATCTGTTCGTGCTGATTAAATTAAAAGGGCTGAAGGAACATGAAATTGCGAATATGCCCAAGGGCGAAATGATCGTGAATCTCCTGCACAGGATCAGATTCCTTTGATGCAGGAGCAAAGACAGAAGGCAAGGTTGACAATATTGAATTACAGAGATCAATTAAAAGACAAGCAGAGGATTATTATTAAAATCGGTTCTTCTTCCCTGACCCATGGGCTGACCGGCGCGCTGAATCTTACCAAACTGGAGATTCTGGTGCGGGAGATCAGCGACATCCGGAACATGGGAAAAGACGTGATCGTTGTTTCGTCCGGCGCCATTGCGGTGGGAAGCAGCGCGGTGGGATTTTCCAGAAAACCGTCGCATCTGGAGGAGCAGCAGGCCTGTGCTGCCATTGGACAGGCAAAGCTGATGATGATCTATCAGAAGCTGTTTGCCGAGTATGGCCAGATGGCGGCGCAGATTCTGATGACAAAATATACAATTATGAACCCTGTGAGCAGGGAGAACGCATTTAACACTTTCCGGGAGCTTCTGAAGCTGGGAGCGATCCCCATCGTAAACGAGAACGATACCGTCTCTACGGATGAGATACGTTTTGGGGATAACGATACACTTTCCGCCCTGGTGGCTTCTCTTGTAAGCGCAGACCTTCTGATTCTTTTATCGGACATTGACGGACTGTTTACAGACGACCCCCATCAGAATCCTGACGCAGAGTTTATCGATGTGGTAGAGGAACTGAATGAGGAGTTGCTCCATATGGGAAAAAGCACCAGCGGGAGCAGCGTGGGAACCGGCGGCATGAGCGCAAAGCTTGCGGCAGCAAAGATTGCGACCACCTCGGGGGCCGATATGGTAATTGCAAATGGCGAAGATTTTCATGTGATACACAAAATTTTGCAGGGGAAAAATTATGGCACTATGTTTTTAGGTAAAAAAGACCATAGTTTTTCACTGGTAGATTACTTAAACGAAATGGATTCGTAGCGGGAGGCGGCTAAGGAAATATGGGAATCACGGAAGCGCAGATTATGCGCATCAATGAACTGGCAAGAAAATCAAAGGCGGAGGGCCTGACAGAGAAAGAACGTCTGGAGCAGACGATGCTCCGCCAGGAGTATATTGCGGCTATACGCAGAAATCTGCGGGGCCAGCTGGACAACATCAATATCCAGGAAAAGGATGGAACGATTACAAACCTTGGTGAGAAGTACGGAGAAAAGCATGGAGAAAAAGGAAATTAGAAAGCTGATTTTTAAGAGACGCAGGGAAGCCGACGGCGCTCTTATGGCTGAAAACAGCCGTATTATCTGTGAAAAAGTTATGGAAACGGAGGCGTTTCGAAAGGCTTCTGCCATTTATGTATATATGGACTGCAAAGGAGAGGTCTCGCTGAAACCTCTCCTTGAAACTGCCTGGGCGCTTGGAAAAAAGACAGCGGCTCCCAGGGTGACAGGCCCCGGCACAATGAGCTATTATTACATATCCTCCTATGAGGACGTATCTCCGGGATATTATGACATTCCGGAGCCGGTGACAGGCAGGCTGGCAGAGGAGGAGGACGCGCTTTTGATTGTTCCAGGCGTGGCTTTCGACCGGAAGCGCCGCCGCTGTGGATATGGCCAGGGCTTTTATGACCGCTATCTCTCTGCGCACACGCGCCATACAACGATTGCCGTTGCATTTGAATTTCAGCTTGTGGATGAAATTCAGACGGATGTATACGACGTCCTGCCGCAGATGCTGATTACGGAAAAGGAGGTAATTACATGCCAAGTGATCTGAAAGAAATTGGAATACGTGCGAAAAAAGCCGAGCCAGAGCTTCGTACGCTGAAAACGGAACAAAAAAATGAAGCGCTTATGAAAGCGGCTGAGGAACTGGTGAATCAAAGCAGTGAGATTCTGGCTGCCAACGAACAGGATATAAATGCCGCCCGGGAAAACGGTATGAAGCCCGGGATGATCGACAGACTGCGGCTGAGCAAAGAACGTATCGAAAGCATGGCCGAGGGGCTTCGCCAGGTGGCTGCGCTGGAAGATCCTATCGGTGAAGTGATTGGAATGAAACGGCGTCCCAACGGCCTTTTAATCGGGCAGCAGAGAGTTCCTCTGGGAGTGATCGGCATCATCTATGAGTCCCGGCCAAACGTGACGGCGGATGCCTTTGCTCTTTGCTTTAAAACCGGAAATGCTGTAATTTTAAAGGGCGGAAGTGATGCAATCCGCTCCAATACCGCGATTGTAAAAATTCTTCGCACGTCTCTTGCCGAAGTGAATGTGACGGCAGACGCCATTCAGCTAATCGAATCTACAGACCGGGAAACTACCGCAGCCTTTATGAAAATGAACGATTATGTGGACGTGCTGATTCCCAGGGGCGGCGCCGGGCTGATTCGGGCCGTGGTAAATAACAGTACGATTCCCGTGATAGAAACGGGAACAGGCAACTGCCATATCTTTGTGGATGAAAGCGCGGATATTCAGATGGCAGTGGATATTATATTCAATGCCAAAACGCAGCGTATCGGCGTATGCAATGCCTGTGAATCTCTGGTGGTACACGACAAAATCAGAGAGCGGCTGCTTCCGGCGCTGAAGAAACGCCTTGATGAAAAACAGGTGGAGCTGCGGGGCGATGAATCCGCCTGCAGCACGATTCCCGGGATAAAACCTGCCGGCGAAGACGACTGGGGGCGCGAGTATCTGGATTATATTTTGTCCATAAAAACAGTTTCTTCCCTGGAAGAAGCAATTGCGCACATCAACCGCTATAATACGGGCCATTCTGAGGCAATTATCACAGAAAATTATGAAAACGCCCAGCGATTTTTGAATGAGGTGGACGCAGCGGCCGTCTATGTCAATGCCTCTACGCGCTTTACAGATGGATTTGAATTTGGATTCGGCGCGGAAATCGGCATCAGCACGCAGAAGCTTCACGCAAGGGGTCCTATGGGAACGCTTGCGCTTACCTCCACAAAGTATATTATCTATGGAAACGGACAAATAAGATGAGCTTACAGAAGGATTACGAAAAAGAATTGGAACAGTTTGATCTGTCCATGGCTCCTCCCGAGGAGGAACCGCAGAGACAGTATTACTTTATCAAAAAATGCCGTGCGCTGGTAAAACGCATGGAGCAGGAGGCGGGCCGTCCGCTGACAGCCTCTACGGTTACCTTTGGATGCCAGATGAACGCCAGGGACAGCGAAAAACTGGCCGGTATTCTGGAGGAAGTAGGCTACCGCATGGTAGAAGGCGAGGATGCCGATTTTGTGATTTACAATACGTGTACTGTCCGGGAAAACGCCAATATGCGCGTATATGGAAGACTTGGGGTGTTGGGGAATAAAAAGAAAAAAAATCCTCATATGCTGATCGCTCTCTGCGGCTGCATGATGCAGGAGCCCCAGGTAGTGGAAAAAATCAGGAAAAGCTACCGCTTTGTGGATCTGGTTTTCGGTACCCATAATATTTATAAATTCGCAGAACTTCTGGCCGAACGGCTGTCGGGGAGCGGCATGATTGTGGATATCTGGAAGGACACAGACAAAATTGTGGAAAATCTTCCGCTGCAGCGCAAATACGCCTTTAAATCAGGCGTCAATATCATGTTTGGTTGCAATAATTTCTGCAGCTATTGTATCGTTCCCTATGTGCGCGGCCGGGAGCGCAGCCGTTCGCCAAGAAAAATTGTCCGGGAGATCGAACGCCTTGTGGACGACGGCGTGGTGGAAGTGATGCTGCTTGGCCAGAATGTAAATTCCTATGGAAAAAATCTTGAGGAACCGGTGACGTTTGCCCAGCTTCTAAGAGAGGTGGAAAAGATTGAGGGGCTGAAAAGGATCCGTTTTATGACCTCCCACCCGAAGGATTTGTCGGACGAACTGATTGAAGTTATGGCTGCTTCTGAAAAAATATGCCGCCATATGCATCTTCCACTGCAGTCCGGCAGCAGCCGTATTTTAAAAATTATGAACCGCCGTTATACAAAAGAACAGTATCTGAAGCTGGTGGAAAAGTTACGAAAGGCGATCCCGGATATTTCTCTTACCACAGATATTATTGTGGGATTTCCGGGTGAGACGGAGGAGGACTTTGAGGAAACTCTGGATGTGGTGAGAAAAGCCAGGTACGACAGTGCCTTTACTTTCATTTATTCCAAGCGTACCGGAACGCCGGCGGCTGCCATGGAGGATCAGATACCGGAGGATGTGGTAAAGAATCGCTTTGACAGGCTTTTGGCCCTGGTACAGGAAATCTCAAAGGAGATGGCCGGGCGTCTGACCGGCCGGGTAATGCCGGTTTTGGCGGAGGAAGTCAACGGCCAGGATGCATCCCTTATCACAGGCCGTTTAAGTAACAATCTGCTGGTACATTTTCCCGGAGATCAGTCTTTCATCGGAAAGATCGTAAATGTGCGCCTGAAGGAGTGCAAGGGTTTTTACTATATGGGCGAATTAACAGATGAGTGAGGTAAAATGTGGAACAATTGACACCAATGATGCAGCAGTATCTTGAGACAAAAAAGAATTACCAGGACTGCATTTTGTTTTACCGTCTTGGGGATTTCTATGAAATGTTTTTTGACGACGCTCTGGTGGCGTCAAAGGAACTGGAGATCACGCTGACAGGAAAAAACTGCGGGCAGGAGGAGCGGGCCCCCATGTGCGGCGTTCCCTTTCACGCGGTAGACAACTACTTAAACAAACTTGTTTCTAAGGGATATAAGGTGGCTATCTGCGAGCAGATGGAGGATCCCAAGCTGGCGAAGGGAATCGTAAAGCGTGAAGTAGTACGCATTGTTACTCCCGGAACAAATTTAAACACCATGGCTCTGGATGAATCCAGAAACAACTATCTGATGTGCGTGGTCTGCACGGCAGACAGGTTCGGAGTCTCCATTGCAGATATCTCCACCGGGGATTATATGGTGACAGAGCTTGATTCCGCAAGAAAGCTGTCGGATGAAATTTATAAATTTTCTCCCACAGAGATCATCTGCAACCAGTCCCTTCTCATGTGCGGACTCGATATGGAGGAATTGAAATCCCGGCTTGGCATAACGGTTTATGCGCTGGATGCATGGTATTTTGATGATGATCTCTGCCGCCGTGCGCTGACAGATCATTTCCATACAAACCAGCTGGAGGGGCTGGGCCTTGGAGATTTTAACTGTGGCGTGATTGCGGCGGGGGCGCTTCTGCAGTACCTGATCGAAACCCAGAAGACGTCGATTTCCAATCTGACGAAGCTTACGCCGTATATGTGCGGGAAATTCATGGTGCTTGACAGTTCCACAAGACGCAATCTGGAGCTGTGTGAAACCCTCAGGGAAAAGCAGAAAAGGGGTTCCCTTCTCTGGGTGCTGGATAAGACGAAAACGGCCATGGGAGCCCGTATGCTCAGGAGCTTTATTGAGCAGCCGCTGATTGATATTGACGAGATTGAGCGCCGCCAGGAGGCGGTGGCAGAGCTGAAATCCAATGCGATTGCCCGGGAGGAAATCCGGGAATACTTAAATCCGGTATACGACCTGGAACGTTTAATCAGCAAAATCAGCTATCAGACGGCGAATCCAAGGGATCTTATTGCCTTTAAGAGTTCGCTGTCCATGATTCCTCATATCAAATGCATTATGGGGGATTTCAAAAGCAGCCTTCTTAATGACATTCGAAACGATATGGACGTTCTGGCGGATCTGTGTGATCTGGTGGAGCGCTCTATTCAGGAGGAACCGCCCATTTCAATCCGGGAGGGTGGCATGATCCGGGATGGCTTTCACGAGGAAGTGGACAGGCTGCGCCACGCTAAAACGGAGGGAAAGACCTGGCTTGCCGAGCTGGAGGCAAAGGAGCGGGAGTCCACCGGCATTAAGGGCCTGAAAATCAAATACAACAGAGTGTTCGGCTACTATCTTGAGGTGACAAATTCCTATAAGGATATGGTTCCGGATTACTATACAAGAAAACAGACGCTGGCCAATGCGGAACGCTATATTACGCCGGAGCTTAAGGAACTGGAGGATATGATTCTGGGAGCGGAGGATCGGCTGGTTTCTCTGGAATACCAGCTATTCTGCGATGTACGGGATCAGATTGCGTCCCAGATTCTCCGCATACAGAGTACGGCGAAGGCTCTGGCGGGGATCGATGTGTTTGCGTCCCTTGCCCTGGTGGCGGAGCGCAATAATTATGTCTGCCCGAAGATGAACAGCCGCGGAGCGATACACATCCGCGACGGCCGTCATCCGGTGGTGGAAAAAATGATTACGAACGATATGTTTATCGCCAACGATACCGTTCTGGACAATCACAAAAACCGTGTGTCGATTATTACCGGCCCGAATATGGCCGGAAAATCCACCTATATGAGGCAGACGGCCCTGATTGTGCTGATGGCGCAGATTGGGTCCTTTGTGCCGGCCTCCTCGGCAAAAATCGGTATCGTGGACCGTATTTTTACGAGAGTGGGAGCTTCCGACGATCTGGCTTCGGGACAGAGTACCTTTATGGTGGAGATGACAGAGGTTGCCAATATTTTAAGAAACGCCACCCCCGACAGCCTGCTGATTCTGGATGAAATCGGCAGGGGAACAAGTACCTTTGACGGACTCAGTATCGCCTGGGCAGTGGTAGAGCACATCAGCAACCCAAAGCTTCTGGGAGCAAAAACATTGTTTGCGACCCATTACCACGAGCTGACGGAGCTGGAGGGCAAGCTATCCTCTGTAAACAATTACTGCATCGCCGTAAAGGAGCGGGGAGACGATATCGTATTTTTAAGAAAGATCGTCAAAGGCGGTGCGGATAAGAGCTACGGTATTCAGGTGGCAAAGCTGGCCGGGGTGCCGGACAGCGTCATCAGCCGGGCGAAGGAGCTTCTGCAGGAATTAAGCGAGGCGGATATCACGGAAACCGTCCATGAGGTGAAAGGTGACGGTGCCGGCCGCGGAAAGCCGAAACATAAAAAGTACGATCAGGTGGATCTGGAGCAGATGACGCTGTCTGATACAGTCAGCGACGAGGACGTTCTGAATGAACTGAAGGAGATTGAGATATCTACGCTGACGCCCCTGGAAGCGCTGAACGTACTGAACCGGCTGCAAAGCCAGCTGAAAAATCGCTGGTGATACAAAAAAGTTAAGGATCGTCTTTGGGAGAGGCCGGCGTAAGTGGAAGCATTTGAAGCGTGCCGGTCCGGCAGGAGGAGATTATGAGAGAGATAGCTGTACTTGATCAGCAGACCATCGATAAAATTGCTGCCGGCGAGGTCATTGACCGCCCGGCGTCCATTGTGAAAGAGCTTGTGGAAAACTCGATTGACGCGGGGGCAAACGCAGTTACCGTGGAGATAAGGGAGGGCGGCATTTCCTTTATCCGGATTACCGACAATGGATCGGGGATTGAGGCCCGGCAGGTGCCACTGGCTTTTTTGCGCCACGCCACCAGCAAAATCCGCGAGGTGGAGGATCTACTGGATGTGGGCTCCCTGGGATTTCGGGGCGAGGCTCTTTCCAGTATCGCCGCCGTGTGCCAGGTAGAGCTGATTACAAAGACTTTTGACAGCCTTACAGGCGTCCGCTATCTGATTGAGGGCGGCAAGGAGAAGGGATCGGAGGAGATAGGCGCTCCTCCCGGAACAACATTTCTGGTGCGAAATGTCTTCTTCAATACGCCGGCCAGAAAGAAATTTTTAAAGTCGGCTCAGACCGAAGCCGGTTATATCAGCGATATCGTAGAGCGAATTGCGCTGTCGCACCCAGAGGTTTCCTTTAAGTTTATCGCAAACAATCAGACGCGGCTTCACACCTCAGGGAATCACAACCTGAAGGATATTGTCTACAATATCTACGGCCGCGAGATCGCCGCAAATCTGATTGAGGTAAGCGCAGACTGCGGTATTGCAAAAATAGAGGGATTTATCGGAAAGCCTGTGATTTCCAGAGGCAACCGAAACTATGAAAATTATTTTGTCAACGGACGATATATCAGGAGCACAGTGATTTCGAAAGCAATCGAGGATGCCTATCACACCTTCATGATGAAGCATAAATATCCATTTACGGCGCTTCATTTTACGATAGACGGAAATTTTCTGGACGTCAATGTGCATCCTGCGAAGATGGAACTGCGCTTTTCTGACAATGAAAAGATATATCAATTTGTCTATGAAAGCATCCGAAACAGCCTGACACACCGGGAAATGATTCCACAGGTCAGTGCAGATGAGGACGATAGACCAAAGCCCAGACCCCAGGCGAGGCAGCAGGCGCCGGAGCCTTTTGAAACGGTACGCCGGGCAAGGGAGAATGCCGGGCCGGAGCCGAGAGTCCCGGCAAAGCAGCAGGCGCCGGAGCCCTTTGAGACGGTGCACCGGGCAAATGAGAACGCCGGGCCAGAGCCGAGAATCCCGGCGAGGCAGCAGGCGTCGGAGCCCTTTGAGGCGGTGCGCCGGGCAAAAGAAAGCGCCGGGCCGGAGCCAAGATCCCAGGCGGAGGGCCGCCTGACAGCTGCAGCGGAAGGCCGCCAGGCATCAGCACCACAGGCGGTGGACCGTCAGACATCAGCATCAGCGTCGCAGGCGCAGGCCGCTTCACATCCGCAGAATCCGGCGGCCGCAAAAGAGAATTTTCTCAGAGAGCGCCCGGTTTACAAAGAACAGCCGGAGCAGATGCATCTGTTCGAGGACAAGCTGCTCTCAGCGGAAAATGTGAAGGAACATAAGATTATCGGTCAGATTTTTGACACGTACTGGCTGGTGGAATTTCGGGACAAGCTTTTTATCATCGATCAGCATGCAGCTCATGAAAAAGTGATGTATGAGCGGATGAAAGCGTCCATGGAGAAGCGGGAATACACTTCCCAGAACCTGAATCCTCCTGTGATACTGACGCTTAGCATGGCGGAGGCTGCTCTGCTTGAGAAGTATATGGATCGGTTTACCAGAATTGGGTTTGAAATTGAGGAATTTGGCGGAAAAGAATATGCCCTTCGGGCGGTGCCGGACAATTTGTTCGGACTTGCGAATCGGGAGATATTTCTTGAGATGCTGGATGGGCTTTCAGTGCAGGCGGAAACGGTAAATGATGAGATGATTGATGACAAAATTGCTTCTATGGCATGCAAAGCCGCTGTGAAGGGAAATATGAGACTGTCGGTTTCGGAGGTTCACGCGCTGATCGACGAGCTTTTGACGCTTGAAAATCCCTATAATTGTCCCCACGGACGGCCCACCATCATTTCCATGACAAAGACGGAGCTGGAACGCAAATTCAAAAGGATTGTATGAAATGGAAAAGAAACCACTGATTATATTGACGGGTCCCACAGCGGTTGGAAAAACGGCGCTGTCCCTGAAGCTTGCAAAGGCGGTGGGCGGCGAGATTATTTCGGCGGACTCCATGCAGGTTTACAAGGGCATGGATATTGGCTCTGCAAAAATTCAGCCCTGCCAGATGCAGGGAATCCCTCATTATCTGATCGACGAACTGGAGCCGGAGGATGAGTTTCATGTAGTGCGTTTTCAGGAACTTGCCAAAAAATATATGAATCTTATTTATGAAAGAGGAAAGATACCAATCCTGGCAGGGGGCACGGGATTTTATATCCAGGCCGTGCTGTATGACATTGATTTTACAGAAAACGACGGCGATACGGTTTACCGGGAGGAGCTTTCGCGGCTGGCTGCGGAGAAAGGACCTGAGGTGCTTCATCAGATGCTGGCTTGGGCCGATCCGAAGTCCGC
Organism: Eubacteriales bacterium; assembly: GCA_030524785.1. Classification (GTDB taxonomy): domain Bacteria; phylum Bacillota; class Clostridia; order Lachnospirales; family Lachnospiraceae; genus Marvinbryantia. Next base: position 31,638 of record JAUNFZ010000026.1, read on the forward strand.
AGAGGAAATCCATGCAAATAATGTGAAACGGGTGATCCGTGCCCTGGAATATTACCATGAATCCGGCGAGCCGATTTCAGATCATAATGCGCGGGAGCGCAAAAAGGAATCCCCCTATAATGCGGTCTATTTCGTACTGAACGAAGATCGGCAGAAACTGTACGAAAAAATAGAACGGCGTGTGGACGATATGCTTGCGCAGGGGCTGGTAGAGGAGGTGCGCTCTTTAAAGGAGAGAGGATGTACGTCGGATATGGTTTCCATGCAGGGGCTTGGCTATAAGGAAATCCTGGCCTATTTAGAGGGAGAGTGTACACTTAAGGAGGCTGTCTGCCGCCTCAAGCGGGATACCAGACATTTTGCAAAACGCCAGTTGACCTGGTTTCGCCGGGAGCGAAATGTCGTCTGGCTTGAAAAAGAAGAATTTCCGGACGAAAATGCGATTCTGGAATATATGCTGGAAGTGATAGAACATCAGAAAGGAATACAGTTATGCCCAGACATACGATAGAGGAAATGTATCAGGAACTTGGAATCAGCAGAAAGGTATACCGCCTTGGAAAGGAGACGGAGGACTCCTTGGCAGAGCGGTTTGCGAAAATTCAGGAAACGGCGGAATATAATCAGCTGAAAGTGGTAAGCGCCATGCAGAAATGCCGCGTAAGCGCGGAGTGTTTTCAGTCGGGTACCGGATACGGCTACAACGATCTCGGAAGGGATGTTCTGGAGGAAGTATATGCAGCGGTTTTCCATACAGAAGCCGCCCTGGTACGGTCGCAGATTACCTGCGGAACCCATGCGCTTGCGGTGGCTCTGGCAGCAAATCTTCGTCCCGGGGACGAGCTTCTGTCAATCTCCGGAAAGCCATACGATACGCTGGAGGAAGTGATTGGCATCCGTCCCTCTGCCGGTTCTCTGGCAGAATACGGGGTTTCCTACCGGCAGGTGGATCTTCTTTCGGATGGAAGCTTTGATTTTGAGAAAATCCGCGGGGCGGTGAACGATAAGACAAGGGTTGTTGCGATTCAGCGCTCCAAGGGGTATCAGACGCGGCCAACACTTTCTGTGGAAGCAATTGCAGAGGCGATTCGCTTTGTGAAAGATATCCGCCCGGAGCTGATTGTGCTGGTGGATAACTGTTACGGCGAATTTGTGGAATGTGGAGAACCCAGCGATTTTGGAGCAGATATGACAGTGGGATCTCTGATTAAAAATCCCGGGGGCGGCCTTGCGCCTGTGGGAGGCTATATTGCAGGAACGAAAGCGTGCATTGACAGGGCGGCCTACCGCCTCACCTCGCCGGGGCTTGGCCGGGAAGTCGGCGCTTCTTTGGGGGTCAACCGCAGCTTTTTCCAGGGACTGTTTCTGGCGCCCACCGTCGTAGCGGGAGCGCTTAAAGGGGCGATTTTTGCCGCAAATATCTATGAAAAACTGGGATTTCGCGTTGTTCCAAATGGAACGGAAAAGCGCCATGATATTATTCAGGCTGTGGAATTTGGCACGCCGGAGGGATTGATTGCGTTCTGTGAGGGAATCCAGGCGGCAGCGCCGGTAGACAGTTATGTGCGGCCGGAGCCCTGGGCGATGCCCGGCTACGACAGCGATGTTATTATGGCGGCGGGCGCTTTTGTTCAGGGATCTTCCATTGAACTGAGTGCGGACGGTCCGCTGAAGGCTCCCTATGCAGCATATTTTCAGGGGGGACTTACGTGGGAGCACGCCAAGCTCGGTATCTTAAAATCTCTGCAGAGCCTGGTGGATAAAGGACTGGTTTGTCTGGAGGAAATATGAAAAAGGTAATTGTTGTAGGCGCCGGAGCCTCTGGCCTTCTTGCCGCGATAGCAGCGGCCGGAGGCGGGGCTTCGGTTACCATTTTGGAGGGCATGGAAAAGCCCGGAAAAAAATTGCTGATGACGGGAAACGGAAGATGTAATCTGACCAATTTGAGCATGTCCGCGAGAGACCATTTCCGGGGCGCGCCGGAGGAATTTATTGCCTGTGTGCTGCAAAAGTTTGGAACAGAAGATACGCTTAAGTTTTTTAAAAATATCGGCCTTTTGACGACACAGAGGGAGAACTTTATATACCCGGTTACAGGACAGGCCGCTTCGGTGCTCGAGGTGCTTCTTCTGGAAGCAGGGCGCCTTGGAGTGCGGCTGAAATACACGGAAAAAGTAACGGACATAGAAAAGAAAAGGAATGTCTGGCTGGTGCGCACCGCTGCCTGGGAATATGAAGCGGACGCTGTAATTTTAGCCTGCGGTTCCAGGGCAGTCCCGGCCACGGGTTCCGACGGAAGCGGGTATCTGCTGGCGCAGAAACTTGGCCATCATATCGAAAAGCCTATGGCGGCTCTGGTTCCCCTGAAGATAAAAGAAGCCTGGATACGAAAAATGTCCGGCCTTCGTATGCAGGCGGTTGTGATACTTCACTGCGGCCAAGAGAGTTTTCGCGAAGCGGGGGAACTGCAGTGGACAGATTATGGAATCTCGGGGATTGTGGTGTTTCAGCTGAGCCGTTATGCGGTAAGCGCTCTGGAAAAGGGAGAAACTCCAAAAGTGATCCTCGATCTTTTTCCGATGCTTAAGAAGGATGAGCTTTTTTCCTATCTTAAGGAAAAACGCCGGGTGGGAACGGCGGCAAACTTCTTTGAAGGAATCCTTCCCGGCAAGGCAATAGCACCGCTGCTTTCACAGGCTGGGATTCCAAAAGATCTTCCGGCAAAAAAACTGTCGGAGGAGATGCTTCAAAGCATCACACGCATAATTAAGGAGCTGCCTCTGACGGTAAGCGGCTCCAGAAGTTTTGAACAGGCCCAGGTATGCCAGGGCGGCGTGGACACAGATGAGATCGATCCGCAGACGATGCAGTCAAAGAAAGCCCCTGGTATTTACATAACGGGAGAACTGTTGAATGTAGACGGGATCTGCGGAGGATATAATCTTCAGTGGGCCTGGTCTACCGGTTATATTGCAGGAACGAACAGCGCGAAAGGATAATAGAGCATGATTCGAATACAGCAGCTGAGACTGCCCCTCGATTATACGGATGAAACATTGAAAAAAGCGGCGGCAGAAGCCCTTCACATACCCCTGGAACAGGTGCAGAGACTTCACCTTGTAAAACGGTCTCTGGATGCAAGAAAAAAGCAGGATATTCATTACATTGCGGCGCTTGATGTACAGGTAAAGAAAGAAAATGCTATCCTTCACAAACAAAAAAATGCGAATATCACGGCGGTGCAGGAGACGGTTTATCAGTATCCCACGCCCGGCAGCAGACGGCTTTCCCAGCCGCCGGTGATTGCGGGCAGCGGCCCGGCCGGGTTATTTTGCGGCCTGCTGCTGGCAAGGTGCGGCTACCGGCCATTGATTCTGGAGCGGGGAGAGGATGTGGACAGCCGCACAAATACCGTAAAAGCCTTTTGGGAGGGCGGCAGCCTGAATCCCAACTCCAATGTTCAGTTCGGAGAAGGCGGCGCAGGAACGTTTTCTGACGGAAAGCTGAACACGCTGGTAAAGGACCGGGCCGGCAGGAACCGTTTTGTCCTGGAAACCTTTGTAAAAGCCGGGGCCGATCCGGATATTCTCTACGTGAATAAGCCGCACATCGGAACGGATGTGCTCAGGACAGTGGTAAAACATATACGCCGCGAAATAGAAGCGCTCGGAGGCGAAGTGCGCTTTAAATCTCAGGTGACGGACGTGCGCTATGAGAATGATATGCTTACCGGGATTACCGTCAATCATACGGAAACTATGGACTGCTCTGTGCTGGTGGCGGCGGTGGGCCACAGTGCCAGAGATACCTTTGAAATGCTGGAAAAAAAACAGGTTCCCATGACGCCGAAGGCCTTTGCCGTGGGACTTCGCATAGAGCATCCCCAGGACATGATCAATCATGCCCAGTATGGCCCGGAGTATGCAAAAGTGCTTCCGGCGGCAGATTACAAGCTGACGGCAAAGCTGAAAAACGGCAGAGGCGTTTACTCTTTCTGCATGTGTCCGGGAGGCTATGTGGTGAATGCTTCGTCAGAACAGGATGCACTGGCGGTCAACGGTATGAGCTATCGCGCCAGGGACGGGAAAAATGCCAACAGCGCCCTTGTGGTAACAGTGACGCCGGAGGACTTTGGCTTCGGCGGTGTCTTAAGCGGCGTAAATTTCCAGCGCAGGCTGGAGCAGTGCGCCTACCGCCTGGGAGGCGGAAAAGTGCCCGTACAGACCTTTGAAGATTTCAGAAATCACCGTGAAAGCAAAAGCATCGCAGGCGCCACGCCCTGTATTCTGGGAGGGTGGCAGCCGGCCAATGTAAGACAGGCACTGCCAGAAGTTATTGCAGATTCCCTGGAGGAAGGCATTTTGCTGTTTGATTCCAGGATTCACGGCTTTGCCAGACCGGACGCGCTTTTGTCCGGCGTCGAAAGCCGCACGTCGTCGCCGGTGCGGATTCTGCGGGGAGACAACTTTATGTCGAAGCTGGAGGGCTTCTATCCCTGCGGGGAGGGCGCAGGCTATGCGGGAGGCATTATGTCTGCGGCCATGGACGGAATGAAGACTGCGGAGGCCGTGATTTCGGCCTACAGGAAATTTTAAGGATTCTCATATATACTTTTTGGAAAAAATGTGATATTACCTGTCTTTCGGAGTTGAATTAAAAAAATAGTGCTAAGCCATAGTTTAGAACC
>JAUNFZ010000027.1 GCA_030524785.1 Eubacteriales bacterium
ACACAGATGAAATCGTATCCAGCGATATCGTTGGTATGAGATTTGGTTCTCTGTTCGATGCAACACAGACCATGGTAGTAAATCTGGAAGACGGCACTTCTCAGGTACAGGTTGTTTCCTGGTACGATAACGAGAACTCTTACGTAAGCCAGATGGTTCGTACAATCAAGTACTTCAGCGAGCTGGCATAAGTATATTATCAAGACCTGTCAGAGGTCCGGTCTTAGGACCGGGCCTCTACTTTTACTATAAAAGCCCAGTCTCCATGCAGGAATGTGAAGCACGAAGCAATTTGTGGGCTTTTATGATAACAAAAATATAATAACGGAGGTTATTGACATGGGATTAAATAAGAAATCTGTTGATGATATCAACGCAAAGGGCAAACGCGTCCTGGTCAGATGTGATTTCAACGTGCCGCTGAAGAACGGCGAGATTACAGACGAGACACGTATCGTGGCAGCTCTGCCGACCATTCAGAAGCTGATCAACGACGGCGGCAAAGTGATTCTCTGCTCCCATCTCGGCAAAGTAAAGAATGGCCCGAACGAGGGCGAGTCCCTGGCTCCGGTGGCAAAGAGACTTTCCGAGAAACTCGGCAAAGAGGTTGTGTTTGTTTCTGATTACAACGTGACCGGTGAGGCTGCAACAAAAGCGGTAGCCGAGATGAAGGACGGCGATGTGGTTCTTCTGCAGAATACACGTTTCCGCGGCGCAGAGGAGACAAAGAACGGCGAGCAGTTCAGCAAAGAGCTGGCAGACCTGGCAGATCTTTACGTATGCGACGCATTCGGTTCCTCTCACAGAGCACACGCTTCTGTTGCAGGCGTAACGAAATTTATCACAGCAAAGGGCGGCGAGAACGTTGTCGGCTACCTGATGCAGAAAGAAATCAATTTCCTTGGAAACGCAGTGGAGAACCCGGTAAGACCTTTCGTGGCGATCCTTGGGGGAGCAAAGGTTGCGGACAAACTGAACGTTATTTCCAACCTGCTTGAAAAATGCGATACGCTCATCATCGGCGGCGGCATGGCTTACACTTTCCTCAAAGCAAAGGGCTACGAGGTTGGAACTTCTCTGGTAGATGACGAGAAGCTTGACTACTGCAAGGAAATGATGGAAAAGGCAGAGAAGCTTGGCAAGAAGCTGCTCCTTCCGGTTGATACCACGATCGCAAAGGAATTTCCGAACCCGATCGATGCAGAGATTGAAGTATCTGTTGTAGATTCCAGCGCAATCCCGGCTGACATGATGGGACTTGATATCGGAACAAAGACAGCAGAGCTTTACGCAGACGCTGTAAAATCCGCAAAGACCGTTGTATGGAACGGACCTATGGGTGTATTCGAGAATCCGATCCTTGCAAAAGGAACTATCGCAGTGGCAAAATCCCTGGCTGAGACAGACGCAACCACGATCATCGGCGGCGGCGACTCCGCAGCAGCAGTCAACCAGCTTGGCTTTGGCGACAAGATGAGCCACATTTCTACAGGCGGCGGCGCTTCTCTTGAATTTCTTGAGGGAAAAGAGCTCCCGGGTGTAGCTGCAGCAGATGATAAATAGAAATCATTATATTTTAAGGAGAGACACGATCATGGCAAGAAAGAAAATTATCGCTGGAAACTGGAAAATGAATATGACTCCCAGCGAAGCAGTAGAGCTTGTAAATACATTAAAACCGTTGGTAGCGAACGACGAAGTTGACGTTGTTTTCTGCGTTCCGGCAATTGATATTATTCCTGTAATGGAAGCTGCAAAGGGCTCCAACATCCAGGTTGGTGCAGAGAATATGTACTTTGAGGAAAAGGGCGCTTACACAGGCGAAATTTCCCCGAACATGCTGACAGACGTTGGCGTAAAATACGTAGTTCTCGGCCACTCTGAGAGACGTGAATACTTCGCTGAGACTTCTGAGACTGTAAACAAGAAAATGCTGAAAGCATTCGAGCACGGTATCACTCCGATCATGTGCTGCGGCGAATCTCTGGAGCAGAGAGAGCAGGGCATCACGATGGACTGGATCCGTCAGCAGGTAAAGGTTGGTTTCTTGAATGTAACCGCAGAGCAGGCTAAGACGGCTGTGATCGCTTACGAGCCGATCTGGGCAATCGGAACCGGCAAGACTGCTACCACAGAGCAGGCCCAGGAAGTATGCAAGGGCATCCGCGACTGCATCGCTGAGATCTATGACGAGGCGACTGCAGAGGCAATCCGCATCCAGTATGGCGGATCTGTAAATGCGGCAACCGCTCCGGAGCTGTTTGTACAGCCGGATATTGACGGCGGCCTGGTAGGCGGCGCAGCGCTGAAACCGGATTTCGGAAAGATTGTGAATTACAAATAAGCAAAATTATTGATAATCGATGCCAATAGATTCAAAATATACATCAGAAACTCCAGTTTTTTCTGTTGAATTGAAGAATATTATGGATTGATTTTAGCACCGGATATTTGTATAATAGCATTTGTAAAGCGCAAAGAAGCACATTCTTGTGTTTGTTTGCGCTTTTGCTAACAACAAGAAAAATGGGATGAGGTGTGTATTATGAAAAAGAAAAGCTTATGTGCATTGGCAGTCTGTGGTGCTGCAGTTTTGGGAATGGCATCTGCTGCAAGTGCAGAGGAGGGAAAGGTATTAAAGGTTGCAATGGAATGTGCCTACGCTCCGTATAACTGGACGCAGCCGGATGATTCCAACGGTGCAGTGCCTATTTCAGGCAGCCAGGATTATGCAAACGGATATGATGTTATGATGGCAAAGCATATCTGCGAGGAACTGGGCTATGAACTTGAGATTGTATCTCTGGATTGGGATTCACTGGTGCCGGCGGTACAGGCGGGAACAATCGACTGCGCGATTGCTGGACAGTCCATTACGTCTGCCCGTCTGGAATCGGTAGACTTTTCCGAACCGTACTATTATGCGTCGATTATTACACTGGTGAAGGCTGACGGCGAATATGCTGATGCAGCGGGTGTTGCTGATCTGAAGGGTGTTACCTGTACATCTCAGATCAATACGGTATGGTATGACACTTGCCTGCCGCAGATTGAAGATGCAAATATTCTTCCGGCGCAGGATACCGCACCTGCCATGTTGGTTGCTTTAAACAGCGGCGCCTGTGATGCGGTGGTGACGGATATGCCGACAGGAATGGCGGCATGCGTAGCTTATCCGAACTTCAAACTGCTGGATTTCAGCGGCTCAGATGATGATTTTGAGGTATCCGAGGAAGAAATTAATATTGGTATCTCAATAAAAAAAGGAAACACTGAGCTGAAGAAAGCCATTGACAGTGTTCTGGCTGATATGACCGCAGATGATTTCACAGCAATGATGGATGAGGCGATCAGCGTACAGCCGCTGTCTGAGTAAGCAGGTCAGCAGATATAGGTTTTACGGTCCGGGCTGTGCAGCACAGCCCGGAATTACTGTGTGAGTGGGTTTTTAGATAGGAGGAAACTATGCCTGAATCATTTGGAGGCAGAATTATATACTTATTGCAGCAATATGGCCCGTCTTTTCTGCGGGGCGCCGGCGTTACTATGGCAATTGCGCTGGTGGGCACATTTATCGGCTGCGTGATTGGATTTGCGGTAGGTATTGTGCAGACGATACCGGTATCTAAGCGGGACGGACTTCCCAAGCGTATATTTCTGAAAGTGGTAAAGACAATTTTGAGCATATATGTGGAAGTTTTCAGGGGCACGCCCATGATGGTGCAGGCAATGTTTATTTACTACGGCCTTCAGTCCATGTGCAATATCAGTATGTCCATGTGGTTTGCCGCGTTTTTTATTGTGTCGATCAATACCGGCGCATATATGGCGGAAACTGTGCGGGGCGGTATTCTCTCAATTGATATTGGACAGACAGAGGGTGCGAAAGCGATTGGCATGACGCATTTTCAGACTATGACGAGCGTTATTCTGCCCCAGGCGCTGCGAAATATTATGCCGCAGATCGGCAACAACCTGATTATCAATATCAAAGATACCTGTGTGCTTTCCGTCATCGGTACAGTGGAGCTGTTTTTCTCTGCAAAGAGAGTGGCGGGAGCCTTCTATACATATTTCGAGGCGTTTACTATCGCCATGGTGATGTACTTTGTTCTGACCTTTACCTGCTCCCGTATTTTGCGGTGGATGGAACACAAGATGGACGGTCCGGACAATTATGATCTGGCAAGTTTGGATACGCTGACGCACACCAGCGGAATGTATCCTTTCAGGAAAAGGAGGTCGGGGGATGAGTGAGGCAATCATTCAGGTGAGTCACCTGGGAAAAGAATTTGGAAGTCATTCTGTTTTGAAAGATATCGACTTTGACGTGCATCCCCAGGATGTTACCTGCATTATCGGACAATCCGGTTCAGGAAAATCCACGTTGCTGCGCTGTATTAATATGCTGGAGATTCCAAGCTCAGGAGCAATTCTTTATCATGGGACGGACATTACGGACCGCAAGGTGGACGTGCCGGCATATCGTTCCAAAGTAGGTATGGTTTTTCAGAATTTTAATCTTTTTAATAATAAAACTGTGCTGGACAACTGCATGGTAGGCCAGGTGCGTGTTCTGAAAAAAAGTAAAGAGGAAGCCCGTCAAAAGGCGATTTTTTATCTGGAAAAGGTGGGAATGGCAGAGTACATCAACGCGAAGCCCCGTCAGCTTTCCGGTGGACAGAAACAGCGTGTGGCTATTGCCAGGGCTTTGGCAATGGAACCGGAAGTCCTGCTGTTTGACGAACCTACCTCCGCACTGGATCCGCAGATGGTGGGAGAGGTGCTGCAGGTGATGCGTCAGCTTGTGAAGGATGGCCTGACAATGATTATTGTGACCCACGAGATGGCCTTCGCCCGGGATGTGTCAAAACGCGTGATTTTTATGGCGGAGGGCGTAATTGAAGAAGATGGAACGCCTCAGGAAATTTTTGAACATCCGACCAGTGAAAAGACAAAAGAATTTCTGAGCAGATTTATTAACCAGTAGCTAAAAGGGCCGCGCCTACAGAACATCGTAAGCGCGGCTTTTTCTATGAAAATTTTTGCAAAAGCTGCAGTGTATCGCTACAGTGCACTTACACGAACCTTTACCACGACCTTGCGTATTGCCTCGGGTTTTGTCTGGCAGACGCAGGGGCGATGGATATCTTCCGGGAAAAAGATACTGAAACAGCCGGGGGTGGAAATTACAAAACTTTCATTTTCTAGGCCTTCGTAAAACCAGATATCCTCACCTTCCGGATGATCGCAGGGAGGACAGGAACCGGTATCCGGGGCAAATCCCAGCTTTTCCGTTCCCGATACTACAAATTGCACGTCGATGTATTCTTTATGAGCTTCCGGTTTTGTCTCCTCCAGGGGTTTGGTCTGGGCATCCATCAGGTTGGCAAAAATATCATCTCCCTGAATTTCATAGCGTCCTGGCTCCATAGAGGTAAAGTCATGGGATTTGAGGAACTTCAGGGCAGTTTCAATTGCCTCCGGGTATGTTATACTGCTGCGTGTGTGAATAGATGAAAAAATCATAATGTGCTCCTTTCGGGATAATTTATTTGACTTTCAGCGTACGCAGATACGCTTTTTGATCTTCTGTAATGCGTCGGCTTTCCACAGCTTTCTGGATGGCCTTATTATGGGTCCATGGCGACAGTTTTTTCTCCTGAAGCCAGGGCAGAACATCCTGATACTGTTTGGCAAGGGCAGTGGCGAAGTACCAGGCGATCATCATATTTATGTAATACTCGTCCGATTTCACCGAAGCTACCAGCTTTGGATATTCGGGATCAAATTGATCGTCCAGATAAAACCGCATCAGCATGCCAATGGCAAAACGAACAGTGTAAGTCTGTTCAGAAACAAGCCAGAGCTTAATTTTCTCAAGCAGTTCTGACGGATGTTTGGCAAATACTTTGGGGGACATCAGGTCGCAGGTGGCCCAGTTGTCCACAAAAGGGAGAAATTCATCGAGAGCCGCAATTGTTTTTTCATAGTCCCCGATGGATTCAATAAGAAACCCGTGCAGATTGTTTTCTTCGTAATACTGGTGCGGCAGCAGCTTCAGATATTCCGGGGCTTCTGGTGTTTTGGCAAAATCCTTTGCAAATTTGCGAAGCCTGGGCGTACGCACCCCGATGACTTTTTCGGGATCCACCGTGGGCATCAGGCGGCAATGAAAGCTGCGGTATTCCATGTCCTGCATTTCAAACAGAGATGCCTGGATCGTTTCAGCAAGATGGTTCATATCATATCCTTTCTGATGTGAAGGCATGCCGGAAATTTCCGGCATGCCCTTAGTTTTATCATAGGAAACTGCGTTTCCATGATACAGAAATTGCATTTTCATATAGTTACCTGAACGAACTCCCCGGATATTCCGCAATTTCACCGCAGGCAATTTTTGCACCGGTGGCTCTGTCCGGCTGACGGAGCACAGCGCTTTTTCCAATTCCTGGATCATGGGCTATTTGCCGCAGGGAGGGCAGGCAGTCGGCTGATCAAAACCTAAGTTAAAGGCATAAAAATTCTTGCTGTCCAGTTTCTCCTGCACAGTCCGAAGCGTTTCACCGAAGCGTACTTATGTAAGCAGAAAGCATCAGTACAGATAATTGCAGTTTACGTAACCAAATTTGTCCAGCTTCGGTGAATATACATACCAGTAAGTGGAGTCGCTGGTATCCATAACCTGTACGGTATCTCCGCTGTAAAGGGATCCGATCTCATTTTTGGCGTCATAGCTTTTTGCAGTGCGCAGAGCCAGATAACCTTTGCTTACGCTGACTGTTTTCACAGGGCGGGAGCTGTCGGAATTGGAACTGTTTTTTACAAGATAATCCTTATTCACATAACCGTACTTGCTGTACTTCGGAGAATATACGTACCAGTAGGTGGAATCGCTGGTGTCCACAAGTTCCACAGTGTCGCCGGTATATAATTCGCCGATCTCGTTTGCCCGGTCAAAACTCTTTGCGGTGCGCAGAGCCAGATAACCGCTGGATACGCTGACCGTTCTTGTTTCGCGGGAGGTATTTCCGCTGTACAGGTAATTTTTGTTTACATAACCGTATTTTCCGTGCTTCGGAGAATATACATACCAGTAAGTGGAGTCGCTGGAGTCGTAAACCTGCACGGTGTCGCCGGTGTACAATTCGCCGATCTCATTTGCGCGGTCAAAGCTTTTTGCGGTGCGCAGAGCCAGATAACCGCTGGACACGCTGACAGTATAAGTGGCGTAGGAGCTGGCAGATATCAGGTAATTTTTGTTTACATAGCCGTATTTTCCGTATTTCGGAGAATATACGTACCAGTAAGTGGAGTCGCTGGTATCGCTCACCTCCACGGTGTCGCCGGTGTATAATTCGCCGATCTCGTTTGCGCGGTCAAAACTTTTTGCGGTGCGCAGAGCCAGATAACCGCTGGACACGCTGACGGTGTAAGTAGTTCCGGCAGCGGAGCAGGACAGACTCTTTGCGGTGAAGGTAAGGCAAAGTGCCAGCGCAAAAAGCAGGAGCCATTTCAATAAAGCATTTTTCTGTAAAGCAGCAGTTTTCATTTTCTCAGTCCCCCTTTATTCATTGTAGTAACTGTAAATCTGATGGCTGATAGAGGCTATGGAGTTCTGCGCTGCGCCTACATCGCCAAGATTTTCGGACATAAATACGATAATTAAATCGTTTTTTGCATTATAGATAATGCCTGCATCGTTTTCCACATCGGAGAGTTCTCCGGTTTTGTTTGCAACGGTAACGTCTGATGGAATCTGTGCCGGAATTTTGTGGCGTCTTGTCTGTGCAGCCAGCAGAGAGAGCATCGTATCTGCATAGGGATATTCGGAAGAATTTCCCTGATAGACCGCCTTCAGAAAATGTCCGCAGTCCGATACGGAGGTATAATTGTCGCCATATTCGTTGCTCTGCAGCAGCAGCCGTCCCATGCTGGTACGGGTATAGCCGTGGGCCATACAGAAATCATTGACAATGGTCATTCCCGCAGAGGAATCGCCGCCGCCAAGGTAGCCCGTGAGCGTATTGGCCGCATTGTTATCGCTGACGGTAATCATGGAATAAAGGCAGGAATCCACATTGTCCTTTCCGTATTGTTCCGTCAAAGTTTCATAATTTTCATAAACAGCGCCCATGATATAAAGCTTAATCAGGCTGGCCGCCTGCATACTGTGATCTTCTATGCTGCCTTCGGAATCATTGACCAGATCGCATACATAGACAGACCAGCTTCCATTTCCGGAAGGCAGAGAGTTCGTGAGCTGAGAAAGCAGCGTTTCCAGCTTTTCGTCCGTAGAACTCTCCCCGGCGGTGGATCCGCCAAAGAACACGCCTTCCTGTGAGGAGTCAGAAGGAGGAGTAATCATGCCCATTTCTTCGGAAACACTGCCCTCAGGCGCAGGCTCCGGCGAATTGTCTTCCGATACCGGTGAAAGATTCGGCTGTTCGGCACGGCATCTGGGTGCAGCCATGAAGAAAAAAATGGCTGATATAATAAGAAATATAGCTGTTTTCCAGATAAACCCGGTGCAAAAACGCCGTGTTGAAAGCGGATGCATGTTATCATCTCCTTTTCCTGTCGCATCCTTTGATGACCGCCGCAGCGGTATAGCCTGGGATGTATTTGTTATAAAAATATTATAATATTATTTATAATTATTTACAAGCCTTTTTCAAATGCATTATAATTATAGTATAAAAAACTTTACATTCCACAGAAATTCCAAAGAAGCGCCACAGACATTCCCCAAAGACCTTTTATAATAAAGTTACCCTTAAGGGAACAAAAAATAAGGATGGTGTTTTGAAATGAAAAAGAATGTAAAGAAAATGATGACATTGTCTGCGGCAGCGGGACTGTTGGCGCTTCAGATTATGCCCGCGTCAGCCGAGGAGAGCTACAGCTATCTGGCTGGACAGGCAAGAGGCCAAAGCAGAACAGAACTTTATGCCCAGGCAGAAAATTATGCGACAGAAGAAGCCCGCGAAGCATTTTTGGCAGCGCATGGAATTGGAGACACAGAGTATTCAGAAGAAAATGCGGCTTCCTATAGCTATGTGGGCGGCAGACAGAGAGGGTCTGCCTACAGGCAGGAGGACAGTTCAGAGAACCCTGCGGCTGCTGACGGTACGTTGAACTATGTCATTGGTCGGCAGAGAGGCGCCTCCTACAGCAAGTAGTCTCCCCGAAAAATTTTTCTGCGGGCAGAGGGCGGGCCGGCGCAGGGTCTTTGCCGGTCCGCTGTACCGTAAATTGTTGGAGGAAAACTATGGCACGTATTTTGGTGGTGGATGATGAAAAAGATATCGTGCAGCTGATCACACGTTTTGCAGAGCATGAAGGGTATGAGGTTTTTTCTGCATCAGACGGAGCGCAGGCAGTCAGGATGTGCAGGGAATATGAGCCTGACGCGGTGATTATGGATATTATGATGCCCGGCATGGATGGCTATACTGCCTGCAAAAAAATACGCGGGGTCAGTGATGTCCCCGTGATACTGCTTTCAGCCCTGGGAGCGGAGTATGATAAGCTTATGGGGTTTGAACTGGGAATTGACGATTATGTAGTAAAGCCATTTTCTCCGAAAGAGCTTATGGCAAGGATAAAAGCAGTTTTAAGAAGGCGCACAAGCTGCGGCGAGGAAAACAGGGAAATACGGTTAGGGGGATTGTGCATTGATACCCTTGGAAGAACGGTATATATTGACGGCGTCAGAACGGAAATGACGGCCAAAGAGTATGAACTGCTGCTTTATTTTATAAAAAACAGGGGAGTAGCCCTGACGAGAGAGAATATATTGAACGGCGTATGGGGATACGATTATTTCGGTGACAGCCGTACAGTGGACTGGCAGGTTAAGCTGCTGCGGAGTAAACTCGGCAAGTACCGCAGCTATATCGTAACGCTGAGAGGAATGGGGTATAAGTTTGAAGAAACACAGTAAGCCCTTTAGGGTAAAGCTCTGGCTGTATTTTGCACTATTTGCTGTTTTTATATTTGCGTCTCTCTGGATGCTGCAGACAGTATTTCTGCAGCGTTTTTATAATGCCATGGTAATTTCGAATCTGAAAAAAACGGCGGAGGCAATCATTTCCCGGGAGAGCCAGGAGGAGCTGCTGTCGGCGGTCGACGAGGCCGCGGCAAAAAATGCTCTGCTTATTTTCCTGACAGACGATCATGGAAATGTTTTATATAACGCGGACGAATACAGCACATTGTACGGTAGGAGAGAGGAGACCTCCACGAATGATGGAAACAGTGAAAATCCATATTTTTCAGAGAAGGAGACGATGAACTGGCAGTATGGGGCTCTGAGAAATCTTCCGAATAAATATGCTTCTTTTACGGAAGAACTGCTGAACTCAGAGGATACCCATATGGGGATGCTGATAGGAGAAAACGACTACATTTATGGGCAAAAACTGATTGGAAGCAAAGCATTTTCCGGCGAAACAGTAATTTTGTATCTGGGAACCTCCCTGGGGGCTGTGGAAGGCACAGCGCAGATTCTGCGCTTGCAGCTTGTGTGGGTATCTCTGCTGGCGCTGCTTCTTGGGCTCTTTTTTGCACTCTGGATTTCCCGTCGGTTTGAGAAACCGATTCATATGCTTGCAGGGCAGGCAGAGGATATCGCCCGGGGCAATGAATATGTCCCCTTTGAAAAAGGGTTTTGCAGGGAGCTTGACGGACTTGCCGATTCTCTCAGGGAAATGGCTGATTCCCTGGAGCAGCTGGAAAATTCCCGCAGGGAGCTCCTTGCCAATATTTCCCACGACCTTCGGACGCCCCTTACCATGATAAAGGGCTATGCGGAAATGGTACAGGAGATATCCTGGAGCGACGAGGAAAAAAGAAATACAGATCTTTCGATTATTCAGCGGGAAGCCGACCGCCTGACGGCGCTGGTAAATGAAATTCTGGAGTATACATCGATGCAGGCGAATCAGAAAGAAATTTCCATGGAAAGAGTGGAAATCAGTAAAACAGTACTTGAGGTGCTGAACCAATTTGAGCCGCTCTGCCGGGAGAATGGATACGTGATGGAAACAGATATTGCGTCGGGGCTGTCTGTGTGGGGAAACAGGGCGGCGCTGATGCGCATCATTTATAATCTGATTGATAATGCAGTCAATCACTCCGGGGACTGCCGGAAAATCCGCGCTGCGCTTTTTGAGACTGAAAACCGAAGAATACACTTCGAAGTCCAGGATTATGGTTCGGGGATCGAGGAAAAAGACATTCCTTATATCTGGGAACGCTATTATACTTCAAGAAACAGAAAAAATAAGGAGACGGTATCCGGGCTGGGACTTTCCATAGCAAAAGAGCTTCTGGTTTCCCATCATGCAGAATTTGGGGTAAAGTCTGAGAACGGGTGCATAGTTTGGTTTGAATTGCAGCCCGCGCCGCAAAAAGATTTGCCACAGCCAGAAAGTAAAGTTTAAACGGATACCCGCAATAAATACTGAATAGGATAAGCCGCAGTGAAATAGAATGTGATGGAGATTTTATGAAAAGGCGGTGCAGAAGACGTTATTGGAAACCAGGGCGGGGAGGAAAGTGTGGCATCCTCGAAGCTTAGAGCGGCAGCGGAGGAAAGTGTGACACCCTTGAAGCTTAGAGCGGCAGAGGAGAGAATGGAACCGTTAGAAGGGGAGACGTTTTCGGAAATTCATGTGGATCGGATGCATTTTCGCGTCGCCAGCAGACATCCCCGGCATACAGAGGATATTGCCTGCCGTATGCAGCAGGGCATGAGAAAGGAATTATATGAAATCTTCAGAAAGTATGTGTAGCCTATGGATCCGATTGATGCTCTGTACGCAAGGCAGTCGCTGGATAAGAAAGACAGCATTTCTATAGAAAGCCAGCTTGAATTTTGCAGGTATGAGACCCGGGGAGCCCCCTATGAGACGTATGTTGACAGGGGATTCAGCGGAAAAAGTATGCAGCGCCCGGCCTTTTCCAGGATGATGGAGGACGTCAGGGCAGGAAAAATTAAGCGGGTGATCGTCTATAAGCTGGACAGGATCAGTCGTTCTGTCCTTGATTTCTCGAATATGATGCAGGTGTTTCAGAACTGCCAGGTGGAGTTCGTTTCTTCAACAGAGAAGTTTGATACATCTACGCCGATTGGCAATGCAATGCTCAATATCAGTATCGTTTTTGCACAGCTTGAAAGGGAAACCATTCAGAAGCGTGTGGCGGATGCGTATCACAGCAGAAGCAGAAAAGGCTGCTATATGGGCGGGCGCATACCCTATGGGTTCCGGCTTCAAAAAACACTTCTGAATGATATTCACACTTCCGTACTTGTACCAGAGCCAAATGAGGCAGCGCAGATCAGACGCATCTATGAATGGTACGCAGAACCGGATGTGACTCTGGGTGCGGTGATAAGAAAGCTTACAGTGCTTGGGATGGCAAAAAAACGTGAAAATTTCTGGTGTACAGCAAGATTGAGCGAAATTTTTCGAAATCCTGTCTATGTGAGGGCGGATATGGATGTTTATCATTTTCTTGTCAGTCATGGATGCAGGATCGCAAATCCGGCAGCGGATTTCACAGGAACCAACGGCATTTTTTTGTATAATGGCGGATCGTGCGGCGATGTTTCAGAGCATAGGGCTGAGGATAGGGAGAGAAAATGTGAACTCGGGGGCGGGGAAGCGGTGCTTGGGCTTCACGAGGGGATCATTGATTCTCATATCTGGCTGAAATGCCGCCAAAAGCTTATGCAGAACCGCTGCCTGGCAAGAACCAGGAAGGGAAAACGGACATGGCTTTCCGGAAAGGTAAAATGCGCCAAGTGCGGCTACGCCTGTACCGTCATAAAATCAAATACGAAAGCCGGAAGATACTTTCAGTGCTCCGGATCCAGATATTCTGTGAGATGCAGCGGGCCGGGCAGCACCGTTTACGCAGATGTGCTGGAGGACTATGTGGGGCAGGAGATAAAGAAGCTATTGGATGAATTTGAATATTTATCCGGCGGTGAGGCGAGACGGGCAGATTCAGAAGAAAATATCTGCAAAATACAGATAGCGGAACTTGACAAGGAAATCGATTCCCTGCTTTTAAGCGTAAAGAACGCCGGCAAAACTCTGATGCAGTATATAAACCGGCAGGTGGAGGAGCTTGACGCCAGGAAACGGCTCCTGCAGGAGAAACTGGCGAAAAACGATATGGCTAATATACAGACAGCTACAGCCAAGATCACAGGCTGCGCCGGGATTTGGGAAAAACTAAGTCTGGAGGACAAACAGCGCGCGGCGGATGTCCTGATCGAACGAATTAGAATAGGAGAGAATGTGATAGAGATTTTTTGGAGGATATAATTGCCGGTTGCTTGCATAACTTCTCTTTGGTTCACCGAAACGCTGATAGTGAACGACTTCACGGGCGCGGAGGAAACGAATCGGATCGGCGATTTCCGGGATATTGCCTACAACACGCAGAATATTGTCATAGGTGGAACGAGCCTTTTGCTCCGCCGCCATGTCCTCGTGCAGATCTGTAATCGGATCGCCTTTGCACTGAAATTCGCAGGCATTAAAGGGGATGCCGCCCGCTGCCTGGGGCCAAATTGCAATTGTATGATCGATATAATATGGCCCGAGGCCGGAATTTTCAATTTCTTCCATGGAAAGGCCCCTTGTGAGCTGATGCACGATAGTTGCAATCATTTCAAAATGCGCCAGTTCTTCAGTACCCAGAGAAGCAGCGGAAATGCTCCGGTTTATCAAATATAAGGATATGGGGATGAGTGGAAAAAAGTTGGCATAATTGTAAATTCTATTGCCTGTAAATACCAATTGCGTTTTTTGTTGAATGATTTTGGCTTCTCAAGGTCGGAAACTGCAATATTCATGTCGTATTATGAGAAAATGAAAAAAATAATCATGTTAATTTATGTAAACAGTCGCAAATTTCCCTTTCCCTGCCTTGGTCAGGTTTCCATAAGCAGCGAGGTGATTTGTCCATATCCCTGTTGCTCTGCCAGTTTTTTAATTCCATCTAATGCTTCTTCTTTGGAGTAGTTGTGTGCTTCCAGAAAATCATTATCTTTCTCGCTTATATACTGATAGAATAGCAGTGCGGCAAGAACTTCCTCTTTTTTGGTATAGTCAATGTTCTCCAACAGTATATTTTCCGCTTCGTTTATGAGGCCGGCGTCAACCATTTTTTCAAATTTTTCTAATGTTTTGCCGGCGACCTCATATTTATTTTTTTCCGGGAGTTCGACAGACTGATATTGTTTTCCCAGCATCAGCGAAAAAAGTACCCTTACCATTTCTTTGATGATACGCATAATGTAATCTTTTTCGTCATTAAAATCCATTTATTTTCCCTCTGATAGATTCTTATCGAAATTTTTTCTGGAAAGATGAAAAATTCCCCTGAGTAAAACGTAAGAAACAATTGAAAGAGCAATAAAGAAGCACGCGGATATACCAATAGCGTGTGATAAGGCTATATTTCCCGACAGTATCAAGAAAAATATGATACTGAATATTCCTGCACAAATCAGGCTGACAATCAGGTCTTTTTTGGGAGTATTTTTCCCTATGGCTCCATCCCATGCACCGTGTTTCACTGCGCAGAAAATGTAGACCAGCCCTCCGGCAAACAAAATTACTGTTTCCCCGATAATGAGGGAGAGATTTCCCGTCATAAGTATTTGCGCTGAAATCATCACGGCACACACCAGGAACATAATGCAAAACGAAAGATTTCCTGCTTTTGCGGCTTGCCGCTTTTTTAACTCATCATAGTCGGCAACCTTTAATAATGTTTCTTTTAATTCGCTGTCCATATTCTCGTTTTTCCTTTCTCCATTTAAAATTTCTTTGATTTCCACATCGTAGTATTCGGAAATCTGCACCAAAATACTAAGATCAGGTAAATTAGTTCCTGTTTCCCATCTGGAAACGGTTCTTCCTGAAACACCCAGAATTTCTGCCAACTGCTCCTGCGTAATTCCTTTTTCATTGCGAAGCTGTTTTAGGAAAGCTCCTATTTCTTTTGGGTTCATAAGTTTACCTCCTTTTGCATACAGGGTATCTTTTTGTGGTGCTGATGAACACGACACAAAGCGAGAAATGTCATTGGACATAGGTGTCTGGCGATGTTTTTCCTTCACTTGACAGAGGCTGCTGCTCCAAAGAGGCACTGGCGGAAAGACGCTGACCTAAACATTCCTTCCCCCAATCGAGAAATTTCTGCACCTTCTCCCGGTTGGATTTTAAAAAGGAGATGTGAAAAACGACATTCAGTTCCGGGTCGCTCATGGGAATCAGTGTCCGGTGGGTTCCGTCGTTTCTTAAGTCCATGGACAGCGTTCCAATGGTAGCCAGGAAATTCGTGGTGCGGATCATATACTGGGTAGTGTTGTAGTTGTTTTTAATCAGAGTGATGGGCAGATTGTCCTCTGTAATAATTTTTTCCATCTGCATGAGGAAGTAGCCGCCGATCTGAGGGTAGAGCAGTGGCTGGGCAGGAATCTCCCGCAGGGAGATACTTTCCCGGCCTAACAGTTTGCTGTCTGTGGAAACAGAGAGATAGACCTGATCCGGCAAAAAGGAGAGGCTCTGAATGTGGTTGCCCTGCACGGGCTTTGGCGTGACTATCAGGTCATAGACACGTTCCGTCAGGAGCCGTTTTGCCTCGCCGCCTGTGTACAGCTCGTCCTTTACCTGGATTTCGGGATGGGCCAGAGAAAATCGAGGTACACAGTACCACCGAACGCCGGGGTCGCAAAAGGCGATGGAGAGCGTCAGATTCTGTTCGGCAGCGCTTAGCAGGTCAGCTTTCATTTGCTCTATATTTCGCAGAATCGTATTGACGTGAACCAGCGCAATTTCCCCTACCGGATTTAGATGAATCCGGTTCGGACTTCTGTCAAACAGCTCCACTTGTAATTCTTCCTCAAATTTTTTGAGCATGGCGCTCATAGCCGGCTGGGAGATATGAAGCCGCTTGGCCGCCTTTGTGAGGGAGCCGGTTTCGGCAATCGTCCTGAAATATTGAAGCTGGGTAATGTCCATCGTGTATCCTCCAATTTTTCAGCATAATTATTTGCTTATGCTCCATAAAAACCGTGTAGTGTACATGCAAGGGTACTCCAGTTATAATTAAATCGTAAAAAGGTTCCAAAAGTTCCCATGGAGACAGGAAAAGCAATACAGGCTGCTTTCACTGCCCGCATTTCTGATTATAGCATAAAGAAAGCATTATTGTAAGAGCCGAGTTGCTGTAAAAATTGATATCCAGACAGAACGAATGGAATAAAGAAGATTTTTCATCAGGAGGTACGGATATGGAATATGTAACTTTGAACAATGGTGTGAAAATGCCGATGGAGGGCTTTGGCGTTTTTCAGGTGCCGGAGGCCGCAGTCTGCGAGCAGGCGGTCAGTGATGCTCTGAAGGTCGGCTATCGCCTGATCGATACGGCTGCCGCTTACTTTAATGAGGAGGCTGTAGGCGCCGCCATCAAAAAGAGTGGGATTCCCCGTGAGGAGCTGTTTATTACAACCAAACTCTGGATTCAGGACGCAAGCTATGAAGGGGCGAAGAAAGCGTTTCAGACCTCGCTTGACAAGCTGGGGATTGATTACCTTGACCTGTATCTGATACATCAGCCTATGAGCGATTACTATGGCGCTTGGCGGGCTATGGAGGAGCTTTACGAGGAAGGAAAGATCCGCGCCATTGGCGTCTGCAATTTTTATCCCGACCGGCTGGCTGACCTGTGCGCCAATGCAAAGGTAACGCCTGCGGTCAATCAGGTGGAACTTCATCCCTTCTTTGCCCAGACCGGGGCGCTTCAGAACATGAAGGAGTCCGGCGTGCAGCCGGAAGCATGGGGCCCTATGGCAGAGGGCCGTCACGGAATCTTTACCCATCCAGTGCTGACCGAGATCGGCGCTAAGTATGGAAAGACCGCCGCTCAGGTGGCGCTGCGGTGGAACACCCAGCGGGGCGTTGTCATCATCCCGAAATCCACTCACAAAGAGCGCATGGAGGAAAACCTGAATATCTGGGACTTTACCCTGAGTGATGCGGATATGGAAGCTATTGCCGCGCTGGATCTGGGTCACAGCGAGATCATCGACCACAGCGCCGCTGAGACTGCAAAATGGCTGAATGGCTGGAAAATTCACGATTGATAAAGGAGGAAATCACAATGAGAATTTCAGACGAAAAAAGGTTCAATGAAGTAAATGTTTTTGGAAAGGGACAGCCCAATACCGGGTTTGCCCAGTACTTTATCGGGGACTCTTTCCTGAATCCGCTGACAGAGTACGGGAAGTGTCCGGTGTTTCTTGCCAATGTGACCTTTGAGCCGGGCTGCCGCAACAACTGGCATATCCACCACGCGTCAAAGGGCGGCGGTCAGATTCTGATCTGTACGGCCGGCGAAGGCTGGTATCAGGAGGAAGGAAAAGAGCCGGTCAGCCTGACGCCGGGAATGGTTATTACCATACCGGCAGAGGTAAAGCACTGGCACGGCGTGAAAAAGGATAGCTGGTTTTCCCACATTTCTGTGGAGGTGCCGGGAGAGGAAACCCGCAATGAATGGTGTGAACCGGTGACGGATGAGGAGTATCAGAAACTGGATTGAAAGGCCTGCCCGGCAGAGTCTGTTCGGGTGAAAGCTGAATCGGCAGAAAGTGGGGAAAACGACATGGAAAATGAGAATATGCTGTATGTAACAGATCCGGAGTTTATGGAGCGTTTTGAACATTTTGCTTTTGAGGAAGTTCCAAATGAAGAAGGACAGCAGCTTGAAGAAGGCACACGCTATATGGCGATTCTGGCGACGCTGATTGGCTGCCAGGGCGCGGATGAATATCGCCTGGTATTGCCAGGAGCGCTGGATGCCGGCGTTACGCCGGTGGCAGTAAAGGAAATCGTATACCAGGCGGTGGATTATCTTGGGATTGGCCGCGTCCTTCCATTTTTGAATGTTACGAACGAGATTTTTGCAGGCCGTGGGATTGCGCTTCCCCTGGAGGGGCAATGCACAACGACCTTGGACAATCGGCTGGAAAAAGGCGCGCAGGCGCAGGCAGAGATTTTCGGTGAACATATGAAGGAAGCATGGAAAGCCGGGCATATCAACCGCTGGCTGGCGGCAAACTGCTTTGGAGATTATTATACCCGGACAGGACTTGACCTGGCGCAGCGGGAGATGATTACGTTCTGTTTTCTGATGGCGCAGGGCGGATGTGAACCGCAGCTTACCGCTCATGCGGCGGGCAATATGAATCTGGGAAACGACAAAGATTTTCTGATTCAGGTGGTATCCCAGTGCCTGCCTTATATTGGGTATCCAAGAAGCCTGAACGCAATTTCCTGTGTCAATCAGGCGGCAGAGATGAAGAAATAGGCAGGAAGAAAAAGGATTTGCTCCCTCGTTATATGGTACAGCCCCTGGTTCATATATTGGGAACGAGGGAGGTGCCTGCGGCATGAAATATAGGGAGTTTGTTTATGTTGGCGATGCTGTTTCGGAATTAAATGAGCAGGAGCACGCAGCGCTTCTTATGAATATTCAGAAGTCAATCGTTCTTTCAAGATTCGAGAGGGAGCGTGCTGTGTTTCACAATAGATGTGGATCACAACACGCTCTTTCTGGGAAGCCGGAACGGAATGACATTCCCACGAGAGGGGTGAGGCAATATGCTTGAAGTGGCGAAAGGCGGGCGGCATCCGTAAAACCCACCACCAATAAGGTAATACAGTATATATTACTCATCCTCTTTTTTGGGGGCGCTGAGTTCCTCCTGCTTTAATTTGCTGACAATTTCCTGCAGTAAAGCCCTGTTATATTCAATATGCTGAGCCATTGCCTTTTCTGCACGCTGGCCGTCCCTGTCATGGATTGCCTCTAAAATTTCCCGATGGCCTACGAGCGTTTCCATTCGTAAGCGGCTTTCTGTCAATGAAACAAACAACGTAACCGCGTATGTGATGATAGGGATCAGTTTTGGGACCACCATATTTTGTGTGCATTTCGCGATCGCTACATGGAACAGCACATCGTTCTGGGAGTGATCCCGTTCATTCAGAATATCCTGCTCCACTACGGCACAGCTTTCCCTCAATCGTCGGATATCCTCTGTGGTCGCGTGTTCCGCAGCCATGCGTGCAACCCACGGTTCTGTTTGGGCACGGATCTCAGCCAGATCCAGTGCAAGCTGGAACTGATCTGGATAGTAGGCGAATCCCAATGGATCAGGGGTTTCTCCGGGATTTGGCGCAATGTAGGTTCCCTTGCCCCGCCTGATCTCCAGCACGTTCCGTGCCACCAACAGCTTGACACCCTCCCGGATCGTCCCCCGTCCCACATGGAGCAGTTCCGCCAGTTCAAACTCACTGGGCAGTTTGTCCTCGCTGGTCAAATGCTGCTCCACGATCAGCTTTGAAATCTGTTCAGCTGTCCGTTCAGGCAGAGAAGATTCTTTTGTCTTTATATTTTCAAAATGAGTTTCTTTCACAATGGTTCTCCTGCTTTAAATGATTTAACAAAATTATAACTGGATTTCCGTAAAAGTGCAAGAGACATAAGAAAAGAAGTCCGTCGCCAAACAGCGAACGGACTTCTTTTCCGGCTATATCAAATTAGATCAGTCCAGGAAGGAAGCCCTGGAATAGACTTAGGATGCAGGTAAACAGCAGGATTGACACCCCTGCTACAAAGCCGCCGACAGTCCATCCACGAATTGTGTCGATCTCATTGAGATGAAAGAAACGTGAGACGGCCCAAAAGCCGGAGTCGTTAGGCAGAGACAACCCGATTCCGCCTGCGCATACAGCAACAGCACACAGAATAGGCGACACAGTGGAGGTAGCGGCAGCAGAGGAGACGATCGCCGCCGTTGTGGTCAGTGCCACAGTAGTGGAGCCTGTAGCGACCCGCAGCACCTGGGCGATCACAAAGCACATGACCAGAATCGGCATATGAAAGCCCTGGAGCCCATCAGTGATCACGTTGGCGATGCCGCAGGCTTTCAGAATACCGCCGTATGCGCCGCCCGCTCCGGTGATGAGCAGGACGAGACCGATCTTATCCGCGCCCTCATTCATTATTTCTGTAATAGAGCGGTTCAGATGGGGGCGTGAGATGAATGCGCCGTAAAGCACCCCGATCGACATTGCTACATTCTTGTCTCCCAGGAAAGAGAGGATTTTTAGTATGCCGCTGTCCTCTGGCAGTAAAAAAGCAGAGAAAGACCCCAGGAGGATCAGCATGATGGGAACCATCAGGATAGACAAGGCTGCCATAGCCCCCATCTTGGGTTTGCAGGAAGAAGCAGAGACATTCGCTGCCAATTCGGTATCCAGGTCAGAAAAGTCCCAGGTTTTCCCAGCTTTTTGATCCAATCGGTTCACAATGCCGCCATAAACGATACCACCCACGAACATTCCGATAAAAGCAGAAATAAGGGCATAAAAGAAGAACACGCCCACATTGATGCCCATGGCACCGGCCACTGCCAATGGGGGTGCAGTGGGAAGCACCAACGCAAAGGTGCAGGTGGTGGCGATGGCCAGTGCGCCTCCATAAGCGGCCATGGAATAGCCAGTTTTTCGAGAGAGCACCCGGAGCATGGGAGCGAACATGATGTAAACTACATCGCCAAAGACAGGGATGCCAGTAATAAAACCTGCCACGGAAACGGCGTATTGGGAACGCTTGGGGCCTACAGCTTTCAGAACCTTATCAACGATACTGTCAATACCACCGGATTCATACATGAACATACCGAGCATAACGCCGAGGCCAGTAACGATGCCAATGGAACCCAGGGTAGAACCAAAGTTATTGGTGACGCAGGCAGTCACATCGGCAATGGATGAAAAATTCTCCGGGGCTGTGCTTCCGGTATAGGTGGCCAGAGCTAGAATACCGGTACCGTAGGCGCAGACAAGAAGAGCAACAAAGGGATTCAGTTTAATTTTAATAATGCAGAGCAGCAAAACTACTATTGAAATGAGGAATACTAGCAATAGCATAACGAGCCTCCTAACTTTACTTTGATTATTGGATTAGAATTTTCTTAAATTTTGGTACTGTTCCACTGCTCCCAAACAGTGTGAGTTTTTCCACAATCAAAATCATATAACATCACACGTCATATGTCAAGATTACAAAATTTATTCGTACATAAAACTGACATATTGTACAAAATTTATATATGAAATATGTATAAAATGTTGTAAGCTCGGCATATTGTTGAATATATTCGACAAAAAATGTCTAATAAAACCACGAAAAATATAATATTATTCCAATTTGACACATGTGACGTCATATGATACGATATGAATTATCAATCCACATGAAAGCTCCCATTCAAATTCACTCCACAAATATTTTTAAGAAAGGAAAGATATGTACTATGCTAATTAGTCAAAACATGCGTAAGCTTGCCCCTGAGTTGGATCCCCTCCGCTTGGGTACCGGCTGGAAGCAGGAGGATCTGTCCAAACCTCAGATTTTTATTGAAAGCACTTTTGGTGACAGCCATCCTGGCTCTGGCCATCTGGATAGTCTGGTGGAAGCTGCCCGAAAGGGCATCGCTGAGGCGGGCGGGTATGGCGCCCGGTACTTTTGTACTGATATGTGCGATGGTGAAAGCCAGGGCACGGACGGGATCAATTTCTCCCTGGCAAGTCGGGAGATGATTGCCAATATGATTGAAATCCAGGCCAATGCCACGCCTTTTGATGCTGGCGTCTTTATGGCGAGCTGTGATAAAGGGTTGCCTGGAAATCTGATGGGGCTGGCCCGGGTAAACATTCCATCGGTGGTGGTCACTGGCGGTACCATGGCGGCGGGGCCTGACCTTCTCACCCTGGAACAGCTGGGGATGTATTCCGCCAAATTTGAGCGGGGCGAGATTGATGAGGAAAAGCTGGATTGGGCCAAGTGCAATGCCTGTCCGAGTTGTGGGGCCTGCTCCTTTATCGGCACGGCTTCCACCATGCAGATCATGGCTGAGGCTCTGGGGCTGGCATTACCTGGCAGCGCCCTGCTCCCCGCCACCAGCCCTGACCTTATTGAGTATGCCAGGAATGCTGGGAAAAGAGCGGTGGAGCTGGCATATGAGGAGAATATGCGCCCTGGCGACATCGTGACCATGGACAGCTTTGAGAATGCCATCCTGGTTCACGCCGCCATCTCCGGCTCCACCAATTGCCTGCTGCATATCCCTGCCATCGCCCATGAGTTTGGCATTGAAATTACTGGCGATACTTTTGACCGGCTCCACCGGGACGCACGCTATCTGTTGGATGTCCGTCCTGCCGGACGCTGGCCTGCCGAGTTTTTCTATTATGCTGGAGGTGTTCCTGCCATTATGGAGGAGATTAAGGGTGTCCTCCATCTGGACGCTATGACGGTTACCGGCAAAACCTTAGGAGAAAACCTGGAAGAACTGAAGCAAAACGGCTTCTATGAGCGTTGCCAGAAGTGGCTGGACGAGGCTAACCGGAAGTATGAACTCAATCTTACGAAAGAGGACATTATCCGTCCTTACAGCCAGGCCATCGGTACAGATGGATCTATCGCAATTCTCAAAGGCAACCTGGCTCCTGAGGGGGCAGTTATTAAGCACACAGCCTGCCCAAAGGAAATGTTCTCTGCTGTACTCAACGCCCGTCCTTTTGACAGCGAGGAAGATTGCATTGATGCAGTCCTCCATCATAAAGTGAAGCCTGGCGATGCGGTGTTTATCCGTTATGAAGGCCCTAAGGGGTCTGGGATGCCTGAAATGTTCTACACCTCCGAGGCTATCTCCTCTGATAAGGAATTGGGGCGGAGCATTGCCTTGATCACGGATGGGCGTTTTTCCGGAGCATCCACTGGCCCTGTTATCGGGCACTGTTCCCCTGAGGCTCAGGCAGGCGGCCCTATTGCGTTGGTGGAGGAAGGGGACCTTATCCACTTAGACGTACAGGAGCGGGTTTTGGAGATCATTGGCGTGAAAGGGCAGCAGAAAACACCGGAGGAAGTGGAGGAAATTCTCGCTGAACGGAAAAGACATTGGAAACCGAATCCTGTCAAATATCAGAAAGGGGTTCTGCGGTTGTTCTCCGAACTGGCTGCGTCTCCCATGAAGGGCGCATATCTGGATTACGAAAATAAAGGCAGCTGTTAAAGGAAACAAGAAAAGTAAGGAGCAAAAATTATGACTGTGATAAATGAAGCAATTTCTAAGATTGGGATCGTCCCTGTTATCAAACTCAATAACCCTGAGCGTGATGCCGCCCCTTTGGCTGAGGCTCTGTGTGCTGGCGATGTGCCTGTGGCGGAAGTTACCTTTCGGGCTGCTGGTGCGGAAACAGCCATCCGTCTCATGAAGCAGAAATGTCCTGAGATGATTGTTGGGGCTGGCACTGTCACAGAAACAACGCAGATTGATGCTGCAATCGAAGCCGGAGGGCAGTTTATCGTTACCCCTGGCTTTGATCCAGAGCTGGTGGCTTATGCCCAGGAGAAGAACATACCTATTTATCCCGGCTGCACCACTCCAACGGATTACCATGCCGCATTGAAATTTGGGCTGGAGATTTTGAAATTCTTCCCTGCCGAGCAGTCGGGCGGTTTGGCCAAGATTAAGGCTATGAATGCCCCTTTCCCCCGGTTCAAGGTCATGCCTACGGGAGGCATTTCTCTGAAGAATCTGGCAGATTATATTGCTTCGCCAGTAATTGCCGCCTGTGGCGGGTCTTATATGGTGACTGCTGACTTGATCGACAACCAGAAATGGGATGAAATCACCAAGTTGTGCAAAAAATCCAGGGATATTATAAACGCCGTCCGATTGGGAGCGGCAGTAAAAGAAATTCCTCCCGCTATGTTATCTTCTGAGATCCCGGCCATTCCAGGACAATTTGCGGAGCAGTCCACGGATACCGCACAAAGAATTTAAGGAGGCGACAAATACCATGAGTAAAATCGTAACCTTCGGAGAGCTGATGATGAGGCTCCAACCCTACAACTATGAACGTTTTGTCCAAACCGACCATTTAGAGTTTTCCTTCGGTGGCGGCGAGGCAAATGTTGCTGTTTCCCTAGCCAACTATGGTATGGATGCGGTCTTTGTTACAAAACTGCCCGACCACGCGATTGGTCAGGCGGCTGTAAATTCTCTGCGGCGGTATGGCGTGGATACAAGCAAGATCATCCGGGGCGGCAGCCGTGTGGGAATCTATTTCAATGAGAAAGGCGCTTCTCAGCGCGGCTCTGTATGTATCTATGATCGGGCACATTCTGCTATTCAGGAAGCTCAGTCTTCTGAGTTTGACTGGAATGTTATCTTTGAGGATGCGGAGTGGTTCCACTTCACCGGCATTACTCCGGCTCTGGGCCCCAATGTGGCAGACATCTGCAGGGATGCCTGCAGGGTGGCAAAGGCCCGTGGCATCAAAATTTCATGTGATCTGAATTACCGCGGCAAGCTCTGGACCCGCGAACAGGCTCAGAAGATCATGACTGATCTGTGCCAGTATGTGGATGTGTGCATTTCTAATGAGGAAGATGCCAAGGATGTGTTCGGCATTGAGGCCGAGGCTACGGACATCTATGCAGGAGAGATCAACCGGGATGGTTACAAGAGCGTTGCAAAACAGCTTGCGGACAGGTTTGATTTTGAGAAAGTGGCTATCACTCTGCGGGAGAGCCGTTCGGCATCTGATAATGGATGGAGCGCCATGCTTTACGATGTAAAAAGTGGAGATTGCTGTTTTTCTCAGAAATATGATCTCCATATTATTGATCGTGTCGGTGGCGGAGATAGCTTTGGCGGTGGGCTGATCTACTCCTTGCTGACAGGAAAGAACACCCAGGATGCGGTGGAATTTGCTGTGGCGGCATCTGCGTTAAAACATTCTGTTGAAGGAGATTACAATATGGTCACACTGTCCGAAGTGGAAAAGCTGGCAGGAGGTGACGGTTCCGGACGTATCCAGAGGTAAATAGTGAAAGTTACCTATGACCGGCAGCACAGCTCCATTACTGAATTTGATTTTTCAAAGGTGGATCTGGATAAGCTGTTGGAAGGTTTTGACTGGCTTTACCCAAGCGGCATTACCCCCGCCATGTCCGCTTTGCCCACAGTGGCAGTGAGAACAGCCTTATGGCGTATATGTGGTATCAGGGCATACTTTTGAGAGTAAGTGTTTTACCTTCAATATCCTGGATCGGTTTAGAGAAAGGACAGGTCATCCGGCGGAGCGACCACGCAGGGCCTCCCCACCGGATGATGCCGGCAGAGATGAAGAAATAGGCAGGAAGAAAAAGGATTTGCTCCCTCGTTATATGGTACAGCCCCTGGTTCATATATTGGGAACGAGGGAGGTGCCTGCGGCATGAAATATAGGGAGTTTGTTTATGTTGGCGATGCTGTTTCGGAATTAAATGAGCAGGAGCACGCAGCGTTTCTTATGAATATTCAGAAGTCAATCGTTCTTTCTCTGGAAAAAAGTGGGATGTTGACTTCGTCTCAGCGTGAGCGCTGCCTGATCGCGCTTGAGGAACAGTACAGTCAAAATCAGAAAAAACGACGTCGAGCTTAACGCTTGGCGTTTTTTCTATCACAAATCATGCCGCTGGGAAAGGAGCTGCGCTATGAACAGATACGAACGCTTAAACGAGGAACGAAAACATGTAAACGTGAAAAGAAAAGTCGCTGCTTATTGCCGTGTTTCCACGGACAACGAAGACCAGGCCAATTCCTTTGAAAGCCAGCAGCGTTATTTCCGCCAGTATATCGAGCGCAATATCGACTGGGAGCTGTACGGAATTTTTGCCGATATGAAAATCGCTAATTTGATACAATCACCGTTCACAGAACATTTGAAAAATGGCAGAAAATAAAGGCTTCCAGTACATTTGATGTGTACGGAAGCCTTTAGCTTTGGCAGAAACGATGTGCAAAGGTAGATGAGCGTTATGAAATCTGCACCCTATTAGAATGGTCTTGCACCCTTCAAAAAAGGAAAAATCAAAAGGTATTGTAGGCATTAAAATTTATGGGTGTTATCAGAGATGGAAAAGAAAATGTCCTGCTGGAGCGAAAAAGACCGATTGGAGCTGAAAAGAAACTTCACATCCCGTTCTCTGGATGCTGACGCCCGGCTTTATTGCGATTTTCGCCGGTATTCCCTTTATGTTAATGGCGGCAAAGGTACACAAACCCGGTGCGGTTTTTCTGATGTGGTTTATTACCGGACTGATTTATTTTGCTACAGGACAATTTACTTTGGTGATCCTGATTTCTATGGCTTCGGCCTACATTCTGGCCGAGATTATTCGCAGCATCACAAAGTACAACAGCTTTAAAGGAAATTCTATCGCCTATGTGATTTATTCGCTTGGAATGGTCGGCTCGCCGCTGTCGATCTGGCTGTTCAGGGAGGACTTTCTGGCTCAAATCACGGAGCAGGGAATGTCCGCCGATTATGTGTCCGCAGTAGAAGCAATTTCATCCAACTCAATGTTGATTGTTCTGTTTGTGGCTCCGATTATTGGTGGAATTATTGGCGCTTGGATCGCAAAAGGACTGTTTAAGAAGCATTTCGTAAAGGCATGGTTCGCTCCATTGATCTTGCCTGGCACATGGGCTTTTCAAAACCGAGTATCAGCCATGCGGTAAGCGTCTTGCGGGACGGTGGTTTTCTGACGATGGATTCAGATGCTTGCAGGATAGAACACGTTGTCGGTGTTATGCATTTCCACATTCCCTTAAAATTCCTCTATTGACGAGCTGTCAGGGAAAAGCCGGATATGGATTTGATGCTTTCCCGGAAAGGGGAAAACGATGAGGACGCCGAGGGCGTTCTGTTCGCTGACATAACGGTCGATCAGCTCTCTTGCATCCTTTGAGAGCTGCATGGCGTCCAGTTTTTCCAAGTATTCACCGGAGTGTTTGGTAATCGTCATGTATTCCTCGTCCGCAAGGATGGCCGCATTGAACGATTCATTCAGCCTCAGATCCATCAACTGGTACATCACGGAATTCTTATCCATAAAAATCCTCCTTCCTTGATGGTGCATATTAGCTCTGAAGTTTAGAATAGTCAACTAAAAAATCGCCGGACATAGTGACAAGCCATCAGAACATAAAATGTTTCAGGCGATTTTTTATCTTTATATGGGTATCCAAAACCGCCTCCAAATCTCCGTATGATGAGGAGGTGCTTTCATGACGGATGAACAGAAAAGAAAAGTAACGGCGCTCCGGCAGGAGGGCTTGGGATATACGGCAATTGCCAAACGGATGAACATCTCAAAAGATACGGTCAAAGGTTTCTGCAGACGGAACGGATTGGCAGGACAAAGGGACACAGGTGCAACAGCAAAGGACCGATGCCGGGAATGTGGTAAATTGCTTTGTCAGACAGAGGGGAAAAAGCGCAGGGTATTCTGCTGTGAGGAATGCAGGGTAAAGTGGTGGCATGAGCATCCGGAGCAGATCAGGCAGAGAGCGGTCTATGAATTTACCTGTGCCTGCTGCGGGAAATCATTCACAGCCTATGGCAATTCCAAACGAAAATACTGCTCTCATGAGTGTTATATCAGAAACCGTTTTAAAGGTGATTCCCCCGATAGCGGGGGAAATGTCTGCGTAAGCAGACAAAAGGGGGCCGCCTCCGGCGAGGAGGGTGGTACGGATGGATAAGGAGCAGTTCAGGGCGGAACGCCTGTACCAGATGTCCATCTCCGTGGCAAAGTCTATGCTTAAAAAGGGCGTTATTTCAGAGAAGGAGTTTTTGGAAATTGATACAATTCTGCTGAAAAAATACCGCCCGACTTTGGGTACATTATTATCGGGAAAACCGTTGACTTAATGCCCTTTCAGAGTGATGTATAGTAGCGGAAAGGAGTTGATTTTATGCGGAAAATCAGCAAGATTGAGCCGATGCTTCCTGCTTTGTCGAAGCGGAAAAAAGCAGCCGCTTATGCGCGGGTATCCAGAGACACCGAGCGCCTGATGCATTCCGTTTCCGCACAGGTAAGCTATTACAGCGCTCTGATTCAGAAAAATCCTGAATGGGAATATGCTGGGGTGTACGCAGATTGCGGGATATCCGGAATGGACACCTCCAGGCGCAGTGAGTTCCTAAGAATGTTGGAAGATTGTGAAGCGGGAAAAATAGACATCATCCTGACAAAATCCATCAGTCGGTTTGCAAGGAACACAGTTGATCTTCTGGAAACAGTCAGACATTTGAAGTCACTTGACATTGAGGTGCGGTTTGAAAAAGAGCATATCAATTCATTGTCAGAGGACGGTGAACTGATGCTTTCGCTCCTTGCGTCCTTTGCGCAGGAGGAGAGCCAGAGCATTTCTGAAAACAGCAAATGGGGAATCCGCAAGCGGTTTCAGTCCGGAGAGATTGGTGTGGCGAACAAGCACCTCCTCGGCTATCGGTACGATGAGGAACTGAAAAAATATGTCATTATTCCGGAAGAAGCGGAAGCGATCCGATGGATGTTCCAGATGTACATTGACGGGGTTTCCCTGCGGCTTATTGCAGAGAACATGAACAAGGCGGGGATTCGTTCCACGCTTGGGAATGAATTTCAGGAAGCCTCGGTCCGGCAGCTTATTTTTAACGAGGTCTATACCGGGGACATCCTGCGGCAGAAATGCTACATAGCGGACCCCATCACGAAAACGAAGGTAAAAAACTGTGGGGAGCTGCCGCAGCATTACATGGCTGATTGCCATGAAGCCATCATTGACCGTGAAACCTATGCAAAGGTTCAGGCGGAGATGGAGCGAAGGGCTGCCATGCAGAATCCGACCTATTGCTTTTCGGGTAGGATCAGATGCGGCATCTGCGGCAGGAAGTATACCAGACACAAAGGTATGAAAAAAGGAAAAGAGTATGCCAATTGGATATGCCGCAGTAAAAAAGAAACCGGGATTACCTGTCAAAGCCATAATTACTCGGAATGGAAGCTTAAGGAAATTTGTTCTGAATTGATGGGGATAGAGGAATTTGACGGGGCTGAATTTGAAAAGCAGATAAAGAAAATCGTGGCGCTGGAGGACGGAAGTCTTGAGTGCCATTTCTATAACGGGAGGACAGAGCGATGGCAAAGGTAATTACGATACCGGCCACAAAAAGCCGGTTCACGGCTGACCCTAGCGGCAGCCGCAAAAAACGCAGAGTAGCCGCCTATGCCCGTGTTTCTACTGACCATGAGGAGCAGCAGAGCAGCTACGAGGCACAGGTGGATTATTACACAAATTATATTAAAAGCAGGGACGATTGGGAATTTGTTTCCGTATATGCGGACGAAGGGATCACCGGCTGTAATACAAAAAAGCGCGAGGGCTTCAATACAATGGTGGAGGATGCCCTTGCTGGACGCATCGACCTTATCATTACAAAGAGCGTATCCCGTTTTGCGCGGAACACAGTTGACAGCCTGACGACTATTCGGAAGCTGAAGGAAAACAAGGTAGAGTGTTATTTTGAGAAAGAAAGCATCTGGACCTTTGACGGAAAGGGCGAACTGCTCCTGACTATCATGTCCTCGCTGGCACAGGAGGAAAGCCGGAGCATTTCCGAAAACTGCACATGGGGGCAGAGAAAGCGGTTTGCAGACGGTAAGGTCACGGTTCCTTTTAAACGGTTCCTCGGTTATGACCGGGGCAAGGATGGAAATCTCGTCATCAATGAAGAAGAAGCAGTAATAGTCAGGAGGATTTATGGGATGTTCCTGCAGGGGCGTTCCCCTTATGCTATCGCAAAGGCGTTGACCGCGGAGGGCATTCCCACGCCGGGAGGAAAAGAAAACTGGTCGGGAAGTACAGTTAAAAGCATCCTCACGAATGAAAAGTACAAAGGAGACGCCCTTTTGCAAAAGGTTTATACGGTGGATTTCCTCTCGAAAAAGAAGAAGGTTAACGAAGGCGAGGTGCCGCAGTATTATGTAGAACACAATCACGATGCCATAATAGAACCATCCGTATTTGAGGCGGTGCAAAAGCAAATGGCACTCCGGTGTCCGGGGAAGAACCGTCAAAGCTGCGTGAGCATCTTCTCCGGCAAAATAAAATGTGGGGACTGCGGAAGCTGGTACGGCTCTAAAGTGTGGCATTCCACGAGCAAGTACCGGAAAACAATATGGCAGTGCAATCATAAGTTTGACGGCGGTGAGAAATGCGCCACGCCGCATTTGGACGAGGAAACCATTAAGGAATTGTTTGTGGAAGCAGTCAACATTCTTTTCACGGAGAAAGATGAGGTCATACAAAATTTCAATGCTATCAAGGATACGCTTTTCGATATCCGGGAGTTGGAAAATGACCGGGTACGGCTTCAGGAAGAATTGAACGTGGTGGCGGAGCTGATACAGCAGTGTGTCAATGAGAATGCCCGTATAGCTTTGGACCAGGACGAATATCAGAAGCGGTATGATGGTCTGGCAGAGCGGTTTGACGGGGTACAGGCACGGCTGGAGGAGGTCAACCGCTCCATAACAGAAAGACAGGCGCAGAGGGAAAAAATAGAAATGTTCCTTGCCGGACTGGAAAGGCAGGACGGTCTGCTCACAGAATTTGGCGAAGACCTTTGGTACAGCATGATTGAATATGTAACAGTTTTTAATAAGGAAGATATCCGCTTTACCTTTAAAGACGGAACGGAGATCAGGGTGTGAGTTACCTGCCGTAAATAACAGAGGCAGCACTTTGCAAGGATGCGGAGTGTTATCTCTTTGTAAATTTTGTAAATTTTCACTGAATTTTCATCTTGGAAGGATTGAAAAAAACCACAGGAAGATGTATAATTTATCATATATAGGTGTGGAAACCTATTTTATTTTTAAATATGAGTTAGCAAAAACTAACTAAAAGGTGGAGGATGGTTTATAATGGCAAAATCAGCGGAAGAATTAAAGAAGCTGACGCTTAGTGAATTTAATAAAGCGGCGGTGCAGTTTGATAACAATGACCCGAGCGTATATAACATGTGCAGAAAAGACTATCCGGATATTCTGGCGGAGATGGAAAAGGAAAATTTTACGGATGTTCTTGACGCGGGCTGCGGTACGGGAGCTGTGCTTGCACTTCTTTCGGAAAAATATCCCGATAAGAATTATACGGGGATCGACCTGTCGCCAGAAATGATTTCTGTAGCAAACTCGAAAAAACTGCAAGGCGTAAAGTTTATCTGCGGCGATTGCGAAAACCTGCCTTTTGCAGCCGATTCCTTTGATGTAATAACTTGTTCCATGAGCTTTCATCATTATCCGCACCCTATGGATTTTTTCAGAAGCTGCAAAAGGGTACTTCGTCCGGGCGGCAGATTGATTATTCGTGATATGACAGTACCGCAGCCTTTTTTGTGGTTTGTTAATCATGTGGAAATTCCTCTTGCCCATCTGGTAGGCAAGGGCGATGTGGCGTGCTACGGCAGGAAGGATTTTGAGCGGTTCTGCCGTGAATCGGGATTGAAATTGGAACTGTTTGAACGGCGAAAAGGGTGCCGGTTACATTGTGTGATACGGAAGAAAAAGAAATAATTGGAGGAGACGATAAAAAATGAGACTTACAATTTTGCTTTCAAGCATAATGATGGCAGGGCTTTTCTTAATGCTTCTGGCAGGAGTAGGCTTCATTCAGGATAAGCGGTTCTTTGCCTCTGCGCCGAAGGAGGCGCTGGATGTGATTCAGCCGCGGGAGGAACGCTTCCCCGGCGCACATGCGATTGGCTGGCTTATTGGGATCATTTCCCTTGTGATGATGGGTGGTGCGCTGGCATACGGCGGCTGGGACGGAATTCGGAACGGATTTACCTTTTGGCAGTTTTACGGAAGATTCCTGACCATGCTTTTGCTCCTGAAGGTCTTTGATATCCTGTTTTTTGATTGGTTTCTGCTCTGCCGCAGCAACTTCTTCCAGCATTTTTATCCGGAAGTAACGCCGTATTACGGCCCGCATCTGTTTGGATACAACAAAAAGACGCATATCACACATGTAATCTTATTTGTGCCGGCTTCTGCGCTTATGTCGGCTGTGTGTCTGTTATTTTAACACAGTGACAGCGGGCGAACCGCGTTCGGTATTGGAGCATCGGAAAGGCTTTCAATTACATAGTGTGATGAGAAAAAAGTGAATATAGGAGTGAAGTTAAAGTGAATACGAATTTGATATTTTCAATAGTGGGACTTATCGGCGGTCTGTTGTGCTGTGTGGGAGATGTGCTTTTTGACTTAAAGGGCGCCGGAAATCAAAAACTCGGCACTTCAAAAAATATTGACAGTAACTGGCTCAAAATGGCAGAGTGGAGATTTGGTGCTTCGATTATGATTGTGGTAATCGGGGATATCGGCGTCGGTCTCGGTTTTTATTCGATCGCCGATCAGATCAGCGGAACGCATCCCATTCTGTCGGTGGTAACAGGTCTGACGGGCTATGCAGGTGCGGTGGGCGGCGTTCTTATCCATTCATTGCTTTGCATACAGGCGGTGATTTACAAGCGGATCATGAGCGGCGGCGAGGAAAATTTTTCGATTGCAGACCATACGCTTGAGGGGTTTTATAAAGCGATTATGCCGCCCTTCGTGCTGCTGTATCTTGTGCTGATGACGGCGGACATCTGTGCTGTCATTGCTGTGCTGAACGGTGCGCTGGCAGTCCCTGAGTGGATGGCTTTGTTGAATTCAGCGGTATTCCTATTGATCGGCTGGCTGTTCCGGGCAATCAATCCGAAGAAATTTCAGGACCTGCCGGGAATTATTATGCCGAGCCTCGGACTTGCGATGGTGGGACTGATTGGGATTATTTCAAATTTATGAGGAGCATGGTTTGATGAAAAAGAAAGAGCATTTGCCCATGTACGGCGTTGGTCCGCTCTATGTGGCTGTGATTATCGGACTGACTGTTTTGGGAATCGTTTTCAGCAAGGCGAATATTATTCCTGATATTCGTTTTAGTGCTGTTTCAGTCATTTTGCGGATTTTGGGAATCTTTCTGATAGTCTGTGGAGTGTATTTGTGGTATGCGGCAGTGGTCAAGGAAAAAATTGATGATGGAATCGTGGAAAATAAGCTGGTAACAACGGGTGTTTACGGGTGGGTGCGAAATCCCATATACTCTGCATTTATCTTCTTTTGTACAGGCGCACTGTTGATTTGCGGGAATATCTGTCTGCTGGTTCTTCCATTTGTATATTGGGGATTTCTCACAGTCTTGATGAAGCATACGGAGGAAAAGTGGCTGACAGAGCTTTACGGTGATGAATATACAGAGTATTGCAAAAGGGTGAATCGCTGTATTCCGTGGAAAAGAAAGGAATGTAATTTTAATGGACGATAAAATCAAAAAATCTTATAAACAGTCTAAAAACATTTATGACGATGTACTGACGCAGGAAAAATGGTGGAGCAGGCTGTATATCCGCCTGTTTTGGAGCGGCGTGGACGATAATGCGGTGGCGCAGGAAGTATTGAAATACATACCCGATGATTTTTCGGGAAGGCTTCTCGATGTGCCTGTGGGGACGGCGGTGTTTACCTGTGGAAAATATAAAAAGCTGAAAAACGCCGACATCACCTGCCTTGACTACAGCGAGGATATGCTGGAGCAGGCGCAGGACAGATTTAAAAAATCTGGGATTACAAATATCTCGGCAATTCAAGGTGATGTAGGAAATCTTCCGTTTGAGGATAATAGTTTCGATATTGTGCTGAGCATGAACGGTTTTCACGCTTTCCCCGATAAAGAAAAGGCATATGCCGAAACAAACCGTGTTCTGAAAAAGGGCGGGAAATTTATTGCCTGCTTCTATATCAAGGGTAAGTCAGAAATCACAGATTTTCTTGTATCAGCTATCCTTGTAAAAAAGGGCTGGTTTACCCCGCCTTTTGAAACCGTAGCCTCACTGAAACAAAGACTTGAAAAGATGTACACAATCAAGAATTTTCATGTAAGAGGTTCTATGGTCTGGTTCTGTGCCATAAAGAAATAGTACAAAATGAAAATAAAAACTGAGATAAAACAAATCCCTGTATCGAACTGATAATATGGCTCTATACAGGGATTTTTCATAGTCGTTTTGAATTTGCGACCCCCTAATTAGAGGAAAAATCAAAATGTTTCCGTAAAAATCAGATTGTATCAAAGACAGCGTTTACATAGACGAAGGCATTTCCGGTACGAATACAAAGAAGCGGAAAGAATTTAACCGCATGATAGCGTGCGCTAAGAACGGTGATTTTGATTTGATTATCACAAAGGAGATTTCACGTTTTGCGCGAAATACCCTCGACAGCATTTATTATACCCGTGACCTCAAAAAGCACGGCGTCGGCGTTATCTTTATGAATGATAATATCAACACCTTGGACGGCGATGCAGAGCTTCGGCTTGCCATTATGTCCTCTATCGCACAGGAAGAAAGCCGCAAGACTTCCGAGCGTGTGAAATGGGGGCAGAAGCGCCAGATGGAACAAGGCGTGGTATTCGGACGAAGTATGCTTGGCTATGACGTCCGTGACGGCAAAATGTATATCAACGAGGATGGGGCAAAGGTTGTCCGCCGCATCTTTCATAAGTTTGTGGATGAGGGCAAAGGCACTCACGTGATAGCCCGTGAGCTTCGGGAGGAAGGCATTTTGCCCTGCCGCGTTAAGGAGTGGCAGAATACGGTTATTCTCCGTATTCTCCGCAATGAGAAGTACTGCGGCGACTTAGTCCAGAAAAAAACCTACACGCCAGATTTTCTCTCCCACGAAAAGAAAGCAAACCTTGGCCAGGAGGAATTTGTTATCATTAAAGACCACCACGAGCCAATTATCTCCCGTGAGCTGTTTGAAAAAGCCAACCGCATTTTGGATGAGCGTTCTCTTTCTCAGGAGGGAAAGGCGAAGTACAGCAGCCGTTATCCCTTTTCCGGAAAAATCAAATGCGGATGCTGCGGCGGGGGCTGTGTGGCGAGGTATAAAACCCGCAAAGACGGAAGCCGTTATAGGGCGTGGCGCTGTCATGAAGCCGCTAAACACGGGAGACCTCATGTTGATAAGGCAGGGAAGCAGGTGGGTTGTGCGGGCCCTACTATCCGAAATGAAGATGTGACACATATCATGTATCTGGTGACGAAAAGCCTGAAGTATAATAGAGAGAAAATCACAAATAACCTTATTTCCATTATCGGGTCCATAATTGCTGTGGACACTATGGGCACAGATGCCTGGAAGATGAAAACCCAGACTGCAGCTATTGAGGATAAGCAGCAGACGGCGATAAAGCAGCAGACGA
>JAUNFZ010000001.1 GCA_030524785.1 Eubacteriales bacterium
GGCGACAGAAGAAGTAGCGCCGGCAGAAGAAGCGGCAACAGAACAGACGGCGGCAGAATAATGCGGAAAGGCAGGTGCAGCGTATGGCGCCCCTGGAGGAACAATTTTCCAGAACGGAACTTTTGATTGGGAAAGAAGGCTTGGAAAGACTTAAAAATGCCAGAGTTGCAGTGTTTGGAATCGGAGGGGTGGGCGGATACGTCGTGGAAGCGCTTGCAAGAAGCGGCGTCGGAACGCTGGATCTGATCGACAATGATACGGTGTGTCCTTCAAACATCAACCGTCAGATTATTGCACTCCACAGCACCCTGGGACGTTATAAGACGGATGCGGCGCGGGAAAGGATTGCGGATATCAATCCGGAGGCAGAGGTCAACGTATACCACACGTTTTATCTGCCTGAGACGGCGGATCAGTTTGACTTTTCAAAATATGATTATGTGGTGGACGCCATTGATACGGTGACAGGAAAGCTGATGCTGGCAGAACAGGCCAAAAGAGCGGGAGTGCCCGTCATCAGCGCTATGGGCGCGGGAAACAAGATGGATGCCGCAGCATTTGAGGTGGCGGATATCAGTAAGACAAGTGTATGCCCCTTGGCAAAGGTAATGCGACGGGAACTGAAAAAGAGAGGGATTCTGCATCTGAAGGTGGTATATTCCAGAGAAAAGCCGAAAACCCCGCAAACGTTGGGACGAAATCCGGAGGAAGCCACAGAAACGCAAAAGACGGCAGAACAGGCCGCAAAGCGCAGAGAACGGCAGACGCCGGGCAGCAATGCTTTTGTACCCCCGGTGGTGGGCCTGATGATTGCGGGCGAGGTAGTAAAAGATTTGATAAAGGGAAAAGAATTGTAGAAAAGGAGAAAAACAATGGGTATTTTACAGGGGCTTGAGCCACAGCCGGTTTTTAAATTTTTTGAGGAGATCTGCGGGATCCCCCACACTTCATACCATGAAAAGGCTCTCAGCGATTACTGCGCGGCCTTTGCCCGCGAGCGCGGGCTGGAGCACCGGCAGGATGAAATGGGAAACGTGATTATTATCGCGGAGGCGACGCCGGGATATGAGGAGGCAGAGCCGGTGATCCTGCAGGGACATCTGGATATGGTAGGAGACAAGACAGAGGACTGCAGCCTGGATCTTGAGAAAGACGGGCTGCGCCTGCAGGTGGAGGGCGATTATATCAGCGCTGAGGGAACGACTCTCGGAAGCGATGATGGTATTGCGGTAGCCTATGCGCTGGCGCTGCTGGACGCTGAGGATATTCCTCACCCAAGGTTGGAGGTGGTGCTGACTGTTGGGGAAGAAGTAGGGCTTTTGGGAGCGGCGGCGGTAGATCTTTCTATGTGCCGCGGCAGAAGACTGCTGAATGTAGACTCAGAGGTAGAAGGAATTTTGACGGCGGGCTGCGCTGGCGGCGTCAGGGTGGGATGCCATGTGCCGGTAACACGCAGAACGCGCTCCGGAGTGAGCTTTAATGTATCCCTGGAGGGGCTTAAGGGAGGCCATTCGGGAATGGATATTGATAAAGGGCGTGCAAATGCAAATATTCTTATGGGAAGATTTCTTCTGCTTTTGCGGGACAGAACAGAGTATGGAGTGGTGGAGCTGTCCGGCGGGGCAAGGGAGAACGTGATTCCAAAGAGCGCTTCTTTAGTACTGGTGCTCAAGCAGGAGAACACCGGGGCTCTGCGGGCGGTAGCGGAGGAATTTCGCCGCCAGATAGAGGCGGAATATAAAACGGCGGATCCGGGAATACGGCTGATATTGGAGGAAGGAACAGTCTGCGAGGCAGAGACGGCGGATGAGGATTCCCTTGGCCGGATCATTGATCTTTTGAATCTTATGCCCTTTGGCGTACAGGCAATGAGCGCCGATTTGCCGGGGCTGGTTGAGACTTCCGCGAATCCGGGCGTTATGAAGCTTGAGGCGGATGGAGTGCAGATGGCGCTGGGCGTGTCGGTCAGAAGCTCTGTGGCTTCGGCAAAGGAGCAGACAGCCCGCAGGGCAGCGCTTCTGACAGAGCGTTTGGGCGGAACTGCGGAGTTTTCAGGGGATTACCCCGCATGGCCCTATGCCCGGGAATCAAAATTCAGGGATCTGTGCGCAAAGGTATTTGAAGAACAGTATGGCAGAAAGCCGGAAATCGTAGTGATTCATGCAGGGCTGGAGTGTGGTATTCTGTCCGGAAAGCTGGAGGGATTGGACTGCATATCCATCGGTCCCGACCTGATTGACATCCATACGCCCAGGGAGCGGATGAGCATCAGCTCGGCTGAGAGAGTGTGGGAATACATTAAAGCGGTTCTGGCAGCTAAATAGGCTAAAATAGTGTAAAAATTACTTGACTTGCTTCCTATATCCATGTTAAACTATACGGGCGTATGGAAGCAGGTCTTTTTTTTATGCAGAAAAACAGGTTGAGAGCGAGGTGGAAGTTGTGCGCACAAGAATCACGTTGGCATGTACGGAATGTAAGCAGAGAAACTACAATACAACGAAGGATAAGAAGAACCATCCTGACAGAATGGAAACTCAGAAATACTGCAAATTCTGCCAGAAACACACATTGCACAAGGAAACGAAGTAGTTACGGCATTTGTGAAAGGAGAACGATATGGGAGAAGTTTCAAAGAAAGACAAAACCCACACGAGAAGCTGGTCAGACGGCCTGAAAGCTGAATTCAGGAAGATTATCTGGCCGGATCAGAAGGATCTCGCGAAGCAGACAGCCGCAGTAATTACAGTTTCTGTAGCACTTGGTGCAATCATCGCAGTTGTTGATGCGATCATGCAGTACGGTATCGATTTCTTGATTAAGTAAGGACAGGGTGAGCATATGGCAGAAGCGAACTGGTATGTCGTTCATACCTACTCAGGATATGAGAACAAGGTAAAGGCGAACATCGAAAAGACAATTGAAAACAGACATCTGGAAGATCAGATTCTGGAGGTGCGTGTGCCTCTGCAGGATGTTGTGGAAGTAAAAAACGGCGTCTCGAAGACAGTACAGAAAAAAATGTTTCCGGGATATGTGCTTCTCAATATGGTCATGAATGACGATACCTGGTATGTCGTGAGAAATACCAGAGGCGTCACAGGATTTGTTGGTCCGGGTTCCAAGCCCGTACCGCTTACTGAAGCAGAAATGAGGCCTTTGGGAATTCAGGCAGAGAGAGTGGCGGTAGATTTTGAAGTCGGCGATGTAGTGAACGTCATTGGAGGTATCTGGAAAGATACGGTCGGCGTCGTTCAGAGCATCAACGAGAGCAAGCAGATCGTCACCATCAACGTCGAATTGTTCGGCCGCGAAACGCCGGTGGAAATAAGTTTCGCAGAAGTTCAGAAAATGTAAGTCATCCGTTCCTTTGCGGACGGTTAGACAGTGGGAGGGAAATCCCCCGACAATACCACAAGGAGGTGCCTTATTATGGCAAAGAAAGTAACTGGTTATATTAAATTACAGATTCCTGCTGGTAAAGCAACGCCAGCTCCGCCTGTTGGTCCGGCACTTGGACAGCATGGTGTCAACATTGTTCAGTTTACGAAGGAGTTTAACGCGAGAACAGCGGATAAGGGAGATCTGATCATCCCGGTTGTTATCACGGTTTATGCGGACAGAAGCTTCAGCTTCATCACAAAGACTCCGCCTGCAGCAGTTCTTCTGAAGAAAGCCTGCAACATTAAATCCGGTTCAGGTGTTCCGAACAAGACAAAGGTTGCAACGATCAGCAAAGATAAGATACGCGAGATCGCAGAGATGAAGATGCCGGATCTGAATGCCGGAAGCATCGAAGCGGCTATGAGCATGATTGCAGGTACTGCAAGAAGCATGGGTATCACGGTCGAGGAGTAAACGGAAACAAGTGAAGTGGGAGGGACATTCCCGCAAATACCACCAGGAGGTTATTTAATATGAAAAGAGGAAAAAGATATATTGAAGCGGCAAAAGCAATTGACCGCACAAATCTTTATGATACCGCAGAAGCGATCAGTGTCGTAAAGAAAAACGCAGTGGCAAAATTTGATGAAACCATCGAAGCTCATATCAGAACAGGATGCGACG
The DNA here is from genome assembly GCA_030524785.1 of Eubacteriales bacterium. Lineage (GTDB taxonomy): Bacteria > Bacillota > Clostridia > Lachnospirales > Lachnospiraceae > Marvinbryantia. The sequence continues at coordinate 4,069 of JAUNFZ010000001.1, forward strand.
GCCGTCATGCAGATCAGCAGATCCGCGGCGCTGTTGTATTGCCTCACGGAACAGGAAAAAAGGTACGTGTTCTTGTATTTGCAAAAAATGCGAAGGCTGACGAAGCTTTGGCGGCAGGTGCTGAGTACGTAGGCGCTGAGGAACTGATTCCGAAGATCCAGAACGAAGGATGGCTGGACTTTGACGTTGTAGTAGCTACCCCGGATATGATGGGTGTGGTTGGACGTCTTGGCCGTATCCTTGGTCCGAAGGGACTGATGCCGAACCCGAAGGCCGGTACAGTTACCATGGATGTAACGAAAGCCATTCAGGATATCAAGGCTGGTAAGATTGAGTATCGTTTGGACAAAACAAATATCGTACATGTCCCGATCGGAAAAGCATCCTTTACGGAGGAGCAGCTTGCGGACAACTTCCAGACGCTTATGGATGCAATTATTAAAGCAAAACCGGCAGCGCTGAAAGGCCAGTATCTGAGAAGCGTTACACTGACTTCCACGATGGGCCCGGGCGTAAAATTGAATACCGCGAAATTTGCGTAAAGGTTGTATCGTATACCGCCGTGCAGAAATGCACGGCGGTTTTTGCACGATGGGCCCGAAAAGTGTCTGCCATGCCTGCATGGGTAGACACTTTCCGGCTGTAATCGTTAAATTTTTAATTTACAGATATTCCCTTGACTATGGGGTGAGATATGTTACAATAAATATGTGCGATCACAATGTTGTGGCGCTTCACACCGGAGACATACCCGGTGTTTTTTGCGCTTGTGGACAAGCATGTGAAAATACAATAGTAGGAGGAACTATTAAATGGCAAAATGGGTTTACTTATTCAAAGAAGGTAACGCAGATATGAGAAACCTTCTTGGAGGTAAGGGCGCGAATCTGGCGGAGATGACGAATCTCGGACTGCCGGTTCCGCAGGGTTTTACGATTACAACAGAAGCATGTACACAGTATTACGAGGACGGACAGAAGATCAATGATGAGATCCAGGGCCAGATTATGGAGTACATTGCAAAAATGGAAGAAATTACCGGAAAGAAGTTTGGCGATAAGGAAAATCCATTGCTTGTTTCAGTTCGTTCCGGTGCGCGGGCTTCCATGCCGGGTATGATGGACACGATCCTGAATCTTGGCCTGAATGAAGACGTTGTGGAGGTTCTTGCCGAAAAGTCGGGCAATCCCCGCTGGGCATGGGACTGCTACCGCAGATTTATCCAGATGTTTTCTGACGTTGTTATGGAAGTTGGAAAGAAATATTTTGAAGAACTGATTGATAAGATGAAAAAGGAAAAGGGCGTGACGCAGGATGTGGATTTGACTGCGGAAGACCTGAAGGAGCTTGCAAATCAGTTTAAGGCCGAATATAAAGAAAAACTGGGAGAAGATTTCCCGACCGATCCGAAGGAGCAGCTGATGGCGGCGATCAAGGCCGTATTCCGTTCCTGGGACAACCCGAGGGCGAACGTATACCGCCGCGACAACGATATCCCCTACTCCTGGGGTACCGCGGTAAACGTGCAGATGATGGCGTTCGGCAATATGGGAGATACGTCAGGCACCGGCGTGGCGTTTACGCGTGATCCGGCTACAGGCGAAAAGCATTTGATGGGAGAGTTTCTGATGAACGCCCAGGGCGAGGACGTTGTGGCAGGCGTGCGTACTCCTCAGAAGATCGATCAGCTAAAGGAAGTTATGCCGGAAGTTTACGAGCAGTTTATCGGCATCTGCGCGAAGCTGGAAGATCATTATCGTGATATGCAGGATATGGAGTTTACGATTGAGGACAGAAAGCTCTACATGCTGCAGACAAGAAACGGAAAGAGAACGGCTCAGGCGGCGCTGAAGATTGCCTGTGATCTGGTAGACGAAGGAATGATAAGCGAGCAGAAGGCAGTTTCGATGATTGATCCGAGAAACCTGGATACTCTGCTTCATCCGCAGTTTGACGCAGCGGCGCTGAAAGCTGCAGAACCGGCAGGCCGTGCTCTGGGCGCGTCACCGGGAGCTGCCTGCGGAAAGATCGTATTTACGGCAGAAGATGCAAAAACATGGAACGACAGAGGTGAGAAGGTTGTGCTGGTGCGTCTGGAGACGTCTCCGGAGGATATTGAGGGCATGAAAGCTTCCCAGGGTATCCTGACAGTGCGCGGCGGTATGACAAGCCATGCGGCAGTGGTAGCCCGCGGTATGGGTACCTGCTGTGTTTCCGGATGCGGCGATATTGTGATGGACGAGGCAAATAAGAAATTTACACTGGCCGGCAAAGAGTACCACGAGGGAGACTGGATCTCTATCGACGGTTCCACCGGCAATATATACGACGGCATTATCCCGACGGTAGATGCTACGATTGCCGGCGAGTTCGGAAGAATTATGGCGTGGGCAGACAAATACCGTACACTGAAGGTAAGAACAAATGCAGATACGCCGGCGGATGCAAAGAAGGCAAGAGAGCTGGGCGCTGAGGGTATCGGCCTCTGCCGTACAGAGCATATGTTCTTTGAAGGCGACCGTATTGATGCCTTCCGCGAGATGATCTGCTCCGAGACGCTGGAGGAGAGAGAAGCGGCGCTGGCGAAAATTCTGCCGGAACAGCAGGGCGATTTCAAAGCACTGTTTGAGGCGCTGGAGGGCAATCCGGTGACGATTCGTTTTCTGGATCCGCCTCTGCATGAATTTGTTCCGACCACAGAGGAAGATATCAAGAAGCTGGCAGATGCCCAGGGCAAGACAGTGGAGCAGATCAAGACGATTATTGATTCCCTGCATGAATTTAATCCGATGATGGGCCACAGAGGCTGCCGTTTGGCGGTTACTTATCCGGAAATTGCCGTAATGCAGACCAAAGCGGTGATTCGTGCGGCGATTGAAGTAAAAGCAGCTCATCCCGACTGGAGAGTTTGCCCGGAGATCATGATCCCGCTGGTTGGAGATGAAAAGGAACTGAAATTTGTGAAGGATATCGTGGTGAAAGTTGCCGACGAGGAGATCGCAGCGGCCAACAGCCAGCTGAAATACGAAGTCGGAACAATGATTGAAATCCCCAGAGCTGCTCTGACGGCAGACGCGATTGCGAAACATGCGGATTTCTTCTGCTTCGGTACAAACGACCTTACACAGATGACCTTTGGATTCTCACGTGACGACGCAGGTAAGTTCCTTGATGCATACTATGACAAGAAAATCTTCGAAAACGATCCTTTTGCAAAATTGGATCAGACGGGCGTCGGCAAACTGATGGAGATGGCAATCAAACTCGGCAAGCCGGTAAATCCGAATCTTCACGTTGGAATCTGCGGTGAACACGGCGGAGATCCCACATCCGTAGAGTTCTGCCACAGACTTGGCCTGGACTATGTGTCCTGCTCACCTTTCCGCGTACCTATCGCGAAACTGGCGGCAGCGCAGGCAGCGATTGCGCAGAAGTAGTATACTGTAAAGGTTGTGTTAAAAGGTAGCACAAAATAGCCTAAAAAGTTTGCCCCAAATAAGAACCAAAGACCTTGTATCAGATGAAAGTCTGGTATGAGGTCTTTTTTATCCGCTGCCGAGCCGAGAAATGTGCATTGAAAACTCAATACCATGAGTTTTTCTGGATTGGTCTATCCACTTATTAAATATTGGTGTATAATAAGGCTATTCAGTGAAGGGAGGCGGAAACTATGATGTATCCGTATATGACATTGGCAGATGAAACCGAAATTGTTCATTCGCATCTTATTGAAGAAAATGGACAAAGAAAAGTAATTGTAAATTTTGAAAGACCTACAGAAAATGGTTTTGATTCAGCAAGGTGTGAATTGCCGAACTACAAATGGACAGAGCGGAGTGGATATTCAGATGAAGAAATAGCAATGTTTGAAAAACTCCTGCACAGTAATGCACACTTGTTATATAAGTATGCTGAGAATGGAGGAATTCAGATTGCCTAAATTGTTTATGGTAAGTGGTTATACGGTATATTTTTGGTCAAATGAAAACGGGGAACCAATTCATGTCCATGTATCGAAGGGAAAACCAACACAAAATGGAACGAAAATCTGGCTTACAAGGTCAGGTGGCTGTGTTTTGGCAAATAACGGAAGCAGAATTCCAAAGAAAGAACTAAATGAATTGATGGAATTTATATCGGCGCAGTTCTTTTTGATATGTGCAAGATGGAAACAAGCATTTGTGATTGATGAAATTGAGTTCTATTGCTAAATATGATTCCGCAAATGAGGATTGGTTCAAAAAAGGTGGCAGGAACAAGAGTTTTTCTGACTAGCTTTTAATGTCGATAAAATTCTCATTTTATTGATAAATGTGTGTCTGGAAAGGCTCAAGAATTGGGGGTAAGAAATTTTGGCTAAATGTGATTTGCCGGGACAAAAAGTTGTTAAAGGGCAACCCCAAATAGCCTAAAAATTTTGCCCCAAATAAGAATCAAAGACCTTGTATCAGATAAAAGTCTGGTAGGAGGTCTTTTTTTACCCGTCGCCAAGCCGGGAAACGCACATTGGAAACTCAATACCATGAGTTTTTCTGGATTATTTTTAAAACAGATGCTATACTAATGATAATAGAAGTTTTGCCAGAAGTCAAAAATAGGTGGTGAGGATATGCCAGTAAATGAAATTGAAGAACTAAAAGAACAATTTGTGAATCAGCTAATGCCATTGAAAATTTATTTATTTGGTTCTTTTGCAAATGGTACCTACACGGAAGAAAGCGATTTTGATTTTTATATTATTGTCGATGATAAAATACAGGACTTAAAGGATTTAACAACGCGGGCATATCGTTCAATAAGAAAGATAAAGAATCGCCCGGTAGATATCATTGTTGGGACAGAAAGTCGCTTTGAAACCAGGAAGAATATTCCATCAGTGGAAAATGAGGTAATAAAAAAGGGAGTGCTGTTGTATGAATCAGGAAGTGAAAAAGTGGATTGATATGGCGGAAATGGACTATGGAGTTGCGAAGCACCTTTTTGAAACATATTATCCCAAGCCTTATGAGATTATTTGTTATCACTGTCAACAATCTGCTGAAAAGATAATAAAAGGTATTATCATAGCAAGTGGTTCTCAGGGAGGATTGCCGAAATCCCATGACTTATCGTTTCTTATGAATCAGATAAAAAACAGGGTATCTATTCAGGAAAAGTTTTATGATTATGCAGATGAATTAACGCCGTATGGGGTTGTTGTACGGTATCCGAGTGAATTGTTTTTAGAAGAACGCCATGTGAAAGAAGCATTGGAAATGGCAGATGAATTGCTGAAATGGGGCAAGCATATGATTGATTCAATGTTGGAGCAATAGTTTTTCTGACTTGGCTTTAACGTCGATAAAATTGGGATTTTATTGATAAATGGGGGAGTGGAAAGGCTTAAGAATTGGGGATTTGGGCTGGGCAGGAATTTTAGGCTAAATGAGTTTGCCCCAAATAAGAACCAAAGACCTTGTATCAGATGAAAGTCTGGTATGAGGTCTTTTTTATCCGCTGCCGAGCCGGTAAATGTGCATTGAAATGTAATGTAATGTCAAGAGTTTTTCTGGATTGTTTTTAAAACAGATGCTATAATGGTGAATAAGCTGATTCAGAAAACGGGGGAATCCAAATGAAATTTCAAAATAAATTTTGCCTAACGCCGGAGCAGAGTCTTTTTCTTGCAAAAAAGAAATGGGATGAGAATGTATACTGCGGAATGAGAATGGAAAACAGAGCCGTTACGTTTCCACAGACGCAAACGATACTAAATGGCGTAAATGTACCCAATGTACAGCTTGACGATATTCAGGCGATTTTGAATATGCGTGACGCGTGGAAGTTTTTGATGAATACAGTAAATGAAGAAGTTACATTTGAATATTGGTGTAAGCTAAATGAATATATTGCGAGAAATGAAGCCCTTGAATGGGGGAAACTCCGTACAGGAACAGTCGGCATTTCGGGAACGGATTATGAACCGCCAGTTCCAGAAAGGACAAAAACAGTAAAGGAACTAAAAGAAATATTAAATGCTGACGCTACAGCTACGGCAAAGGCTTTAAATGCATTTGCATGGGGGACGAGAGGACAGTTTTTTTGGGACGGCAATAAGCGGACAAGCCTGATGCTGGCAAATAAGATTCTAATTATGGCAGGAGCTGGGATATTGACGATTACGGATAAGTATATAGAGAAATTTAATACTGTTTTGCTGGAGTATTATAATACGGGTAACAGCGATGAGCTGAAAGTATTCTTGTATGAAAACGCAATACATGGACTTATTATGTAAAAGTTCATGCATTGCTGTACCTCCAGAAAAAAGAAAACCTGTCATGCTTCCGCATGACAATTAGCAGTTACAAATGCACTGGTCGGTGTGTCACCACTAGCCAGTACGGTAACTATCATAGCGCTAACCGGCAGCAGGAGTAATAGTTTTTCTGGCTTGGCTTTAATGTCGATAAAATTGACATTTTATTGATTAATGGGAGAGCGGAAAGGCTCAAGAACTGGGGATTTGGTCTGGACAAAAATTTTGAACTGAATAATTTTTGCGGATATAAACCGCAAATAAGTTGATTTTTGATAATAAATGCGATATAATATCTGAAAAAGGAGGTGATCACAATGATTTACAGACCTTTGTATGTAGATAAGATTATGGCTTATGTGGATACGCCGTTTGTAAAAATTCTTACAGGCGTGCGCCGCTGCGGAAAGTCAACGATCCTGAAAATGATTATGGAACGGCTGAAAACGCAGAGAAATATCCCGGAGGATCGCATTGTTAGCTATCGTTATGACTCTATGGAATATGAGGATATGACGGCAAAACAAATGTATGTGCAGCTGAAGAAACATCTTTCACAGAACGGAAAAACTTATCTATTTCTTGACGAGGTACAGGAAATCATGGGGTGGGAGAAGGTTGTTAATTCGCTGGCTTCGGATTTTGATGTTGATTTGTATGTGACGGGTTCTAACTCCCATATGATGTCCTCTGAAATTTCGACTTACCTGACGGGAAGATATGTATCTTTTCGGATTTACACGCTGTCCTTTGGCGAGTACCTGATGTTCAAAAATCAGTATACTGATGTTGGGGAACCGAAAGCGGAGCTTGCAAACTATGTGCGTTTGGGTGGATTTCCTGTAGCCCACTTGCAGGCTTATTCTCAGGACGAGATCTATACGATCGTGCGGGATATTTACAACTCTACGATTTTTTCGGATATTGTCAGACGCAATCAGGTGAGGAAGATTGACCAGCTGGAGCGTGTTGTGAAATATACATTCAGCAATGTCGGCAATACCTTTTCAGCAAAATCCATCGCTGATTACTTGAAGGCAGAACACCGTGCTCTCGATAATGAAACAGTTTACAGTTATCTGGAAAAGTTGGAGAAGGCATATCTGCTTCACCGCTGCTCTCGTTATGATTTGCGTGGGAAAGAAATTTTAAAAACGCAGGAGAAGTTCTATCTTGCGGATACCGCCCTGCGATACAGTATTCTTGGCTATAATGCAGACAGTGTAGCGTCCAGCTTTGAGAATATCGTGTACTTGGAGTTTTGCCGCAGAGGCTACGCTGTCAATGTAGGAAAGGCCGGTGGCGGAGAGATTGACTTTGTGGCTGTCAGGCAAAACGAAAAGCTCTATGTGCAGGTTACGCAGGAGCTTCATTCCCCGAAAACAGAGAAGCGGGAATATGATCGTTTGCTGGAGATACACGATAATTATCCCAAGTATGTTCTCTCGGCAGATGAGTTCTCGGGAGGAAACTATGAGGGCATCAAAACGATGCATATAGCGGATTTTTTGCTAAGTTCTGAATACTAAATCAACCAGAGGCTGTATAGATGAACGGTCAAGAAAAGTTACTTTCTTTCCGTAGGTGGAAAGCATCTGCCGGTCCTCATCTGTCAGGGAAGAAGGATCCTTTTTCAACATTACCCTGTGAAGCATAGCCATCATGGCCTTATGGATGAAGGTTAGTTTAGAATAGTCAATGGCTCCGCGAAAGAAAAAGAGATGGAAACTTTGCTGCATTTTCGGGGATTAAAGGTTTTAACAGGCGTGGTTTGTATAGAATGAAGAAATTTTATGAAACTTACAATGGCGATGAATTTGTGTCAGCACTGCTGACACAAGTTAGTTGGACAAATCACCTCGCCATTATGACAAAATCAAAAACGCCAGAAGAAAGGCATTTCTATTTGACGCTTTGTGTGAAAGAGTCTTATTCTTCAAGAGAATTGGAACGGCAGATAAATAGCGGGTATTATGAACGGTATATGCTGTCATCGGAAAAATTATTGCCAGAGCCAATTAAGGGGTTAAAGGAAAATCCTTTTTTGGATTCCTACATCATAGAATTTCTGGACTTGCCCCAGAATTATAAGGAAGCTGATTTTAGAAAAAGTCTGATACAAAATATGAGGGCGTTCATCTTAGAGGTTGGAAAGGACTTCACATTTATTGATGAGGAATATAAAGTTCAAGTTGGCGGGGAGGACTATCGGATTGATTTGCTGTTTTTCCATAGAGGTTTGCAATGTCTGGTTGCTTTTGAATTAAAGATAGGGAAATTCAAGCCCGAATATATTTCCAAAATGGATTTTTATCTGGAAGCGTTAGACCGTCAAAAAAGGAAAGAAAATGAAAATCCAAGCGTAGGAATGATACTTTGTGCATCCAAAGATGATGAAGTTGTGGAGTATGCAATGAGCAGAACGATGTCGCCAATGATGGTTGCGGAATATCAGCTGCAATTACCTGATAAGAACATTTTGCAGAAAAAATTGCAGGAATTGGTCAGCATTACAGATATACCAGAGGAATAATGGCAGGATGCCAGTTAAGCACATTTTAGAATTTACAAAAGATAAGACACAGAAGAATGTATAGTGAGTCTATTGTAAATTTTGAAATGTGTTTTTGCGTAAAAAGGAGTTATAGGTTATGAAGGAGTATTCTATTTATGAAATTGATTTTTCAAAAGGTATTTTAAAAACTTTAGAAGGGCAAACATTTATGGAAACGCCGTTCCACAACTGAATCATCAGATGTTTTGCTGCACTCCCGTGTCTGCCCATATCCAGCAGAGAGCAAGGGAATACTATGCAGATCCGGAGCAGACCAAGAGAACAGAAAAATGGTAAGGCGTGCTGGGTTTTGCTGTGTACTGCAGTATGTTCCTGTATGCAGGAGCAGAATTATAGTGAGCGCACATATCCAACCAGAGGCTGTATAGATGAACGGTCAAGAAAAGTTACTTTCTTTCCATAGGTGGAAAGCATCTGCCGGTCCTCATCTGTCAGGGAAGAAGGATCCTTTTTCAACATTACCCTGTGAAGCATAGCCATCATGGCCTTATGGATGAAGGTTAGTTTAGAATAGTCAATGGCTCCGCGAAAGAAAAAGAGATGGAAACTTTGCTGCATTTTCGGGGTCAGGACTTTGGAGAGGCACGCTTTGATATGCGCCTGATTTTTCTCATCTTTGGGATCGGCAAGACCGCAGGTAAACAATATAACATTTTTCTCCTGAATAAGAGAGAAATTTTTGGTCAGGAGGGAAATACCGCTGACGCCGCCTGCGTACAGCCCGCCGCCATAAATGATGGTATCATAATTTTGGAAATCTGAAGCATGGAACGCTTTCCTTTCTTTAATTTCACACGAGAGGGCAGAAGAAATCCATTCTGCATATTGTTTGGTTGAACCGTATTTTGATTCATAGATCACGATTGTTTTTGTCATTTCCTGTTTCCTTTCTGAGAATTTCAATAAATGTCACACTTGTGCCAGTTCTTTCTTTATAGTATACTGAAAAGAAGCAAAAAGCAAGAGGATAAGAAGAAGTGCCGCAAAAATTAGAGAACTGTGACATTTTGGAGAAACAGATATTGGAGGGACAGATATGAACGGACATGAGAGGCAGAGAGAAAGCTCAAAAAGGATGATAGAAGATGCTCTGTTTGAGCTGATGAAAGAGAAGAATTATGAAAAAATCACCGTGTCGGAATTAGTGAAAAGAGCCGATGTGGCAAGAAGGACGTTTTACCGGCTGTATAACCGTAAGGAAGATATTCTGGAAGCATATTTTATGAGATTATATCAGGAATATAAAGACGGACATGGCATATTGCAGAATTATGATGTGCGGCAGATTGCCAGGGAATACTTTTCTTTCTGGTATCAGCACCGGGACGTATTGCTGCTTTTGCATCAAAGCGGCCTGGATTCGCTGCTGCTGTACTATATCATGGGCTATGGAGCCGCAGACATAGTAAAGGAGCGTATTATGGATGAGCAATTGCGCTGTGTCAAAGATATGGAGTATTTTGCCGCTTACTCCATGGGAGGTTTTGGCAACCTTCTGTATCAATGGATTTCGAAGGGAATGAAAGGAAATCCGGAGCAATATGCAGAAGATGTGAGTGATGTGATTGTGAAGTTTTTATAAATGTTTTGGATGAGCTGATCTGGGGCTGTCGCACTGATTGATTATTTAGTGCGGCAGTCTTTTTGCTTTTTGCGAAAAGAAGTATAAATCTTGCGAAGCGTTTATAAATGTTTATAAACGAATTTGAAAAGATCAATTTTTAATTCGGACAAATAATAAAAATAGATAAAAATCAGGGGGGGGTATTTGAAGATTATGCATAATATACAAAATATATAAATGATTTTTATGAATATTCACAATTTACAACTAAAAATTTATAAATTATAATGTGAATATCAAGTAAATATCGTAAATATTTTATAAAAAGGAGGAAATGAAATGAAGAAACGAAACGTGATGACGGGCAGGATTTTAGCGATAACCATGGCAGCTGCAGCGCTGTTTTCTGCAACGGCGCTGGCGGAAGGGAAAACCATTGGAATTGCGACTTATACCATGGACAATTCTGCCATCTATCCTCTGATTCAGAGTATGATCGACAGCGTGGAGGCCGAGGGGGATCAATATGTGCTGGTGTCCGCCAAAGGGGCGGAAGATAACGAGGGAATCGTACAGAGCGTGGAGGAATTGGTGGCCAGAGACGACATTGATGGCATTTTGGTGGACAATATTAACGATACGGTGCTGACGGACGTGGTAGCCAAGGCAAAGGAGAGAAATATTCCCATGGCCTTTAACGATATCCCCTTTGCGAATCCCGAGGATGTAGTGACGAACGTGCTGAATGATAATTTTGGAGCGGGCGTGGCCTGTGCGGAGCGAATGGTGCAGGATCTGGATGGAAAAGGCAAGGTAGTAATCTGGGATCACCGGGTAAATGCTGTAATGCGTGACAGAACCGACGGCGTGTTCTCTGTCTTGGATCAGTATCCTGACATTGAGGTGCTGTATGAGGGCCTGTGTGATCTGGACGTGGCAAAGGCCAGCCAGAATATGGAAGATATTCTGATGACTTATGACGAAATTGACGCGGCAATCTGTCTGGTAGATAATACGGCGATCGGATGTCTGGCTGCCATGAAACAGCAGGGACGGGAAGGCATTAAACTGTATGGCGTGGACGGCTCCGCAGATATCTGTCCTTATATCAAGAGCGGCGAAGTGGTGATGTCCGCTGGACAGGACTTTGTGAAAATGGGTGAAGAAACGGCGAAGGCACTGTATGCGTACATGGACGGGGAAGAAGTAGAAAAAGAGATTAACGTTGATGTGTGTGTAATCGACAGTGAGAACGTAGATGAATGGATTGATAAGTTTGAGAACGCTGAGTATACATTCTAAATACGATATGAGGTAGATATGAGCGAAAAGGTATTAGAGCTGAAAAATATCTGTAAATCCTTCGGACCCACAAAGGCGTTATCAGGTGTGAGTTTCGACCTTGAAAAGGGCGAAATTCACTGCCTGGTAGGCGAAAACGGAGCGGGCAAATCTACGCTGATTAAAGTGCTGGCGGGGATTCACAAGCCGGACAGCGGAACGATCTGCATGGATGGAAAGACGGAGGAGATACATTCTCCGAAGGATTCGGAGCGGCTGGGAATCAGCGTAGTACATCAGGAATTGATGCTCTGTACAGACTTGACAGTGGCGGAAAATATTTTTCTTGGCCGGGAGAGCATGAGAGGATTGTTTCTGGACAAGGCAGCGCAGAAAAAGAAGACGGAAGAACTGCTGGCGTCTATTGACCCCTCAGTAAAACCAGGAATGGTCGTAAATACACTGAATACCGGAAAGAAGCAGATCGTGGAGATCGCCCGGGCAATTTCAGGCGGAACCCGGGTAGTAGTTTTTGATGAACCCACATCTTCTCTCTCAGAAAAAGAAGTGGAGAACCTAATGGCCATCATTGAGCGGCTGCGGGATCAGGGTATTGCCATTATCTATATTTCTCATAAAATGGAGGAAGTATTCCGCCTGGCAGACCGGGTAACTGTTTTGAGAGACGGCTCAAGCGTGGGAACCTTAAAGCGCGAAGAACTGGAGAAGGAGCGGATGGTGGCTCTGATGGTTGGAAGGAATCTGGATAATTATTATGTGAGAAATCATAAACCATCAGACCGGATTTTGTTTGAGGCAAAAGAAGTGTCCGGAGGTATGATAAGAAACAGCAGCTTTTACGTCCGGGAGGGGGAGATTCTGGGATTTTCCGGGCTTGTAGGAGCAGGACGGACAGAACTGATGCGTCTCGTTTTTGGCATCGACAAAAAGCGGACAGGAACCTTTTTCATGAACGGACAGGAGATTCGGCTGAATCATCCCTCAGATGCGATAAAGGCCGGTATCGCCTACATTCCCGAAGACCGCAAGCTGGAGGGGTTGTTTCTGGAAAAGGGAATTGATTTTAATATGTCAATTTGCTCACTTACGGATCTGATAAGAAATCTTAAAGTAAATCGCAGAGGTGAGCGGGCGCTGATCGACCGGTACGGGAAGGCGATGAAGCTGAAAATGGCTTCCTACGATCAGGAGATTCAGGCGCTGAGCGGAGGAAACCAGCAGAAGGTTCTGGTGGGACGATGGCTGGCGGTGGCAAAAAAGGTGATTATTCTGGATGAGCCTACCCGGGGAATCGACGTGGGAGCTAAGTCTGATATTTACGAGATGCTGGATGAACTTTCCGGTCAGGGATACGGAATCGTGATTGTTTCCTCTGAATTGCAGGAAATTCTTGGAATGTGCGACAGGGTCTACGTGATGAAAGATTATAAAATCTGCGGCTGCCTGGAGAAAGAGGAGATAGATTCTGTCTCCATTATGAACTACGCAATAGGAGTGAACTAACTATGAATATGCTGAAAAAAGATAAGACGGAAACAGGCGTGCTGGGAAAAATTTTTGCGGGACACGGCGGTATTCTGGCGGTGCTGATCCTGTTTATTCTCTTATTTTCCACAACGACTGCTACCTTCTTAAAAGGACCGAACATTATTTTGATTATTCGTCAGGCATCTACCTCCTGTCTGACGGCCTTTGGGATTACTCTTGTATTGATCGCGGGAAGCATTGATCTAAGCATTGGGTCTGTGGGAGCCCTTGCCGGTATTGTAGCCGGACTTTTGCTGACAGAGGCGGAGGCACCTGTGTCTGCTGCGGTGCTTGCCGCTGTGATGACGGGGCTTCTGGCGGGCATGGTAAGCGGTCTGATTATTACACGGATTGGGATTCCGGCTTTTATTACCACCCTTGGAGTTTCTTATATCTGCCGAGGTGCAGCTTATCTTTTATCCGGGGGACAATCGATTACGCTGATGATTGGAAAATTTAATGATCTTGGTACTGGTTCTTTTTTGGGAATCCCGCTTCTGATCTGGTATATGCTGGTGGTAATGCTGGTTCTCGGTGTGTTTATGACGCGCACCCGCACAGGAAGATATATCTACGCCCGCGGTTCTAATCCGACTGCGGCCCGATTTGCAGGCATCCGGGCAGATGGGCTGCTGGTGCTGGTTCACTGCATCGCCTGCAGTCTGGCAGGATTTGCAGGAGCTATTAATGCGGCAAGAGTATTCGGTGCTACGCCGGGAGCTGGGGAAGGCGGAGAAATTGACGCCATATGCGCCGCTGTTCTGGGCGGTACCAGCATGGCCGGAGGTTCCGGTTCTCTTGTTGGAACACTGCTGGGTGCATTGATCGTATGTGTGATGAGCAACGGCTTAAACCATGCGGGATTAAACGCTTACTGGCAGCAGGTAGTCAAGGGACTGCTGGTAATTATTGCCGTAGGTATCGACATTATAAAGCGGAAAATTGAAAATCAGCGCCTGATGGCAAAAGCGCTGGAAGCCAGTGAGGCGCAGTAGCGTGACAGGAGGAAAAAGAGATGATAAAACAAATTGAATTGATACCGGAAACAGAAACTTCTCATCCTTACGCCCGGGCAGCAGTGAAATGCAAATTTGAGGAGCGGGGATTTCTGGAGGAAGAATATTTTCTTCATGGAACTGCAAATGTGTATGAAACACGTCAGGGAATGTTGGCTGTGGCTGCGCAGGGTGCACCTTATGTAAACCGAATTTTGATCCGCCGGCCAAAAGACCCGGAGAAGTTCAGCGAGAATGTGGTGGTAGAGATATTAAATGCTACCAATTATATGGATATTGACCGGGTGTGGGTACTGGTGAGAGAAAAAATGATGCGGGACGGAGACATCTATGTGGGAATTACCAGCAAACCCTGTACGATTCCGGTGATGCAGAAATTTGATCCCGCCCGCTATGCGCCTCTTTCCTGGAAAAATCCCAGGAAACCTACGCGGCCGGATAACGAGCTTGGGGTTATGGCAGGCGCTTCCCGGGGAGAAACGGAAGACGGATTATTCTGGGATATGCTAAGAGAGCTGCCGGGAGCGCTGAGAGATCAAAATTTAAGCCCGCTGAAGGAGTTCCTTCCATTTCATATTTATCTGGCGGGCTGGTCCCAGTCGGGCGGATATATGCTTCGCTTTATGGAATCCTTTGCCTACAGAACGGAGGAGGAAATCAGATGCCCAATTTATGACGGTTACTTTTCTACGGGCGCGGCGGCGGTAGGGCTTCCGGGACTGAATCAGGAAGAATCCCCTTGGGCCTGCGCGCCGGATAAGGAAAAGCCGGGATTCCTTCAAAAAGCGTATCAGCCTTTTATGGAAATTCATACGGAGACAGAGAATGTAAGACTTGGGAATCTGGCGCTGCGCCGGGAAGACAGCGATGCAGAAGACTTTAAATATCGGGCGTACGATATTCCGGGGGCCAGCCATGATACAAAGGACAATATGGTTGACTGGTACTATCTGGATCCTGATCTTCCGTCTACGGGAATTTTCCCGAATTACAGCGGAAAGGAGCCCTATCCCAACGATTAT
This sequence comes from Eubacteriales bacterium, assembly GCA_030524785.1. Classification (GTDB taxonomy): domain Bacteria; phylum Bacillota; class Clostridia; order Lachnospirales; family Lachnospiraceae; genus Marvinbryantia. The sequence continues at coordinate 19,373 of JAUNFZ010000001.1, forward strand.
CCCTACAATTTTATATTCCATCGCTGTCTGAATATGCTTTTTACATGGGCAAGGGAAGGGAAAAAGCCTCCTGTGATTGGACGTATTCCTGTAGATTTTGCTGAACATAATGCGACGGACGAAAATGGAAACGCCCTGGGTGGCTGGAGGACTGCGTTCCTGGAATATCCTACATGTACCTACCATATTTACAGCACGCCCCTGAAGCCGGACTTTGCCTTCGGATGTACCTGCTTTGGATATAAAGAGCCGTTTAGTCAGTCAGAGCTGGAGCAAAGATATAAGAGTTTGGAAAATTACAGAAAGCTTGTGAGTGAAATGGCGAAGCGGCAGGTGCAGGAAGGGCTGCTGGAACCTGCTGACGAGGAGAACTATGTTGATACGGCGGTTCGGTTTGCGGCGGAGGGCGGCCTTAGATGAGAAAAGCAGAATAATTTTGGAGGAACAATAAGATGACGGGCAAAATGAAAGTATGTGTATTAACTGGAAAACAAAAGCTGGAATGGGTGGAACGTGATATTCCTCAGCCCGGCAGAGGAGAGCTGCAGATTAAACTGGAATACGTGGGTGTCTGCGGTTCAGACCTTCATTTTTATCAGGAAGGACAGCTGGCGAACTGGACGCTTGACGGACCGTTGGCGCTGGGACATGAACCAGGCGGTGTGGTGAGCGCCATAGGAGAGGGTGTAGAAGGCTTTGCCATAGGGGATAAAGTTTCCATAGAGCCTGCAGTCCCCTGTGGTCAGTGTGAGGAATGTAGAAAAGGACTTTACAATCTCTGCAAAAAGATTAAAATGTTGGCAATTCCAGGGGAGAGAGACGGTGTAAATGCGGAGTACTGCGTGCACGACGCGTCCATGTGTTACAAGCTGCCGGAAAATATGGATACGCTGGAGGGAGCCATGATTGAGCCTCTGGCCGTAGGTCTTCACGGCACAGAGCTGGCGAATGTAAAAATTGGAGAGACGGCTATTATTCTTGGGGCAGGCTGTATCGGACTTTGTACGCTGCTGAGCCTGAAAGCAAAAGGGCTGTCGGAAATATATGTGGCGGACGTGATGGACAAACGCCTTGAGAAAGCACTGGAGCTGGGAGCTGCGAAAGTTTTTAACAGCACGAGAGAGAACATCGAGGAATTTGCAAAAACGCTGCCCGGCGGCGGAGCGGATCAAGTATTCGAGTGCGCTGGAAATCGTGTGACGACGCTGCAGACCTGCCGCCTGATAAAGCGGGGAGGTACCGTCACGCTGACTGGTGTTTCGCCAGAGCCGGTGCTGGAGCTGGATATTGCAACGCTGAACGCAATGGAAGGGAAAATTTATTCTGTGTACCGCTACCGTAATTTATGGCCGAAAGCTATCAGCGCCGTATCTTCGGGGGCAATTCCAGTGAAAAAGATTGTGTCCCATATTTTTGACTTTAAGGACTGTATACATGCAATTGAGTACAGTCTGAATCATAAGGATGAGGTAATCAAATCGGTAATTAAAATGTAAGCAAAAATTCAGGAGGGCTGCGGGCTCTCCTGAGTTTTTGTCTTCCGCCTGGCGCTTTTTAAAGTTTATACTTGACAGAACAATACATTTATTATATATTCAAAGTGTACTAACACAGATAATACACAAAGAACACTATAAAAATGAGGGGGGGGGTAATGCGTGATCTTCATAGATTACAAGGACCGGCGTCCAATCTACGAGCAGATTGTGGAGCGTTTTCAACTGCTGATTGTAAAAGGTATACTGGAACCGGACAGCCAGATGCCTTCCGTGCGGAAATTGGCTACGGATCTGGCGATTAATCCCAATACCATACAAAAGGCGTATACGATTTTGGAACAGGAAGGGTTTATTTATCCGGTGAAGGGCAGGGGAAACTTTGTGACAGGGGGAGAAAAACTGGTGCGTCAGAAACAGGAGACATTTTTGAGAACCTTTCGCGAAACACTCAGACAGGCGAAAGAGATGGGAATCGAGGCACAGAATCTGAAAGAGGAAATTGAAAGAGAGTATGAGGAGGGAGAGCATGATCGGCATATGTAATGTGAGCAAGCGGTTTGAGAGTATCAGGGCTCTGGACTGTGTGACGGCGGATATACAGGAGGGCAGTGTTTACGGTATTGTGGGGACGAACGGCGCCGGAAAAAGTACGCTTTTGAGGGTGATGTGCGGCATATTGAAAGCCGACGAAGGCACGGTGAATATTGACGGAATGTCGGTATTTGAAAATGTACAGGCAAAAGCCAGAATCTGCTTCATCCCGGATACTCCCTACTATTTTATTAATGCCCGTGTACAGGATATGATGGAATATTATGAAGTGATTTATCCGGGGTTTCAGGAGGAGCGCTTTAAACAATTCTGCAAAAAATTTGATCTTGACCTGAAAAGGAAACTGTCCACGTTTTCCAAGGGCATGAAGAAGCAGGTATCTGTACTTCTCGGCGTCTGCTCCGGGACAAAATATCTGATGTGTGACGAAACCTTTGACGGACTGGATCCCGTAGTGCGTCAGGCGGTAAAGAGTATTTTTATCGACGAAATGATGAAGCGGGAGTTTACCCCTATCATTGCCTCCCACAATCTGCGGGAGATGGAAGATATCTGCGATCATGTAGGGCTTCTTCACAAGGGCGGAATCCTGTTTTCCAAGGACCTGGAGGATATGAAAACGGATATACATAAGGTGCAGTATGTGATTATGGATCCTGTTCTGGAACGCCGCCTGAATGGCGAGCTGGATATCATAAAGAAAGAAGAACGCGGCACGCTTTCCTGCATTACCGTAAGGGGCAGCAAAGAGGAAATTATCATGGCGGTGGAGTCAAAGAAGCCTTTGTTTTATGAGATTCTGCCCCTTTCTCTGGAGGAGATATTTATCAGTGAAACGGAGGTGATCGGATATGACATCAAAAATCTCATCGACTAAACTTTTAAAAGAGGCAATCAAGAGAAACAGCGCATTTGGTGTACTTTTACTGGTGATCTATTTTTGTTATTATCCGATTGGCGGTATGCTGCTGCTCAGATCTGTCGAAAATTTCAGGGATACGGAACAGATGACTCGGGAGCTGAAGATGTTTGGGGTGGATAATCCGTTCCTGTTTGTGCTGACCTTTGGAATTGCTCTGCTGCTGGGGATTGTCATGTTTGCGTATCTACATTCCAGGGAAAAGCTGGACTTCTATCACAGTATTCCGGTGCGGCGGGAAAAATATTTTCTGATACAGTGCGCAGCGGGAGTCCTGCTGTGGCTGGTGCCGTTTGTGGGAAACCTTCTGCTGTTCCTCCTGGCGTGCGCCGGCAGAGGCGTGGATGTAACCGCCGGAGCAACCATGGGCACAACTCTGTGCGGGGGACTGCTTAAGGGAATCCTGGCCCATGCCGCCTGCTTCCTTCTGGTATATTTTATGACAACTCTTGCCATGATGCTGACGGGGAAAATTTTTGCGGCGATTGCCGTGATGGCGGTTTTCTGCGGGTACGTACCGGCGATACGGCTGCTGATTGAGGTGATGATGGAATATTTCTTCGCCACATATCCGACAACGGTGAATTTGTCGGAGAGCGTAACGGCGCAGTGTACGCCTGTCTATACCTATATTCGTGTCTGCGGCGATCTGATGGAAGGAAAGTTTCCAATGGATCTTTTGCTGGCGCTGGTGCTGATTTCGATGCTGGTGATAGGTCTTTGCCTCTGGCTTTACCGGAAACGGGGATCGGAAAAAGCCGGAAAGTCCATGGCTTTTACCGGATTTGCCCGGGTGCTGAAATTTATGCTGGTAGTACCGGCGTCTCTGACCAGCGCTTTGACGCTCTATGCGCTTTCTGAAAACAGCCTGCTCTGGGGTATCGTTGGCTGGATACTGGGAATTTTGCTGGTTGGCAGTATCATAGAATTTGTTTATTGCATGGATATAAGGGAGGTGCTTCAGGACAAAAAGCAGATTGCGTTAAGTGCAGCGGTTTCCCTGGCGATTCTCTCTGTATTTGTTTTTGATTTGACGGGATATGACAGTTGGCTGCCGGCCAAAACAGAGGTGACGTCTATGGAGCTGCAAAATGAATTTTATCATGAGACGGTGCAGCGTCGGGTATACAGCGATCATGTCACCGGAACAGGAACGCATATCTATGAGTCATTGTATACGGAATCTTATGAAGGAGTCTATGAAACGTCAGATATTGATGCTGTGTATGATCTGATTGAGCACAGTGAACACTTTCAGAAGGACGCCGGAAGCGGCGCGGATGAGCAGGAGCAGTCCTGGGAATACTGGCAGAACTATACGAATATAGGCGTTACGTATCATATGAATGACGGCACGCAGAAGAAGCGAAGTTATGAGGTATCAAAAGAAAATATGAAAAAATATTTCGCTATGATCTGGGAGTCGGAAAAATATCGGAAGGCCATGTACCCGATTCTCGATGTGAATCCGAAAGACATTCTGACGATACAGGTGGCGAGAACAGATTACTATAATCCATTTTTTGGCGGGGCAGTGGTAGAAACGGCAGAAACTCAGCAGGGAACAGAGGGTGTTCAAAGCGCGGAGGAAAAAGCCGAGGAGGAAGCCATGGTGGAAGAAGCCATAGAAATGGAGGAAAGCGTGGTGCTTGAGCCGAAAGAGCCGCTGACCGAAAGTGAAATGGAAGAAATGGTCAGGACGTTCCAGACGGAGCTTCAGAATGAAAAATTTGACTCTGCTTACAGCGGCGGGGATTATGCCATCAATATTATTTACCGCAGCGGGAATACAGTTTACGGGGAGGAATATACGCTGAAAGATTCCTTTAAGGAGACGCTGGGGCTGCTTCAGAAGTATGGCTACCAGATGGACGCTGAGTAGAGAGAGACATTGAGTAGAGAGGAACATAAAATTAAGGGGTGCCGCCTAATCATTCTGATCCGGATGTTAAGGCGCCACCCCGTTCTCTGGCAGCGGGCAAGGGCTGCCTGTTTATCATTTAAAATTAGTTCTCGGAAGTTTCTTCCGCTTTCTTCGGCAGTTCAATGCGGATGTGAACATCCTCAAGCTGTCGGGGTTCTACGGTAGCCGGAGCGCCCATCATGACGTCCTGGGCGTTTTTGTTCATGGGGAACGGAATGATCTCGCGGATGCTGTCCTCTCCGGCGATCAGCATTACCATGCGGTCCACGCCCGGGGCAATTCCTGCATGGGGCGGGGCGCCGTAGCAGAAGGCGTTGTACATTGCCGGGAACTTGGCTTTCACATCATCTTCACCAAGGCCCACAAGCTGGAACGCTTTTACCATAATTTCCGGGTCGTGATTGCGGACGGCGCCGGAGGACAATTCCACGCCATTGCAGACCAGGTCGTACTGATAGGCCAGAATACTGAGCGGATCCTGAGTCTCAAGAGCCTTCATGCCGCCCTGGGGCATGGAGAAGGGATTGTGACAAAATTCCAGCTCGCCGGATTCCTCGCCAATCTCATACATGGGGAAATCCACAATCCAGCAAAATTCATAGCAGTCGGTTTTCATGTGGGCAGGACTTGCAGCGCCAAGCATTTTGCGCAGTACGCCGGCAGTTTTTTGGGCTGCGCCCTTTTTGCCTGCGGTTACGCCAACAAAGTCGCCGGGCTTTAAGCCGAGAGCTTCTGTGACAGCAGCGCTCGTTTCCTGAAGGAATTTTGAGATGCCGCCTGCAAAATTGCCCTGTTCATCCACCTTAAACCAGTAAGCTTTGTTTCCGCTGACGACCTCCACGTCGGCGCACAGCTTGTCAATCACTTTTCTTGTGCCGTTAAAGCCGGATACAACAACGGCTTTGACGGTCTGCCCGGCAAAGGGAGCGAAACCGCAGTCCGCCATACATGCAGTGGCGTCCTGCACAATCAGGTCGATGCGAAGATCCGGCTTGTCCGTGCCGTAGGTTTCCATAGCATCTGTATAGGAAATGCGTTTAAAGGGCGCGCTGGAAGCCGTATGGTATACGCCGTATTTTGCAAAAATCGGCGGCAGCACGTCCTCCAGGATGGCAAATACGTCTTCCTGGCTGGCAAAAGCCATCTCCATATCCAACTGATAAAATTCTCCCGGAGAGCGGTCTGCCCGGGCATCCTCATCCCGGAAACAGGGAGCAATCTGGAAGTAACGGTCGAAGCCAGAGGCCATCAGAAGCTGCTTAAACTGCTGAGGAGCCTGGGGCAGAGCATAAAATTTGCCCGGATGGTTCCTGGAAGGCACCAGATAATCCCTTGCACCCTCGGGGGAGGAGCAGGTCAGGATCGGCGTCGTGATTTCCATGAAATCATGAGCCGTCATGCTGGCGCGCAGATCTGCGACGATTTTGCTTCTGAGCGTAATTTTTTCTTTCACTGCGGGATTGCGCAGATCAAGATAACGGTATTTCAGACGTGTGTTTTCATCTGCCTCCCGGGAACGGTTTACCTGGAAGGGCAGTTCGTTATAAATACATTTGCCCAGAACTTCAATATCCGTAGGAACCACTTCAATTTCTCCGGTGGGGAGAGCGGCGTTTTTGCTGGAACGCTCGCGCACAGTTCCCGTTACAGAGATTGTGGATTCATAATTGATGGAGTCCACGATATTCATCATTTCTTCCGTTTCAATGACCACCTGCGTCACGCCATAGAAATCTCTTAAAATCAGAAATCCCAGATTTTTGCTTACCTTTCTGAGATTATCAAACCAGCCAGTAATCTTTACCTGAGCGCCTGCGTCGCTTAAGCGGAGGGCGCCGCAGGTGTGGGTTCTTCCCTGCATCATAGTTGGACCATCCTTTTCAAAAATATCGTTGTCTTACAAAATTTCACAGTTAATAATTATACTATTTGGGGACGGTGAAGTCAATATTTACGGAGCGTTCCAAAGGAGTTTTGGCGGGTTTTGACGGCAGTTTTTGACCGGATTAGGCAGAATGGGCCTGTGCGGCGAAATAGTTGACAGTATTTTTCGCTTTTTGTATACTGTGGATAACTACGACAGGGGGAAAAGAAGATGCTTTATTTTGAATGTGATTATGATACGGGCGCCCATGAAAAGATTTTAAAACGTCTGGCAGAGACAAATATGGAACCGCTTGCCGGCTATGGATGTGACCGTTACTGTGAAAGCGCCCGGGAAAAGATTCGCCGGGCCTGTGCCTGCCCGGAGGCGAAAGTGTTTTTCCTGGCGGGAGGAACCCAGACCAACGCGGTGGTAATCCGCACGCTGCTGAAGCCCTATGAGGGCGTGGTTGCGGCTTCTACCGGCCATATCGGCGTGCACGAAGCGGGAGCCGTGGAGTTCACGGGGCATAAGGTGCTGGAACTGCCGCAGCACGAGGGCAAAATTCTGGCGGAGGAATTGGCACAGTACATAGAAAACTTTTTTGAAGACGAGAACCATGAGCATATGGTATTCCCCGGTATGGTCTATCTCTCACATCCCACCGAATATGGGACGCTGTATACGAAGGAGGAACTGAAGAAAATTTCCGAAGTGTGCCGAAACTATCAAATTCCTCTGTATCTGGACGGCGCGCGCTTGGGTTACGGCCTGGCGGCGGAGGAAACGGACGTTACGCTTCCGGTGCTGGCAGAATACTGCGATGCCTTTTATATCGGAGGAACCAAGGTGGGAGCTCTCTGTGGGGAAGCAGTAGTGTTTCCACGCCGCGCCCCAAAGTATTTTATGACGATGGCAAAGCAGCACGGCGCTATGATGGCGAAGGGGCGTCTTCTGGGGATTCAGTTTGACGTACTCTTTACAGACGGCCTTTATATGGAAATCAGCCGTCATGCGATCCGTATGGCGATGCTTATGAAAGAGGGAATGAAAAAGAGGGGATGCAGATTTCTTTTGGATTCCCCCACAAACCAGCAGTTTCTTGTGCTGGAAAATGGCGAGATGGAAAAATTAAAGGAAAAGGTAGTTTTTTCTTTTTGGGAAAAGGTGGACGATTCCCACACGGCGGTACGTTTTGCCACAAGTTGGGCTACACAGGAGAGAGACGTACGGGAATTGCTGGAATTGTTTTAGAGAAACTAAAATATAGGCTTGTATTTTGCGAACATTTGTTCTATAATAAAAAAGAACAAACGTTCGTTTTTTGTTCATGGAAATTCCGCAGGATTTCCCATGAACAAAAACGCTTTGCAGGATGCGCACCTCGCAAAGAAGAAGTTAGCTGTAAACAAGGTGTGCGGCAAGCGCACACTCTATTCTATATGGCGGAGAATTTGGGGGCAAAATATGGAAATTATATCGGGACTATCGCTTCAGGAAAAACTGCATATTCTGGCGGATGCGGCCAAGTATGATGTGGCGTGTACCTCCAGCGGATCAGACAGAAGGGGAAAGAAAGGGTATCTGGGAAATTCTGTGGCGGCGGGAATCTGTCACAGCTTTGCCTCGGACGGACGCTGTATTTCACTTTTAAAGATTCTGTTGACAAATTATTGTATTTATGACTGCAGGTACTGCATAAACCGCTGCTCAAATGATGTGGTGCGCACGGCCTTTACGCCTCAGGAGGTGTGTCAGCTGACCATAGAATTTTACAAGCGCAATTATATAGAGGGGCTGTTTTTAAGCTCCGGGGTCTGGAAAAATCCGGCGTACACCATGGAACAGATTTGCCAGACGCTTTATCTATTGCGCACCGTGTACAAGTTTAACGGCTATATCCATGTAAAGGCGATACCCGGGGCACCGGAGGAGCTTCTGGCGGCAGCCGGCTATCTGGCGGACCGCATGAGCGTGAATCTGGAACTTCCCACGGGGGAGAGCCTTCGTAAGTTAGCGCCGAACAAAAGCCACAAGGCGATTTTAAAGCCTATGCGCATGATGGCGGATACGATTGCCGGACATCGGCTTGCCATTGGAAAAAGTGCGCGTATGGAGCGAAGTCGTGCAAATCAGTACCTGGAAAACAGTATTTTTGCGGGGACGCAGATTGGGATGAAAGAGGAAAAGGCACTGCCCGCTGAAGATACGGCGGAAAAGAACTTTTCACTGCCGGCACAATTTCGGAAGATGGACTGGAAGCGTTCCTTTGCGCCGGCCGGACAGAGCACCCAGATGATTATCGGCGCTACGCCGGAGTCGGATTATCATCTCATAAAAACGACGCAGCATCTGTATCAGACCTACGATTTAAAAAGAGTATTTTTTTCCGCCTATGTTCCTCTCAACGAGGACAGCGAGCTGCCGCCCCTTGACACGCCGGCGCCGCTCCTTCGGGAGCACCGCCTGTATCAGGCGGATTGGCTTCTGCGCTTTTATGGATTCCAGGCGGATGAGCTCTTGTCGGCAGAGCGCCCCAATTTTAATGAGCTTCTTGACCCAAAATGCGACTGGGCGCTTCGCCATCTGGAACTTTTTCCGGTGGAGATCAACCGTGCATCCTATGATATGATTCTGCGGATTCCGGGGGTGGGACCCAAGTCGGCTCTGCGTATTATACAGGCCAGACAGCACGGCGCGCTGGATTTTTCTCATCTGAAACGAATGGGCGTAGTACTGAAGCGGGCACACTATTTTATCACCTGCAAGGGGAAAATGATGTATAAAATTCCGATAGAAGAACAGTACATTACCCGGCAGCTCGTCGGCGTAAATGAAAGGGAAAACTGGCAGATCAGGCATCAGCAGGAGCCGGGATTTCGTCAGATGTCGCTGTTCGACGATTTTCAGCTGCAGGCAGAAGGGAGAGTACAATGACAGTATTTACATGCGAAGAATCCTTCGAGGCTATGATGACCTGCGTTTACGACGCCTGGGCCAGCAGGCTGGGGCATGCCAATGTCCGCCTGCAGACGGAACCTGTCCGGCAGCAGGAATTATTCACGGCGTATGTTCACGTGGAGGCAGATATGGAAAAGGCGGAAAAGGTAGTGCGTTCTATCCAGAAAAAAATATCCTGGGAGGCGTACCGCCAGGTTTTTATGGCGTCAATGTCCTTTGAGGAAGACCGGCTGGATACGGTGTACCGCTTTCTGATTCTGGGATTTGCCAAAGGGCGCGGCGTGACGGATATGCTTTCAGAACCAGCGGTAATGCGTACCCTGGAACTGAGCCGCAAGGCGGCAAATGAGGCAAATTTTTTTCGGGAATTTACAAGATTTACCTGTGTAAACGGGCGGCTCTATACGGCTCATATTGAACCGAAATGCAATGTGACAGCCATCGTTGCCGAACACTTTGCCGATCGTATGCCGTCGGAGGACTGGGCAATTATAGACGACGGCCGCAGAATTGCGGCGGTACATCCGGTGGACGAGGCTTTTTATATGACGCAGCTTTCTGAAAAGGAGATGGAGCAGCTGCACAGGACAGAGGAACGTCAGGATCTGTATACGGATTTGTGGAAGGAATTTTTCAGAAGCATCGGCATAGCGGCCCGTGAGAATTACCGCTGCCAGCGCAATCTGATGCCGCTTTGGTACCGGAAGCATATGACGGAGTTCCGGTAGGGAGAAACGATTTAAAGATACTTGCATTATCCGTGTACTTTTGCTATAGTTTCCTGGAAAAGGGAAGGGAGGAAAATCCATGCCGGTATGTGATTATGAAGTGATAATGATTGACGGCGATTATGCGCATCTGCGCCGTCTGGATGAAGAAAGCGCAGAGACGAAGATGGTGGCGCGGGCGCTGCTGCCCCAGGAAATCAGCGAGGGGAGTATCCTGCATTACGAGATGCTGGAGTACAGCGTGGTAAGGTAACATGAGGGTAAAGGAAAATTACAACCATACAATCAACGCCTGCTATCTGGGATATATTACTCAGGCGATTGTAAACAATTTTGCGCCGCTTTTGTTTTTGACTTTTCAGAGAAGTTACGGGATTCCTCTGGACAAAATTGCGCTGCTGGTGTCTGTGAATTTTGGAGTGCAGCTGCTGGTGGATTTGCTGGCGGCGAAGTATGTGGACAAGGTAGGATACCGTGTAAGCGTTGTGGCGGCTCATGTGTTTTCGGTGGCGGGCCTTGTGGGACTTGGGATCCTGCCGGAGCTTTTGCCGGACGCGTATCTGGGACTTTTGATCGCTGTTATCCTGTATGCTGTCGGCGGCGGGTTGATTGAGGTGCTGATCAGTCCGATTGTGGAGGCATGTCCGACAGAGCGCAAGGAGGCGGCTATGAGCCTTCTACATTCCTTTTACTGCTGGGGCCATGTGTTTGTAGTGCTGGCGTCCACTCTGTATTTCACGGTAGTTGGAGTGGAGCATTGGAAATATCTTGCTTTTTTGTGGGCGCTGATACCGGCGGCTAACGCGCTGTTTTTCCTGCAGGTGCCGATTCGGGTTCTGGTGGAAAAAGAAGAAGGGATGTCCATAGGCGAGCTGGCGCGTACAAAGCTTTTCTGGGTGCTATTGCTTTTGATGGTATGCGCCGGGGCCTCAGAGCAGGGGATGAGCCAGTGGGCCTCAGCCTTTGCGGAGGCGGGACTTCATGTTTCAAAAACGATGGGCGATCTGATGGGACCGTGCTTTTTTGCAGTGTTAATGGGATGCTCCCGGGCGCTTTACGCAAAGGTGAGCGACCGGATTGACTTAAAGAAATTTATGATTTACAGCAGCGTGCTCTGTATAGCCAGTTATTTGCTGGCGTCGCTGTCGCCCGATCCGGTGCTGTCGCTGGTGGGCTGCGGTCTGTGCGGCCTGTCCGTGGGAATCATGTGGCCGGGAACTTTCAGCATCTCGGCTGCGGCCTGCCCGAGAGGCGGCACGGCAATGTTCGCCCTGCTGGCCCTGGGCGGAGATCTGGGATGCAGTTCGGGCCCGGCGGTGGTCGGCGCCGTTACCGGATGGCTGGATGGCAATCTGAAGCAGGGGCTTCTGGCCGGGGTATGCTTTCCGATACTTCTGATTGCGGGCATTGGACTGCTGAAACGTACATCGGCGGCCAAAAGATAAAACGATGGAATGGAAAGCCGTTGCAGTTCCCCTTTTCCTGCGGGGGCAAAGGCCGGATATTTCAGACGTTTTGTAGTCTGTTTTTTCCAAAAGCGGCAGGGTAAAATAGAATTACGGAAAAGGTAATTCTATTTTAAGGAGGAAAAAACTATGGCACTTTCAATTGACTCAAAGGTAAAAGAACTTCAGAAAAATCCGGCAGCCGCCGAGCTGTTGGAAAAGTTTACGCCGGGGTTTAAGACAAACCCGCAGATGAAGCTGGTTGGCGCGCTGACGTTTCGCAAGCTGGCTGCGTTTCCCCAGGCAGGCGTAAGCGCTGAGAAGCTGGAAGAAATTGACGCGGCGTTAAAAGCGCTGGGTGAATAGAGAAGGCGGCAGAGAAGGCAACAGGCAAATCTCCCGGGTCACAGGATCCGGGAGATTTGTCCGTTTTATCCGGCAAACATTCGCGGCTATCGCTGCAGCTGTTCATTTAATCCGGCGGCCTTCAGAAGAATCTGGAGCTGCAGCCGCACATCGGAATCCTGCAGATCCAGTCCAAGTTCGCGCTTGATGCGGGAAATCCGTTCCAGAAGGGTACTGCGATTAATATACAGATCTGCGGCTGTTTTAGTGATACTCATATTGTTGTTCAGATAAGTGCGCAATGTGTCAATATAGCTGACAGGGGAAATTTCGTCGTGCTTTATCAGCTGCTGCATACCGGCGGGATAATACATTTCCATGGGCAGATTTCCTATGGCGTTGATAATCAGCTCCGAAAGAGCGTACTCCTGGAAAAGATAGCAGCGCTTTTCAGGGGCAAAAAGCTTTCCGTTTTCCAGCGCGGCACAGGCCTGCAGGTAATACAGGCGCGCCTGGTAAATGTTCCAAAAGGAATCGCTGACGCCTATATCAAAATTCACAGAGTGAACAAGCGGTATAAGCTGATTTAAAAGGCTGCCGTCGCGGAGGCCGTCTGCTTTGATTAAACAGACAATAGAGCCGTCGTATTCAAAGGCGATACTGCCTGGAATATCATGCTCGATCATATGGCAGAGATATCCCATGGGAAGCTGAGCAAGCGGCTCGTTAAATTTAATTTTTATGCAGACATTGCTGCCGTCTATTTGCGCGGTGTCAATGCTTCTGCGCTGATTTAATCCAACCTGCAGACCGTCCAGAATATCTTTAAGAGCCTGACGCAGAGCGCTTTTTTCTGTGTTTGCCGTCGCGGTATATTTGCGCAGGGCAAGCTCGACCATGCGGGCAAGATGAGCAGCCAGAGCATTGTCGCTGTTGCGGTGGGGACGGAGACGGTAATCGATGGAAAGGCAACCGCAATACTCATTATTTTCAAAGAGATTGACATTCAGGGTACTGCTGTCTAAAAGATTGATCAGCATGGGCTCCTGTACCTGCGTGGACATTTCATGAAGCTCCAGAAATTTGCTAAAGAGAGGCAGCGGAAGCTCGCCGTTTTCTGCCGAGCGAAGCACGGTGGACTCCCACTCGGCTAAGCCGATATCAGAGTAATCCGAGCGGGCGAGATAATGAAGGTTTGCGTTCAGGATAAAGATCGGATTGCCGAAAATCGTTTGGCTGCAGGCAATCATTTCCTGGAGACTGGCGCTGGTATTTAGAATTTGCTGCAGTGTTTCGCTCCAGAGATCATATTTATTATAGATTTCTGTCAGAATATTAAAAATTTGAAAGCAGTCGGTCTTTTCACGGATCTGAATGACAGAGCATCTCTGGCGGTAATAGGGCAGATATACGCTGTCTCCAATGCAGACAATAGCTGTCCCGGGTTCTGCCGCTGTTTTTGGCGTAAGCTTATCGGCCCTGACGACATAGAGATGGTCTGCGAGGAATACCTTTGAAGAATCTGTATAGTATTCCGGTCTTCTAAGATGCAGTTCTTTTTTTCGGACTCCCGATAATTCAGCAGAAACGGACAAAACAAGATCGTTGTAAATGATATCGGTATTCAGCTTCATATCTTCTGTACACCACCCTTCTTTTTTTTATCATATCACAAATACGGCGCCAAAAGCAGGTTTTATTTCAGACATTTGGCCAAAACAATACCCCTCGAATTGTATGTTTTTCAAAACCTATATCCCTGCAAAATGACGGGGCAGACAAACGTCAGGAAAGCGGCCACAGCCTTTAAATGACGGCACGGATGCGGTCATTTGCGTGGATGCCGCCAGGAAGAACAAGGTTCCCCGTCAAAGCAAAGCGGAAGCTGAAAGAAAATCCTGCCGTTTTGAGGGCTTTCTGAAATTTGATATAGAGATTTAAAATAAGAGTACAAAAATGTTTGAGAACGTTAAATATTAAGAAAAAGGAGGTATTGATATGCCATTATCAGACAAACTTGAGCAAAAGAAATGTGTGGAAACTGTGTGGGGAAAATTGATCCCGGAAAAAGAAGCGTATAAGTATGCAACGCGCCAGATTGCTTCCTTCTGCGCAAATGTTTTTCAGGTCATGAGGATTCTTGAACCGGATTTTGAAAAGAGAACCAGCGCGATCTGCGATATTTCTTATATGATGAATATGGCGGCTTCCAGCGAGGAATATATGAACGGGTTCTATGATGAATGGAACATTCCGGAATTTTGCGAGAAATCTTCCTGGCTGGGGGCAATTTTCGGAGACTCCGGGGATGAATACGAAAATATGGCAGGCCGCGTGATTCAGTTTACCAGGGATCGCGTGGAGAAAGAACTGGATACATGTCCCTGGGATATTGTGGGAGCGGAACTCTGCAATATGACCACGGCGATGTTTACGGCAAATTTTAACCTGAACAGCCCCACAGGTGAAAATGAGGTGGCGCTGAATATGTGCGAAGCCAGGGGATGCGGAGATTGTCACTGCCGGGTTGTGGCGGAGCGCCGTGATGTCTTTGGACAGGGAGAACAGGGATGGATGGATCATATGAACCAGCCGGCGATGCCCGTTCATAATACACCCAGGGAACGGATGGTGAGAGACGGTCAGATCATAAGAAATGATTACTATTCCAACGCTTTTGGTGAGGAGAAAAGCTTTGAGTGGGCTTATCGCTGGTGCATGGAAAAAGGATGGGTCTGGTGTGTTGCCTTTCCGCTGATTGCCATTCGGGAAATGGCCGAGTCGGAGGAAGAATTTGAACGTATTTTTAAAATCGTATTTGCAACAGCCGGAAAAAATGCGTTTATTGAGCCGTTTGCGGTAGAGGGACTGCGCAGCTGGCTTGGCGTTCCAAGAGAGATCGGGGATAATGATCCGCGGCTGATGGGCGGCTATATTAAAAATATTCTGGATACGCAGTTGGTTCCCAACCGGCTGGAATGTTTTACGAAAGAGGAAATCCGTATTCAGGTGGATGCCGACACCTTTAACGGACGTTTTCCGATGGCTCCGGTGGATGAGATGACGATAGGTTATGAAATTTTGTGGCATAACATGGTAAAAACCATGGTTTCCCCGGAGTGGTCCTGCTGGTTTGAGAACAAAGATACGGACGAGATGATGATTGTTGTAGCGCGTAAAATTGATAAAAAAATGGTTTAGCAGGAAGGGGGATCTGCCATGTTATTCAGAGAAGATACTGCTGCGAGGATGCAGCATCAGGCGGTGAGAGAAAATGCCGGATGGTACCGGTGGACTCACGACCTTGTGGAGGTAAAAGGAGCGGACAGCGCGGCTTTTTTAGATCGGCTGTTTGTGAATCATATTGCAAAGGCGGCTGTGGGGCGGAGCAAATACACGACCATGCTGAATGAGGATGGAAAGATTATTGACGATACCATTGTGATGCATATAGGAGAAAACCATTACTGGGTATCCACGCTGTATGCGCCGCAGATGATCGAATGGATGAAAAGCCATCAGAACGGGGAAGACGTCCTGTACAGGGACATGACGAAAGAAATTGATATGTATGCGGTGCAGGGACCAAATTCTCTGCAGGTGGTCAATGCGCTTCTGGAAAAATCTGCGGACGGGCTGAAGCGTTTTCAGTCAGAGGATAACAAAATCGGAGATATGAAAGTGAAAATCCACCGCAGCGGATTTACCGGGGAGCTGGGATACGAAATATATTGCAGGACGGAGGATACAAAGGCAGTTTGCGAAGCCATTCGGGCGGAAGCCAAAAAATTCGGCGCTTCGGAGGTGACGGTGCTGGAGGTATATGTCCGCAGTCTTCCGGTAGAAAAAGGATTTGCGCTGCGCCAGGATATGTACGGCCTGACGCCGTTTGAATGTGGGCTCGATTGGTCTGTGGATCTGGAGAAAGAGTTTATCGGCCGGGAGGCTCTTGTAAAGGCAAAGGAGGATGGACCGGAATATAAGCTGGTGGGGCTTGAATATCTGGCGGAATCCTACGAGGATATTGCCCAGAGGGAGACCGTGTATTACCGGGGAGTACCCTGCGGCTTTGTCCGGACGGCCGTCTATGGATACACCGTGGAAAAGAATATTGGATTTGCTGTCGTTGAGGCACGGCGGGCGTTAAACGGCACGGAACTTACCGTGGGAAGCAACGATTCGCCTGCGGTAGTGGTCGATAAGTGCTGGCTGTAAAAACGGCACCGCCGCGGGAAAGAGGCGGGAATCAAAAAAAGCGGGATGGAAAAGGAGAAGAAAATATGAGATTAGAGCAGAAAGTTATCGTGGTAACAGGCGCTTCTGCCGGAATGGGGCAGGCGATTGCAAAACGTTTCGTCCAGGAGGGGGCAAAAGTGGTTGCGGTGGCACGCCGCAGAGAACGCCTTGAAGAACTGGTAAAAGAACTGAAGGATGCCCCGGGGGAAGCGGCAGCGTTTCCGGGTGATGTAAGCAAAAGAGAAGATAATGAGGCGATGATTGACTTTGCGGTAAAGACCTTTGGCAGGCTGGATGTACTGGTAAATAACGCAGGGATCATGGACGATAATACGGCGGTTGGAGATATGTCTGACGAAATGCTGGAGCGCCAGATGAAAGTGAATACATACGGGCCTATGTATGCTATGAGAAAAGCGGTAAAAGTGTTTTTGGCTCAGGGAGGCGGCGGAAATATTATTAATACCTGCTCTGTGGGAGCAGTTCACAATACAGCCGGAGCTGCTTACTGCGCCTCCAAAGCAGCGCTGACAGCGGCCACGAGAAATACGGCATTTATGTATATGGAAGAAGGGATTCGCTGCAATGGAATTGCGCCCGGCGGGGTGATTACCGATATTCCCCTGGTGATGCCGCAGGCGGACGAATTTGGGTTTTCGCGTACCAGCAGCCTTCTGGTTCACTCGCCTGAGCTTGGTATGCCGGAAGATATTGCCAATGCAGCTCTGTTTCTGGCAAGTGATGAATCGCGCTTTATCAATGGAGTGATCCTTACCTGTGACGGGGGATGGATGAACCTTTGATTCTGCGCGCAAAGGGACTGCGAAGAAGATAACGGCCCTTCTTTACAGGCCGCACCGTAAATGTCTGTGCATTTGCGGCGCGGCCTTTTGGCGCTTGGAGAGCTGCCTCAGAATTGACGTCAGTGCATTGTGCATGTGGATGAATACTGTGTGCGCATGTGAAGCGCATGTGGATGAATATCTGCTTGCGTTCATCAGGGAAACATGCTATTTTTAAACCGTAGCATAATGATTTTTATGGCGGGAGATGCCTGCAGGGAGCGGTGTATGGTTCTGGCGATTGACATTGGAAATACAAATATTGTAATCGGCTGCATCGGAGATGACGGCACGGTATTTAAAGAGCGAATTTATACAGACTTAAAGAAAACGGCGGTGGAGTATGCGATCAGCCTGAAAATTTTGCTGGATCTGTACAGTGTGGATACGTCGGAGATTACCGGAGGAATTTTATCCTCCTCCGTTCCGCCGGTAACGCCGGTAATGCGAAGGGCGGCTGAGAAGGTGATCTGCCGCGAAATGATGGTGGTGGGGCCGGGGGTAAAAACCGGGCTTGACATTAAAATAGACGATCCGGGCCAGCTGGGGCCGGATCTTGCGGTGGGTGCGGTGGCGGGTATCGCTCAGTACGGAGCGCCGCTGATTGTGGTGGATATGGGAACGGCCACTACCGTTATGGTGGTCAATGAAAAACGTCAGGTGATCGGCGGCATGATTATGCCGGGCGTTGACGTATCGCTGGAGGGGATGAGTCTTCGCACTTCCTATCTTCCGAAAATCAGCGTGGAGCCTCCCAAAAAACTGATCGGAAGCAATACGATTGACTGCATGAAAAGCGGCGTGATCTATGGAAACGCCGCCTGCATTGACGGCGTGGTAGCGCGCATCCGGGAAGAAATGCAGGCAGACATGCCTGCGGTGGCCACAGGAGGCATGGCAAACCGTATCATCCCTTATTGTAAGGAAAAAATTGTGATCGACGACGAGCTTTCGCTGAAAGGGCTGAAGCTGATTTACGACAGAAATATGCGGCAGGAAAGGAAACTATTGCAAAAATGATGACAGAAGCGGAAATGATACAGATGGCCCGGGAGGAGGGCTTTACGAAGGCGGCGGTGCTTCCGGTGGAAAAGCTGACGTTTATACACAGCCTGCGGGCTTGCTGCGAGGCGAATGAATGTGGAAATTACGGCCGCAATTACGCCTGCCCGCCGGACTGCGGGACACCCCAGCAGATGGAGGAGCGCGTCAGAAAATATAAAAAGGCGCTTATTTTGCAGACAATACAGCCGGTGGACGACATTATGGATTCTGCCCAGACAAAGGAAGCAAAAAAATTTCATAATATGATTTCCTGGGCGCTGGTGGAGCGCCTGCAAAATCAGGGAATTGTGGGCCTTCCGGTGATGGCGGGACCCTGTTCCGCTTGCTCCGTCTGTGCGAAAATCGAGGGGAAGCCCTGCCGTTTTCCGCAAAAGATTGCGTCCTGCCTGTCCGCGTACAGCATACATGCGGCGGATATGGCCGCGCAGTGCGGTATGGAGTACTGGTGCGGTATGGATCGGGTAGCATTTTTCAGCATTTATCTGTTTGATTAAAGGAGAGCATTTATGCCGAATGAAGATTATGCAAAAGCATTGAAGCTGGGGAAAAAAGAAGTGGCGTCGCGTACGGCGAAGGGGTTATATCCGTATCTGGCGGTGCTGGACGAAATACCGGAGGCGGCAAATTCTATTATGGAATACCCGCTTGGGCTGGTGCAGATCCCCACAGAGCAGATTGTCGGTACGAAAACGGCGGGAAGAAGCCAGGCATTTGCGGCAAATTTTATGCCTATTCTCGGCGAATCCACTGAGTTTGCGGGAAAATGGTCGCGGCTTTGCGAGTCCCATCTGGAGGAAGGAATCCGGGAGCCGGTAAAAGCTTACGAGTATATGAACCGTTTTTATATCGAGGAGGGAAATAAGCGCGTCAGCGTGCTGAAGTATTTTGACGCGGTTTCCGTTCCGGGAACGGTGATAAGAGTCGTACCGCCCCGCACCGAAGAAAAGAAAAACAGAATTTACTATGAATTTATGGATTTTTACAATCTCTCATCCATCAACTATGTGGAATTTTCGGAGGAGGGACGCTATGCAAAGCTGCAGCGGCTTCTGGGCAAGCGCCCGGATGAAATCTGGAGCGACGACGACCGGCTGAATTTCAGCTCTCTTTTCTCAAGATTTGTTTCCATGTACAGGGCTAATGGAGGCGATAAGCTGGAAATTACGTCCGGCGACGCCTTTCTGGATTTTCTTGAGATTTATGGGTACAGCGAGTTGGACAGCATGACGACAGCGGAGCTTAAGGAAAAGCTTACAAGAAGCTGGAAGATGTTCGACGCCCTTGCGAAGGAGGACTCCGTGGAGATCCAGATGACCCCCAGGGAGCAGAAAAAACCGCTGCTGCAGCGGCTGATTCCCCTAAGCTCTCCGCAGCTGAAAATTGCCTTTGTGCATGAGACAGATCCAAAGAAGTCCGGCTGGACGTACGCCCATGACCTGGGACGTATGCACCTTCAGCAGATGTTCCCGGATCAGGTGAGAATTGCGGAGTATCATCTGGAAAGTGTGGACGAAAAGAGCGCGGCGGACATGATTGCCCGGGCGGTGGACGAAGGAAATACGATTATTTTTACCACCTCGCCGGTACTGGCAAGGGCCAGCATCAAGGCGGCAGTGGAGCATCCGAATGTAAAAATCCTGAACTGTTCTCTTTTGGCAAGCCATGGATTTATACGGACCTACAGCGCTCGGATGTACGAGGCAAAATATCTGATGGGGGCAATTGCCGGGGCGATGTCGGAGAACGGCAGGCTTGGCTATATTGCGGATTACCCAATTTACGGTACGGTGGCGAATGTCAACGCCTTTGCGTTGGGCGCAAAGCTTGTGACCCCCCGGGCTAAGATTTTTGTGGAGTGGACCTCAAGAAAACATGTGGATATCTATGAGAGATTTCGGTCGGAGGGAGTATCCTATGTGTCGGGAAAGGATATTATCATTCCCGGAAAGAGCGAGGGCTCCCGTCATTTTGGTATTTTTAAGCTGGATGAGGAGTGGCCTCACAACCTGGCGATGCCGTTGTGGCATTGGGGAAAATTTTACGAAAAGATGATCCGCAATATTTTGAGCGGGACATGGAAAAATGAAGAAAACTCAAAGGTAAAGTCTGTAAATTACTGGTGGGGAATGTCGGCGGGAGTCATTGACGTGGTGTGCTCCCACAACCTTCCGGTGGGCACCTCACGGTTGGTGGAGCTTCTGAAAAATACGATCAGTTCGGGAGAATTTAATCCGTTTTCGGGTATTTTGTATTCTCAGACCGGCGTTGTGCAGGGGGAGGAAGAAACGACCCTTACGCCGGAGAAGATTATCACCATGGACTGGCTGGCAGAAAATGTAATCGGAAGTATTCCAAAGATGGCGGATCTGGAAGAAAAAGCAAAGCCGGTGGTTCTGCAGCAGGGCGTGGAAGTGACGGAAGAATGAAAATACTGGCCATTGCGGACGAGGAGTCCAGATACTTATGGGATTTTTATGAGCGCGAAAAGCTTGAGGGTGTAGACCTGATTCTTTCGGCGGGCGACCTGGATGCGGATTATCTGTCGTTTCTGACGACAATGTACGCCATCCCGGTGCTCTACGTTCATGGGAATCACGACGACAAATATAAGATAAAGCCCCCCGAGGGCTGCATCTGCATTGATGATGAGATTTATGAGTTTCAGGGAATCCGTATCCTGGGCCTGGGAGGCTCTATGCGTTACCGTCCCGGGGGAAATCAGTATACGGACGAGCAGATGCGCCGCCGCACGCAGCGGCTGTGGCGGCAGCTCTGGAAGCATAAAGGATTTGATGTTTTGCTGACGCACGCTCCGGCCTACGGAATTAACGACGGCCGCGATCTGCCCCATCAGGGATTTCAGGAATTTGTGCGGCTGATGGAAAAATACCGCCCGCGGTTTTTTGTGCACGGCCATGTACACATGACCTATGGAAGAAACCACAAGCGGTACGATAAATATCAGGATACCCATATCATTAATGCGTATGAGCGATGCATATTTGAATATGAGGATGAGCACCTGCGGGAGCATCTGCGCTGAGAAAATTTTGTCAGTCTTTTGCGGCTGCCAGGAATCTTTGGATTTCCGGCAGCTTTTTCTTTGCATCGTGCCGGCCCAGCCGGTACATGGCAAGAATTTTTTTGCGGTCCTTTTCCGTGCGGTGAATATGCATTTCCCGGCTTGGACGAATGACAAGGACTTCCCCTCTGGCCTCCGCCTGTTGAATGTGGGCAAGCTCCTGATTATACTTCCGGGGCCGTTCCTGAATCGCTTTACGGAAGTTCGGATACTTCCGATAGGCGTGTTTGCTGCTCGTAAGGCGGGAGCTCTTTTTCTGATACCCGTCCACCTGGGTAAGCACCACGATGTTGCGCTCAAAGCCCATGGAGCGAAAGGCCTCCAGCGGGATGCTGTCTGCAACGCCGCCGTCCAGATAAGGTGTGCCGTCAATCCATACGGTTCTTGAGACAAAAGGCATGGAGGCGGAGGCCCGCATATAGTCCATCTGCCGGCGCAGATCCGTGCAGCGGATGTACTCAGCGCGGCCTGTTTTCAGATTTGTGCAGGTCACATAAAATTCTGCGGGGGATGTGATGAAAGCCTGGTGGTCAAAGGGATCCAGCCGGTTGGGCAGCTCATCATAACAGAATTTGGCGTTCACCAGATTGCCGGTCAGCAGAAGGGAGCGGAAGCTCATAAATTTCCAGCTTTTGTGATATCTCAGATAATAGCGGATGCTGCGGTAATGCTGGCCGGATACGTAGGAGCAGCCGTGGATTGCGCCAGCAGATACGCCGATCACTCCGTCTGTGATAATGTTATGTTCCATAAAGACGTCCAGCACGCCGGCAGTATAGATGCCCCGCATGGCGCCGCCTTCCAGTACAAGTCCTGTTTTCATAGTATACCTCCTTATTCTGCCATATATTATACTACAGTTTACCCGAATGGGAAAAGAAAAAGTGATGGAAATGTGATACTTCCTGCGGTATAATCAAAGCAGAAGCTTTTTGGCCGGAGGGAGTTTATGAGTAAAACGGAAAAGAGAAAATGCTTTTTGATCTATACTGGGCTGTTCCTTATGATGGCGGCTGTGGTGTACCATAGTTTTGCTGCCGCCGGGAAAACCCTTGTGTCTGTCAACGACGGGTTTAACCAGCATTACCGGGCGTTGCGGTATTACGGGGAGTGGCTGCGCGGGATCGTGCATACGCTTTTTACAGAGGGGCGGCTGACGTTTCCCGAATGGGACTTTTCCATTGGTTACGGCGCGAATATTCTGACTACCTTTCACTATTATGTCATCGGAGATCCGCTGACGCTGCTGGCAGTATTTGTGCCGGCAAAATATACGGCATATCTGTACAGCTTTCTGATAGTGCTGCGGGCATATCTGAGCGGTATCGCTTTTTTGTGCTACTGTATTTATATGAAGAAAAAGAATTGCGTCGGGATCCTGGCCGGTGCTTTTATCTATGTGTTTGGCTCCTGGACTATCATTGCGGGAATCAGACATCCGTTTTTTGCAAATCCGATGATTTATCTGCCCTTTGTTCTGATTGGCGTAGAAAAGATTTTCAGAAAAGAAAAGCCTTGGGTACTGATTTTTTCCGTGTTTGTTTCCGCTGCGAGCAATTTTTATTTCTTTTATATGATCGCGCTGCAGACAGTAATTTATGTACTGGTGCGGTGCTGCGCGCTGTTTGGAAGGAAGCGTTTCAGAGAGGCGCTGGGGTGTATTGCGAAGATCGGAGGCTGTTCCCTTATCGGGGTATTTTTAAGCGCTCCGATACTTTTTCCTGTGATCCGGGTATTTCTGTCGGACAACCGTTCCGGCGTGGAACATGCGGTGAATCTTCTTTACCAGGAAAATTATTACGGCAGCCTTCTGGCGGCTTTTACAGGGCCGGTGTCCCCGGGAAGCTGGACAAATCTTTCCTACGGGGCCGCAGCGTTTTTTGCAGTTCTTTTTCTCTTTGCAGGAAAAAACAGAAAAAAGTATACCGGCGGAATAAAAGCGATGTTTCTTGTGGGAACGCTCATGCTTTTGACTCCGGCAGCGGGTCATATACTGAATGGCTTTTCCTATGTATCTAATCGGTGGGCCTGGGGCTACGGGATGATGATTGCATATATTGTCACTATGGTCTGGGAGGATTTTGTCTTCTTTGACGGCCGGGGCTTTGTATTAAAGGGCAGAACGGGCTTTGTTCTCCTGGCGGCGCTCACGGCGGCCTATATCGACGCATGCGGCAGATTTGAAAATATGAGAGGGATTCTGCGTCTGATGATTGTTTTCCTTTTGCTGCTTGCCGTCGGGGCGTTTACAAAGATAAAAAAATCATATCTGTCCCTTGGCATGCTGGCCGTGGTTCTTCTCGGAACGGCGTGGAATTCCTACTGCCAGAACAGCCCGTCGAGGGCGGAATATTTTATGTCGGCAAAAGAAGTTGAGGCCAGGATGCAGGACAATCCGGACGACCTGGTACGGGAACTTCAGGAAGACAGCGGATTTTTCCGCTATTCGGGAGACGCGGTGCAGGTCAATTCTTCCGTGAACGGAAAAACGCGCAGCACCCAGTTTTTCTGGAGCCTGTCCCAGGGGGCTGTGGCGGACTGTTTTATCGGGCTGAATATGAATGTACACAGGCTGTATTATTACAGCGGTCTGGACAGGCGGGCCGGAGCCGGGGCATTGGCCGGAGTGAAATATTACATCTCCCCATACAGGAAGGCTTCTGTGCCCTGGGGCTTCCGTTTTCTGACGGAAAGCGGAAAATATTTTGTGTATGAAAATGAATATGCGCTGCCGCTGGGGTATACGTACATGTCCTGCATTACAGAGGAAGACTTAGCGGGGCTTAACGGAGTGCAGAAAGAGGAGGCGATGCTGCAGAGCGTGCTTCTGGAAGAAATGCCGGAGGGCCTGGAAAAAGGAGAACCGGTACACGGCGGAGAAAAGCTTGACTGTCAGATCGTACGGCAGGAAGGAAAAGTGGCGGTTGATGAAAACGCCTTTGTCGTGTCCAAGAGAGATGCGTCGGTTACGCTTGAGATAGCGGGAGACAGCGCAGGACCCGGAGAATATTATGTTCACATAGCAGGGCTTGACTACGAAGGAACCAAGGACGAACTGGGGATTACGATTACGTTTTCTGTATCGGGGCAGACGCGCAGCCGGCGGTTTCTACATTCTACAGCGAAAGCAAACTGGTCCTCCGGGATTCATGACCATATGGTAAACCTGGGATATACAGAAGAAAATCCAACGGCCATCACGATCACCTTTCCTGCAAGAGGGCGTTATACCTTTGATGAAATTTCCATCTGGCGCCAGCCGGTGGATTCCTACGGCGGTTACATTGCCGCGCGGAAGGCAGACGCCTGGGAGAATGAAGTGATCGGCACAGATACCGTAAAGGGCTGCGTGGATGTTTCAGAAAATAAAATCCTCTGCCTTTCCATTCCCTATGACGGCGGCTGGAGCGCCTACGTGGACGGGAAGAAGCAGAAGATTTTAAAAGCCAATTATATGTTCTCGGCGGTGCCCCTGGAAGCGGGCCGCCATGAGATTCTGCTGGTTTACCGCACGCCGGGACTTGGAGTGGGGCTGGCGCTTTGCATCTGCGGGATAATAGCGATGGCGGGCATTGTGCTGGCACCCGGATTTATCGCTCCCAGCGCCCGGAAGCGCCGCAGGGCAGCACCAGGCCGTTTGAAGACACCGGCAGACCAACCTCCTGAGCGCTGACGTGCCCGCCAAAAGAGTTCAGTTCCGTCCCCATCATATAGGAAAGAACGGAAGGCGCAAGTCCGGTGGTGTAGGAATTAATAAGGAAGAAAAGCGGTTCCTCACTGAGCAGCTTCGCGCAGAGCTGCACCAGGGGATAGATGGCGTCCTCGATCTTCCAGATCTCGCCCTTTGGGCCGCGGCCGTAGGAGGGCGGATCCATGATGACAGCGTCATAATGGTTCCCCCGGCGGATTTCCCGTTCTACGAATTTTACGCAGTCGTCTACAATCCAGCGGATCGGAGCCTCTGAAAGCCCGCTGGAGCGGGCGTTTTCTTTCGCCCAGCCGACCATTCCCTTTGAGGCGTCCACATGGGTGACAGAGGCGCCCGCCGCTGCGGCTGCCAGGGTGGCGCCTCCGGTATAGGCAAACAGGTTCAGAACCTTCACGGGCCGTCCGGCGGTTCTGATTTTATCGGAAAACCAGTCCCAGTTGGCGGCCTGTTCGGGAAAGAGCCCTGTGTGCTTGAAGCTGAACGGCTTTAACTGAAAGGTCAGATCACCGTAACGGATGCTCCATTGCTGGGGTAGGTCAAAAAACTCCCATTCGCCGCCACCTTTTTTGCTGCGGTGATAATGGGCATTGGGATGCTTCCAGCCCCGCAGGGTTTTCGGCGTATTCCAGATGACCTGGGGATCGGGCCGCACCAGAAGGTAATCGCCCCACCGCTCCAGCTTTTCTCCGCTGGAAGTATCTATCACTTCATAATCTTTCCACTGATCTGCAATCCACATAACGGTTATGCTCTCCTATTTGATAAATGTCTTGTATTTTAAAGTAAGCTTTATTATAATTCATAGAGTGAAAATGTTCAAGAAAACCTGAAATGTACTGAAAAAAATGCAATATTTTAAAAAAAATCCTTGCATGAGGTAAATTTTTCATATATAATGCAAGTGTTGTGACCTTGATAGCGTAGAAGCGTGAGGTTGCTGCAGCTCTTTGAAACTGCAGGTTTTCCGTGGAGCGAATGTCAAGTTATAAAACTGGCGACAAGTCACTGTACAAGAATAAAACTGTCCGGCACCGACCGGAAACAACGTGTGGAATCTATGATACACACGGGAGAGTGTACAGTCACCGCTTGTCGTACTGATGTAAAGTGCGAAAAGGAGGCGACTTTTTTTATGGCAAGTCAAGTAATGAGAATCACACTGAAAGCGTATGATCATCAGCTGATTGATGCATCCGCAAAGAAAATCATCGAAACTGTAAAAAAGAACGGATCTCAGGTGAGCGGACCGGTACCCCTTCCCACAAAGAAAGAGGTAGTTACGATTCTTCGTGCCGTACACAAATACAAAGATTCCAGAGAGCAGTTCGAACAGAGAACTCATAAAAGACTGATCGATATCATCACACCGACCCAGAAGACGGTAGATGCGCTGTCCAGACTGGAAATGCCGGCCGGCGTGTACATTGATATCAAAATGAAAACCAAATAAGGTAGCTAGGTTTTCCTAGTATGATCGGCAGTGCCGATCCGCTGTAGAAAAACAGGAGGTATAATAATGAAGAAAGCGATTTTAGCAACAAAAGTCGGAATGACTCAAATCTTCAGCGACGACGGAGTACTCACTCCGGTAACGGTTCTTCAGGCTGGCCCCTGTGTGGTGACACAGGTAAAAACAGTTGAGAACGACGGTTACAGCGCAGTTCAGGTTGGCTTTGCAGACAAGAGAGAAAAACTTGTGAACAAGCCGGAAAAAGGCCATTTCAACAAGGCCGGTGTGGGCTGCAAGAGATATGTCAGAGAGTTCAGATTTGACAACGCAGAGGAATATAAGCCGGCGCAGGAAATCAAAGTGGATATCTTTGCGGCAGGCGATAAGGTAGACGCGACGGCGATCTCCAAAGGAAAAGGCTTCCAGGGCGCCATCAAGAGACACGGACAGCACAGAGGCCCGATGGCTCACGGTTCCAAGTTCCACCGTCATGCAGGTTCCAATGGTGCGGCATCCGATCCGAGCAAGGTATTTAAAGGAAAGAAGATGCCGGGTCAGATGGGAAATAAGCGCATTACCATCCAGAATCTGGAAGTGGTAAGAGTAGATGCGGAAAACAATCTGCTTCTGGTAAAGGGCGCTGTTCCGGGACCGAAGAAATCTTTGGTAACAATTAAAGAAACTGTAAAAGTTGGTAAATAAGCTTTTATTAGGAAAGGAGGAACACACAGATGGCAAGCGTATCTGTTTACAATATGGAAGGCAAAGAAGTTGGCACGATGGAGCTCAGCGACGCTGTGTTTGGTGTGGAGATCAACGAACATCTGGTACACATGGCAGTGCTCAGCCAGCTTGCAAACAATCGTCAGGGAACACAGAAAGCCAAGACGCGTTCTGAAGTTTCCGGCGGCGGAAGAAAACCCTGGAGACAGAAAGGAACCGGTCATGCAAGACAGGGTTCAACGAGAGCTCCCCAGTGGACGGGCGGCGGCGTAGTATTCGCTCCGGTTCCCAGAGATTATTCCTTTAAGATGAACAAAAAGGAAAAGAGGGCGGCACTGAAATCCGTACTCACCTCCAAGGTTCAGGAAAACAAGCTGGTTGTGCTTGACGAGCTGAAGCTTGAGGATATCAAGACAAAGAATATGGTAAATGTTCTGAAGAATGTAAACGCTGAGAAAGCGCTGGTTGTGCTGAATGAGAACGATGCAAACGTAATGATGTCCGCAAGGAACATTGCCGATGTAAAGACGGCGCTGACAAACACAATCAACGTATACGACATTCTGAAATATAACACGCTGGTTATGACAAAAGCAGCCGCACAGGCAATCGAGGAGGTGTACGCATAATGGCAGCAATTCAGTATTATGATGTAATCCTTAAGCCGATTGTAACTGAGAAAAGTATGAACGCCATGAGCGAAAAGAAATATACATTCCAGGTACACACGGAAGCGACAAAGAACCAGATCAAAGAGGCGGTTGAAAAAATGTTCGAGGGAACAAAAGTTGAGAGCATCAATACGATGAATCTGGACGGCAAGAAAAGACGCCGCGGCATGACGGTCGGCAGAACGGCAAAGACCAAAAAAGCGATCGTAACCCTGACAAAGGATTCCAAGGATATTGAGATCTTCCAGGGACTTTAAAAAGAGCGGCTGCATGCACTAAGGGGCATGTACGCGAGATGCATCTGATGCATCCAATATCTGCTGCGAAGCAGGATAATTAATATCGAAAGGAGAAACAACAATGGGAATTAAAACCTATAGACCATATACCCCGTCAAGAAGACATATGACCGGTTCTGATTTCTCTGAAATCACAAAGTTTGAGCCCGAGAAAAGCCTGCTGGTTTCTCTCAGAAAGAACTCCGGACGCAACAATCAGGGTAAAATTACTGTAAGACACCGCGGAGGCGGTTCCAGAAGAAAATACAGAGTTATCGATTTCAAGAGAAACAAGAAAGATGGAATCCCGGCATACGTAACGGGTATCGAGTACGATCCGAACAGAACGGCAAATATCGCTCTGATCACTTACGCAGACGGTGAAAAGGCTTACATCCTTGCTCCCCAGGGCCTGAAGGACGGCATGAAGATCATGAACGGTCCGGATGCTGAGGTGAGAATCGGCAACTGCCTGCCGCTGTCCGCAATCCCGGTTGGTACTATGGTACACAACATCGAGCTGCATCCCGGCAAGGGCGGCCAGCTTGTGAGAAGCGCAGGAAACAGCGCACAGCTCATGGCAAAGGAAGGAAAGTACGCAACGCTTCGTCTTCCCTCCGGAGAAATGAGAATGGTTCCGATCGTCTGCAGAGCTACGGTTGGCGTAGTGGGAAATGCAGAACACAATCTGATTAATATCGGTAAAGCCGGAAGAAAGCGTCACATGGGTATCCGCCCGACGGTGCGTGGTTCTGTTATGAACCCGAACGACCATCCCCACGGCGGTGGTGAAGGCAAGACCGGCATCGGACGTCCGGGTCCCTGCACACCCTGGGGCAAACCGGCTCTCGGCCTGAAGACCAGAAAGAAAAAGAAAGCGTCTAACAAGCTGATTATCAGAAGACGCGACGGCAGAGCAATCAACTAATATTAATCGAAAAATAAAGGAGGTTAGAACCTATGGCTCGCTCACTGAAAAAAGGACCGTTTGCAGATGAGAGTTTACTGAAAAAGGTAAACGCGATGAACGCAGCAGGCAGCAAGCAGGTAATTAAAACCTGGTCCCGCCGTTCAACGATTTTCCCGCAGATGGTTGGACATACAATTGCAGTTCATGACGGAAGAAGACATGTTCCGGTATATATCACAGAGGATATGGTAGGCCACAAGCTCGGAGAGTTTGTTGCTACCAGAACCTACCGCGGACATGGCAAAGACGAGAAAAAATCCCGCTAGGATAAGTTGAAAGGAGGTTTCATTCATGGCGAAAGGACATAGATCCCAGATCAAGAGAGAGAGAAATGCTAAGAAGGACACAAGACCATCCGCAAAGTTATCTTACGCGAGAGTATCTGTCCAGAAAGCATGTTTTGTATTAGATGCCATCAGAGGCAAAGACGTGCAGACAGCGCTCGGTATTGTTACCTACAATCCGAGATATGCTTCTACATTAATCAAGAAACTTTTGGAGTCGGCAATTGCAAATGCTGAGAACAACAACGGCATGAGCAGAGAAAACCTTTATGTTGAGGAGTGCTACGCAAATAAGGGACCGACAATGAAAAGAATCAGACCGAGGGCACAGGGCAGGGCTTACCGCATCGAAAAGAGAATGAGCCACATTACTGTTGTGCTGAATGAGAGATAGGAGGTAGAGCATGGGACAGAAAGTTAATCCGCACGGCTTAAGAGTCGGGGTTATTAAAGACTGGGATTCCAAGTGGTATGCAGAGTCTGATTTTGCTGATTATCTTGTGGAAGACAACAAGATCAGAACATATCTGAAGAAAAGATTGTACAGCGCCGGTGTTTCCAAGATTGAGATTGAAAGAGCATCCGGCAGAGTAAAAGTGATCGTTTACACCGCAAAACCGGGCGTAGTGATTGGAAAAGGCGGTTCTGAGATCGAAAAGGTAAAAGCAGAGGTTCAGAAGCTGACAAAGGAGAAACTGCTGGTTGATATCAAGGAAGTAAAGAGACCGGACAGAGACGCGCAGCTTGTTGCAGAGAATATTGCACAGCAGCTTGAAAACCGTGTATCTTTCCGTCGCGCTATGAAGTCTACCATGGGCAGAACCATGAAGACCGGCGCAAAGGGAATCAAGACGGCTGTTTCCGGACGTCTTGGCGGTGCAGATATAGCTCGTACTGAATTTTACAGCGAGGGAACAATCCCCCTGCAGACACTTCGTGCAGATATTGACTATGGATTCGCAGAAGCAGACACTACCTACGGCAAGCTTGGCGTAAAGGTGTGGATTTATAACGGCGAAATCCTTCCCACAAAAGCGGCAAAGGAAGGGAGCGATAAATAATGTTAATGCCAAAGAGAGTAAAAAGACGTAAACAGTTCCGTGGAAGCATGGCTGGCAAAGCCCTTCGCGGCAACAAAATCTCCAACGGTGAATACGGACTCGTTGCTTTGGAACCGTGCTGGATCAAGTCAAACCAGATCGAGGCTGCCCGTGTTGCCATGACGCGTTACATCAAGCGTGGCGGTAAAGTCTGGATCAAGATTTTCCCGGATAAACCGGTAACGGCAAAACCGGCAGAAACACGTATGGGTTCCGGTAAAGGAACACTGGAGTATTGGGTAGCAGTTGTAAAGCCGGGCCGCGTAATGTTTGAACTTGCAGGCGTACCGGAGGAAGTAGCCCGCGAAGCGTTGCGTCTTGCTATGCATAAATTACCGTGTAAATGCAAGATCGTTTCCCGTGCGGATTTAGAAGGCGGTGATAACAGTGAAAATTAATAAGTATGTAGAAGATTTAAACAACAAATCAGCTGCAGAATTAAATGAAGAATTAGTAGCTGCTAAAAAGGAACTTTTCAATTTGAGATTCCAGAACGCAACCAATCAGCTGGATAACACGAGCAGAATTAAGGAAGTCCGCAGGAACATTGCCAGAATTCAGACGGTTATCACTGAGAAGGCAAATGCGTAGGGAAACCTGAAAGGAGCTAATGGACGTGGAAAGAAATCTTAGAAAAACCCGTACAGGTAAGGTTGTCAGCAACAGGATGGATAAGACGATCGTTGTTGCAGTGGAAGACCATGTAAAGCATCCTCTTTACAAAAAGGTTGTAAAGAGCACATATAAACTGAAAGCACATGACGAGAACAACGAGTGCAACATCGGTGATACCGTAAAGGTTATGGAGACAAGACCGTTATCCAAGGATAAGAGGTGGAGACTTGTTGAAATCACTGAGAGAGTGAAATAGTATAGGAGGTATATCAGCATGATTCAGCAGGAAAGCAGACTTAGAGTTGCTGATAACACCGGTGCAAAGGAGTTGCTTTGTATCAGAGTTATGGGCGGTTCTACCAGAAGATATGCAAGTATCGGTGACATTATCGTTGCTACGGTTAAAGATGCAACACCAGGCGGCGTTGTGAAAAAGGGCGATGTTGTGAAGGCTGTCGTTGTTCGTACAGTAAACAAGACCCGCCGTAAAGACGGTTCTTATATCAGATTTGATGAGAATGCTGCAGTCATCATTAAAGATGACAAGAATCCAAGAGGAACCCGTATTTTTGGGCCGGTTGCCAGAGAGCTTCGTGATAAGCAGTTCATGAAGATCGTTTCCCTGGCTCCGGAAGTATTATAAGGAGGTAGCAGATGTCAGCGTTAAAGATCAAGAAAGGCGATAACGTCAGAGTAATCGCCGGCAAAGATAAAGACAAAGAGGGCAAGGTTCTGGCGGTTGACGTAAAGAATAACAGAGTCCTCGTAGAAGGCGTGAATATGGTTTCCAAGCACACAAAACCCTCTGCGGCAAATCAGCAGGGCGGCATTGTGAACAAAGAAGCTTACATCCATATTTCCAATGTAATGTTGCTGGTTGGCGGCAAGACAACAAGAGTTGGCTTCAAGATGGACGGAGATAAAAAAGTCCGCGTGGCAAAAGCTACCGGCGAAGTGATTGATTAATAGAGAGAGGAGGCCATACAGTTGAGTAGACTCAAAGAAACTTACAAGAACGAGATCGTAGACGCTATGATCAAAAAGTTCGGATATAAAAATATCATGGAAGTTCCGAAGCTTGACAAGGTAGTAGTCAACATGGGTGTCGGCGAGGCGAAGGAAAACGCAAAACTTCTGGAGTCCGCTGTGAAGGACATGGAGACGATCACAGGCCAGAAGGCAGTTCTGACCAGAGCAAAGAATTCTGTGGCAAACTTTAAAATCAGAGAGGGTATGGCAATCGGATGCAAGGTAACGCTGCGCGGCGAGAAGATGTATGAGTTTGTGGACCGTCTGATTAACCTGGCGCTTCCGCGTGTGCGCGACTTCCGCGGCGTAAACCCGAATGCATTTGATGGCAGAGGCAACTATGCTCTGGGCATCAAAGAGCAGTTGATTTTCCCGGAAATTGAGTACGATAAAGTGGATAAAGTAAGAGGTATGGACGTTATTTTTGTAACGACCGCAAAGACCGACGAGGAAGCCCGCGAGCTTCTGACACAGTTCAATATGCCTTTTGCAAAGTAATTGCCGTTATCAGAGAAATAGGAGGAAGAATTCATGGCTAAGACAGCAATGAAGTTAAAACAGCAGCGTAAACAGAAGTTCTCCACAAGAGAGTATAACC
Source organism: Eubacteriales bacterium (assembly GCA_030524785.1). Taxonomy (GTDB): domain Bacteria; phylum Bacillota; class Clostridia; order Lachnospirales; family Lachnospiraceae; genus Marvinbryantia. Next base: position 52,262 of record JAUNFZ010000001.1, read on the forward strand.
GCTGCAGAATCTGTGGTCGTCCGCATGCTTATTTGAGAAAATACGGTATTTGCAGAATCTGCTTCCGTGAACTGGCATATAAGGGACAGATCCCGGGCGTTAAGAAAGCAAGCTGGTAAATAAAACGTATAGAGTCTAAATGAAGGAGGACATATCAGATGACTATGAGCGATCCGATTGCAGATATGCTTACAAGAATCCGTAATGCGAACACTGCAAAACATGATACAGTAGATGTGCCGTCGTCGAAAATGAAACTTGCCATCGCAAACATCCTGCTGGATGAGGGCTACATCACAAAATATGAAGTCGTTGAAGAAGGCGGTTTCCCGATTATTCGTATCACGCTGAAGTACGGCGCAGATAAGAACGAAAAAATTATTTCAGGTATTAAGAGAATTTCCAAACCCGGTCTTCGCGTTTATGCGGGCAAGAATGAGATCCCCCGTGTGCTTGGCGGACTCGGCGTGGCAATTCTTTCCACAAACAAAGGCGTTATCACCGACAGAGAAGCGCGCAAACTGCAGGTTGGCGGCGAAGTTCTGGCGTTTGTGTGGTAAATGTTGAATCTTGACTGAAAACAGAGCGGTGGATTCCGTTCCGAAAATTTAAGTAAGGAGGACATGAAACATGTCACGTATCGGAAGAATGCCGGTAGTTATTCCGGCAGGCGTCACAGTGACTGTTGCAGAGGGCAACAAGGTGACGGTAAAGGGCAGCAAGGGTACACTGGAAAGAGTGCTCCCTGCAGAAATGGATATTAAGGTTGAGGACGGTCATGTGATCGTTACAAGACCAAATGATTTAAAGAAGATGAAATCCCTGCACGGCCTGACAAGAACCCTGATTCACAACATGGTTGTGGGCGTAAGCGAAGGCTATACGAAGGTTCTGGAAGTGAACGGCGTAGGTTATCGTGCGGCAAAGCAGGGAAATAAACTGACCTTATCTCTTGGCTATTCCCATCCGGTAGAGATGATTGATCCGGAGGGCCTTGAGGCCGTAGTGGAAGGAAACAAGATTACGGTAAAAGGGATTGATAAAGAAAAAGTTGGCCAATACGCAGCTGAAATCAGAGAAAAGAGAGCTCCGGAACCCTACAAGGGCAAGGGTATTAAGTATGCTGATGAAGTGATCAGACGTAAAGTTGGTAAGACTGGTAAAAAATAAGTAAGGAGAGTGTGAAAATGGTTAGTAAAGAATCAAGAACAAAAGTTCGTGTAAATAAACACAGAAAAATTCGTAATCGTTTTGCAGGCACTGCTGAAAGACCGCGTCTGGCTGTGTTTAGAAGCAATAATCATATGTATGCTCAAATTATTGACGATACAGTCGGAAATACGCTGGTTTCTGCATGTACCCTTCAGAAAGAGGTAAAAGCAGAGCTGGAGAAGACGAATAACGTTGATGCAGCAGCATACTTAGGAAAAGTAATTGCCGAGAAAGCTCTGGAGAAAGGAATTAAAACCGTTGTCTTTGACAGAGGCGGCTTCATATATCAGGGTAAGATTCAGGCATTAGCAGATGCAGCCAGAGAAGCTGGTCTGGAATTTTAGGAGGTAGACACATGAAACGTGAAATCATTGATGCAAATCAGTTTGAATTGACCGACAAGGTAGTGGCGATCAAACGTGTATCCAAGACGGTTAAAGGCGGACGTAATATGCGTTTCACAGCTCTGGTGGTTGTCGGCGACGGCAATGGACACGTTGGTGCCGGACTTGGAAAAGCTACTGAAATTCCGGAAGCTATCCGTAAGGGCAAAGAAGACGCTGCAAAGAAACTGATTACAGTTGCACTGGACGAAAACGCAAGTATCCCGCACGACTTTGAAGGAAAGTTCGGCGGCTCCCATGTAGTATTAAAGAGAGCTCCCGAAGGTACCGGTGTTATCGCAGGCGGTCCTGCACGTAACGTACTGGAAATGGCCGGAATCCGCAATATCCGTACAAAATCTCTGGGCTCCAGAAATAAACAGAACGTTGTTCTGGCAACGCTGGAGGGACTGAAACAGCTCAAATCCCCGGAGGAAGTAGCAAGACTGCGCGGGAAATCTGTAGAAGAAGTTCGCGCATAGGAGGATTGGAAAAATGGCAGATAAAGTAAAAGTAACCTTAGTAAAATCTACAATTGGTGCAATCCCGAAACATCGTGCTACGGTTGCTGCCCTTGGCCTGAAGAAGCTGAACAAGACCGTTGAGCTTCCGAACAACGCAGCGACAATGGGAATGGTAAAACAGGTACAGCATTTAGTTAAAGTAGAGGAAATCTAAACTCAGAATAAGGAGGTGCCATGATGGATTTATCAAACTTAAGACCGGCAGAAGGTTCCAGGCAGAGTGATAATTTCAGACGCGGCCGCGGACACGGTTCAGGAAACGGAAAAACAGCCGGTAAAGGTCATAAGGGTCAGAAGGCTCGTTCCGGTGCTCCGAGACCGGGCTTTGAAGGCGGACAGATGCCTTTGTACAGACGTATCCCGAAAAGAGGCTTTACGAACAGAAATACGCTGGATATCGAAGCGATCAATGTCAGCGCGCTTGAGAGATTTGATAATGATACGGAAGTGACGATTGAGAAATTGATCGAAGCAGGCGTAATCAAGAGTGCAAAAGACGGCGTAAAGGTACTCGGAAATGGGGAACTTACAAAGAAGCTTACTGTTAAAGTAAATGCTTTCAGTGAAGGCGCGAAAGCTAAAATCGAGGCAGTTGGTGGAAAAGCAGAGGTGATCTGATGTTTGAAACACTTCGTAACGCGTTTAAGGTGAAGGACATCCGCAAGCGCATGCTGTATACATTCGGCATGCTGCTTGTGATTCGTCTTGGTTCACAGCTTCCGGTGCCAGGGGTAAATCGTGAGTTTTTGGCAAACTGGTTTGCAAGCCAGACGGATGGAGCCTTCAACTTTTTCAGTGCATTTACGGGCGGTTCCTTTGAAAAGATGTCTATTTTTGCACTGAACATTACGCCATATATTACATCATCTATTATTATGCAGCTTCTCACCATTGCGATTCCTCAGTTGGAGGAAATGCAGAAAGACGGCGAGGAGGGCAGAAAGAAAATTACGACAATTACCCGTTATGTGACCGTAGGCCTGGCTCTGGTAGAGTCGCTGGCTATGACGATTGCATTCGGAAAGGGCGGCTCCAGCAGTCTGATCCCGGATATGAACTTTATAAAAGGACTTACGGTAGTTGTGGCTCTGACGGCCGGTTCCGCATTTCTTATGTGGGTCGGCGAGCAGATCACTGAGAAGGGCGTGGGCAACGGTATTTCGATTGTCCTGGTTATCAACATCCTTTCCAGGGTGCCGTCGGATATTGCTACGCTGTATGATTCCTTTGTGAAGGGCAAGACTCTGGCAAGAGGCGCGCTGGCTGCGCTGATTATTCTGGCGGTAATCGCGGTGACGATCGTTCTCGTTATCATTCTGAGCGACGCCACAAGACGTATCCCGGTGCAGTATGCAAAGAAAATGCAGGGAAGAAAAATGATGGGCGGACAGTCCACCTATATTCCCCTGAAGGTAAACACCGCAGGCGTTATCCCGGTAATCTTTGCATCGTCGCTGTTCAGTATGCCGAGCATGATCGCATCCGTTTTGAACGTGTCTACGGACGGCGTGGGCGGAAAGATTCTGGCGGCGCTGAATCAGAACAACTGGTTTAATCCCAACCAGCCGGTATATTCGGTCGGACTGATCCTGTATGTTGTGCTGATTATTGGATTTGCTTATTTCTATACTTCCATCACCTTCAATCCCATTGAAGTGGCGGACAATATGAAAAAGCAGGGCGGTTTTATCCCCGGCATCCGTCCGGGCAAGCCTACCGTGGATTATCTGAACAGGATACTGAACTATATCGTGCTGATCGGTGCTATCGGTCTGACGATTGTTGTGCTGATACCGATCTTCTTTAACGGTGTATTTAAGGCGTACGTTTCCTTTGGCGGAACGTCGATCATTATTATCGTGGGCGTTATTCTGGAGACGATCAAGCAGATTGAATCTCAGATGGTAGTCCGCAATTATAAAGGCTTTTTGAGCGAGTAAAAGGGGTGTGCTGTTCCGTCCGGATATGGATGGGGCGGTGCACTAAAATTCTTTGGAGGAACTTGTATGAAAATAATTATGTTAGGCGCTCCGGGTGCGGGCAAGGGAACGCAGGCAAAGCGGATTGCAAAGAAGTACTCTATTCCGCATATTTCTACAGGCGATATTCTGCGTGCCAATGTGAAAGGCGAAACGGAGCTTGGGAAAAAAGCCCAGGTATTTATGAACCAGGGACTTTTGGTACCGGATGATCTTGTGATTGATATGCTGATGGACCGTATTGGCCAGGCGGATTGTGAGAAAGGATACGTGCTGGATGGCTTTCCGCGCACGATTCCCCAGGCAGAAAGTCTGGATGCGGCGCTCGCCGGACTGGGAGAGAAGATGGACTTTGCCATCGACGTGGATGTGCCCGATGAAAATATCGTAAAGCGTATGGGCGGACGGAGAGCCTGTGTGAACTGCGGCGCAACATATCATGTGGAATTTAATCCGACCAAAACGGAGGGAATTTGCGACGCCTGCGGTGAAAAACTTATCCTGAGAGATGATGACAAGCCGGAAACGGTTCAGAAGCGTCTGGATGTTTACCATGATCAGACGCAGCCGTTAATTGCTTATTATGAGAAGGCCGGCATTTTGAATACGGTGGATGGGACGCAGAATATGGAAGATGTGTTTGAATCCATCGTGCAGATATTGGGAGCGTAGTTATGTCTGTATCGATTAAAACTTCGAAAGAAATTGACCTCATGAGAGAAGCCGGACGGCGTCTGGAAATTGTCCACAATAAACTTGGAGAATTTGTGAAGCCCGGCATCTCGACGAAAGATATCGACCGCTACGGTGAGGAACTGATACGCGGTTTGGACTGTATTCCAAATTTTCTGAATTACAATGGTTTTCCTGCATCAATCTGTGTTTCAGTAAATGATGAAGTTGTGCATGGAATCCCCCATAAGAACCATATCCTGAGAGAGGGAGATATTGTCAGCCTGGATGCGGGCCTGATTTATAAGGGCTTTCATTCGGATGCGGCAAGAACCCATGCGGTGGGTGAAATCAGCCCTGCAGCGCAGAAGCTGATCGACGTGACGCAGGAAAGCTTTTTCAGGGGAATTGAGTTTGCCAGGGCAGGCCATCATCTCCACGAGATATCGGCGGCCATAGGAGCCTATGCAGAAAGCTTTGGATACGGCGTTGTGCGTGACCTTGTGGGACATGGCATCGGCAGGGCGCTGCATGAAGATCCGCAGATCCCGAATTTTGCCCAGAAGCGCCGGGGAATCCGCCTGCAGGCGGGAATGACGCTGGCCATTGAGCCGATGATTAACGCCGGGCGCTATGATGTATGCTGGCTGGATGACGACTGGACGGTAGTGACGGAGGATGGTTCTCTGTCTGCTCATTATGAGAATACCGTTTTAGTGACAGACGGCGAACCGGAGATATTGACGCTGAACGCTGTCTGACAGCGTCAGGGCGGAAGTTATCCTGACGTTTCAGAGAAAAACTTACGCAGACATGGAGTGTAAAGGTTGGATGGAAAGATTTGAACCGGGAATGTTGGCATGGTCGAGAGCCGGCCATGACAGCGGACAGTTATACGTCATTATGGCGGTGGAGGACGAATACGTCTATTTGACAGACGGGCGTCTGAAGCCTTTGGAAAAGCCGAAAAAAAAGAAAAAGAAGCATGTCCAGGTTCTTCGGAAAATTCCGCAGGAATTGGAATATATGTCAGAAAAAAATATAAAAAACGAGGATATCAGACGAGTAATCAGGAGGTTTTTAAATGTCGAAAGCAGATGTAATTGAAGTGGAAGGAACCGTATTGGAGAAACTGCCGAATGCTATGTTTAAGGTGGAACTGCAGAACAAGCATGTGGTGCTGGCGCATATCAGCGGCAAACTGCGGATGAACTTTATCAGGATTCTTCCGGGCGACAAAGTAACGATTGAGCTGTCCCCCTATGATCTTTCCAAGGGACGTATCATCTGGAGAGATAAGTAAAGGCGGACGCAAAGTTCTTGACAAAACGCCGGCTGTTGGATATAGTGGAGAAAAGTAATGAGAAAGAGGAGTACGTTCGCGGCGCTCCCCAGAGAGAATGTCCCATCGGCTGAGAGGACATTTGAGAATGTGCGGGCGGAAGGTAGCTTTTGAACTGAAATTCTGAACTCCGAAGATTGGAAAGAGCGCGGTTTGTGCCGCCGGTTTTCTTCGGATGTGTAGGAATTTTCGTATACTCTGCGTTAAAGGGAAAAGAGGTATGCCGCTTGCCGGCGTATGAAATAAGGTGGTACCGCGATGAGTCGCCCTTATGTGTATAGAACGCATAAGGGCGTTTATTTTTATCATAGGGTGCTGCGTGCCAGTGACACGCGTCCAGCACCGACCGTAGTGAAACGGAGATGTGGGAGTGCGAAGCACGAAGCAATTCGTGTAATCATAGGATGCGCACCTGGTGGCGAAGAAGCAGAGAAAATGATGAAGGAGGAGAAAAAGTGAGCAAGGAATTGGCGAAAACGTATGACCCGAAAGGGTTGGAGGAAAGGCTTTATCAGAAGTGGATGGACAATGGGTATTTTCATGCGAAGGTAAACCCGGACAAGAAACCGTTTACCATTGTGATGCCGCCGCCAAACGTTACGGGGCAGCTTCATATGGGACATGCCCTGGACAATACCATGCAGGACATCCTGATCCGTTTCAAGAGGATGCAGGGATATGAGGCGCTGTGGCAGCCTGGAACGGACCATGCGGCTATCGCCACAGAGGTGAAGGTCATTGAAAAGCTGAAGGAGCAGGGAATTGACAAGGACGAGATTGGCCGGGAGGAATTTCTGAAACATGCCTGGGCGTGGAAAGAGGAGTATGGCTCCCGCATCATTAATCAGTTAAAGAAGCTTGGCTCCTCTGCAGACTGGGAGCGGGAACGCTTTACTATGGACGAGGGATGCTCCGAGGCAGTGGAGGAAGTTTTTGTAAAGCTTTACGAAAAAGGCTATATTTACAAAGGCTCCCGTATCATCAACTGGTGTCCGGTATGCCAGACTTCGATTTCTGACGCAGAAGTAGAGCATGAGGATCAGGATGGATTTTTCTGGCATATCAATTACCCGGTAGTCGGTGAGGAGGGAAAGTTTGTAGAGATTGCTACCACCCGTCCGGAAACACTTCTGGGGGATACCGCCGTTGCGGTGAACCCGGAGGACGAGCGTTACAGCAGTCTGGTGGGAAAAATGCTAAAGCTTCCCTTGACGGACCGCAAGATCCCAGTGATTGCCGATGCCTATGTGGATAAAGAGTTTGGAACGGGATGCGTGAAGATTACCCCGGCGCATGACCCCAATGACTTTGAGGTGGGCAGACGTCACGGCCTGGAAGAAATCTGCATCATGAACGACGACGCCACGATCAATTCTCTTGGCGGCAAGTATGAGGGAATGGACCGCTATGAGGCCAGAAAGGCTATGGTAAAGGATCTGGAAGAACTTGGGCTTTTGGTAAAAGTAGTTCCCCACTCCCACAATGTGGGAACCCACGACCGCTGCAAGACGACGGTGGAGCCGATGGTAAAGCAGCAGTGGTTCGTGAAGATGGACGAGATGGCAAAGGCTGCCATCGAGGCTTTAAATCAGGGCGATCTGACCTTTGTTCCGGAGCGGTTTGACCGGACATACCTGCACTGGCTGGAAAATATCCGGGACTGGTGTATTTCCAGACAGCTCTGGTGGGGCCACCGTATTCCGGCGTATTACTGCGACGAGTGCGGCGAGGTTGTGGTGAAGAAGGGCGGCGCGCCCGAAAAATGTCCGAAATGCGGATGCACGCATTTTACGCAGGATGAGGATACGCTGGACACCTGGTTTTCCTCCGCACTGTGGCCGTTCTCTACGCTGGGATGGCCGAAGAAGACCGAGGAGATGGAGTATTTTTATCCCACGGATGTTCTGGTGACGGGATACGATATTATTTTCTTCTGGGTGATTCGAATGGTATTTTCCGGTCTGGAGCAGACAGGAAAAGCGCCCTTCCATCATGTGCTGATTCACGGACTGGTGCGCGATTCTCAGGGACGCAAGATGAGCAAATCGCTGGGCAATGGAATCGATCCTCTGGAGGTAATTGATAAATATGGCGCCGACGCTCTGCGTCTTACCCTGATGACCGGCAACGCGCCGGGCAATGATATGCGTTTTTACTGGGAACGAGTGGAATCCAGCCGCAATTTTGCAAATAAAATCTGGAACGCGTCCCGGTTTATCATGATGAATCTGGAAAAGGCCGAGGTTCCTGCAGAAATGCCGAAGGACGACCTGACCCAGGCGGATAAGTGGATTCTGTCAAGAGTCAATGCGCTGGCGAAGGACGTAACCGACAATATGGAAAAATTTGAACTGGGAATTGCGGTTCAGAAGGTGTACGATTTTATCTGGGAAGAATTTTGCGACTGGTATATTGAAATGGTAAAACCGCGCCTTTATCGTGAGGAAGACACGACGAAAGCAGCGGCGCTGTGGACGCTGAAAACGGTGCTTGGAAATGCGCTGAAGCTTCTGCACCCCTATATGCCCTTTGTCACAGAGGAGATTTACTGTACGCTGAATCCCCAGGAGGAGTCCATCATGATTTCTTCCTGGCCGGTATGGACAGAGGAATGGAATTTTGCCGCAGAGGAAAAAGCGGTGGAGACGATCAAGGAGGCGGTGCGGGCGATCCGCAATGTCAGAAGCAACATGAATGTTCCGCCCAGCAAAAAGGCAAAAGTATTTGTAGTTTCCGAGAAGGAGGAAGTACGCCGCATCTTTGAGCAGGGCAAAGTATTCTTTGCAACTCTGGGGTATGCCAGTGAAGTGGTAATTCAGGCCGACAGGGGAAATATTGCTGCGGACGCAGTATCGGCGGTGATTCATGAGGCCGTGATCTATATGCCGTTTGCAGAACTGGTGGATATTGAAAAGGAGATCGAACGCCTGAGAAAAGAGGAAGAACGTCTGACAAAAGAGCTGGCCAGGGTAAACGGTATGCTGGGCAATGAAAAGTTTGTGAGCAGGGCGCCGGAGGCGAAGATACAGGAAGAAAAAGCCAAGCTTGCAAAATATACGGATATGATGAATCAGGTAAAAGAGCGCCTGGCGCAGCTTTTATAAAAAGCAGGCCGGCACATATTTACAGGCGGCGGCTCTTATAGAGCGCCGCCGTCAGCAGGAGGTGGAAAATGTCTCTGCAGTTAATTCTGGGAAATTCAGGAAGCGGAAAATCCTATGAACTTTATCAGCGGGTGATCAGCGCTGCGGTAAAGTCGCCGGAAAAGAAATTTCTGGTGATTGTGCCGGAGCAGTTTACCATGCAGACACAGCGGGAACTTGTACGCCTTCATCCCGACGGGGGACTGCTGAATATTGATATACTGAGTTTCCAGCGTCTGGCCCACCGCGTGTTTGAGGAGGTGGGGGCCGACCGCCGCACAGTTCTGGAGGAGACAGGAAAGACGCTGCTTCTGCGGCGGGCGGCTTCCAGACGCCAGGAGAATTTAAAAGTATTAAAGGGAAATCTGAAAAAAATGGGCTATCTGCAGCAGATGAAGTCTATGATTTCAGAATTGACCCAGTATGACGTTGATGAAGAAAAAATGCAGCGCCTTTTGGACGGCGCGAAGGGAAAGCCCTCTCTTTATTTTAAACTGCAGGATATCCGGCAGGTGTACGAGGGATTCAGGGAGGAAATGCAGGGAAAATATATCACTGCGGAAGAAACGCTGGAAGCGCTCTGCCAGGTGGCCGGGCGTTCCGCTGTTTTGAGGGGCAGTGTGATTGCCCTGGATGGATTTACGGGTTTTACTCCGTCCCAGCAGAAGCTGCTGGGAGAACTTCTGCCAATGGCAGAGCAGGTATATGCGGCAGTGACTATCGACGCCGGGGAGGATTTTTTCAGAATCCGGGGAGAGCATGAGCTGTTTTACATGAGCAAAAAAATGATCCGTATTCTGATGGAGACTGCCAGGGAAAAGGGCTGCAGCATACTGCCGCCTGTGGTGATGGAGTGGAAGACATTGCCGCGGTTTGCCAAAAGCCCCGAGCTTGCGTTTCTGGAAGCGCATCTTTTCCGAAGCGGCCGGCGGGGCGCATTTTGGATGGATGGAAATGAAAACGGCAGGCCGGCGGATACTTCGGCGCCCAAAGAGAAGGAAACATCCCTGGAGAAATTTGGCGTTTCCATGCATCGGTCGGCAAATCCTGCGGAGGAGATACACTTTGCAGCCCGCCAGATACGGCGCTTGCTGCGGCAGGGCTATCGGTATCAGGATATGGCGGTGATTGTGGGCGATCTGCCCTCCTACAGCAGTTATATTCCCAAAATATTTGCAGAATATGGGATTCCCTGCTTTCTGGATAATACGCGGAGCCTTTTCTCAAATCCAATGATCGAGTTTATGCGGGCGGCCCTGGATATGGTGCAGCAGAATTTTACCGGCACCTCGGTCTTTCGGTGCCTGCGGACAGGTCTGTGCCAGATGGAAAGGGAGCAGATTGATCTTCTGGAAAATTACGTATTGGCTGCGGGTATTCGCGGGCTTTCCCAGTGGGAGAAGGAATTTGAACGATGCCCTCAAAGTTTTTCCACGCAGGACCTAGAGCGGTGCAATGAGCTGCGCGCTCAGGCAGCGTCGGCTTTTTCTCCTTTTGCAGCGGCAATGAAGTCTCGGGAAACATCGGTGAGAGAAAAGACAAAGGCATTTTACCGCCTGATCGTTCACTTTGGGATGCAGAAGCAGCTGGCGGTGAAAGCGGAGGAATTTGGTCAGATTGGACGGGCGGATATCCAGAGAGAATATGCTGGCGTTTACCGCATGATTATGGAATTGTTTGACAAGCTGACGGAGCTTTTAGGCGGGGAAAAGCTGAGTCTGAAGGAGTATACGGAAATTCTTGAAGCCGCCTTTGAGGAGGCAAAGCTTGGCATGATTCCTCCCACGGCGGACCGCATACAGGTGGGGGATATAGAGAGAACCCGACTGAAGGAGATCCGGGTCCTGTTTTTCCTGGGACTGAACGACGGCTGGGTTCCCGCTGCGGCCGGCGGTACGGGACTTTTGTCTGACATGGAGCGGGAAAGCCTCAGAGACTGCGGCGTGGAGCTGGCGCCGACCGCCCGGCAGAATAGCTATATTCAAAAATTCTATCTGTATATGAATCTGACTAAGCCTGGGGAGCATCTTTACCTTTCCTTCTGCAAGACAAATTCGGAGGGGAGCCCGATGCGTCCTTCCTATGTGATAGCCGCTGTCAGAAAATGCTTTCCGTTCCTGGAAATACAGGAGGAAGACGACCGGGAGGACATTGCGGGGCGCGTGGAGACGCAGGAAAACGGTATGATCTATCTGGCGGAAGGATTTCAGAAAATCCGTAGGGAGCAGCCTAAGCCGCAGTGGCTGGAGCTGTACCGGCGCTACCTTTGGACAGGCGGCAGAAGCCAGGTGGAAACACTGGCGCAGGCGGCCTTTTTGACCTTTGACGGAAAAGGGATTGGAAGGGAAAAAGCAAAGGAGCTGTATGGCAGTACGCTGGTCAACAGTGTCAGCCGGCTGGAAAAATTTGCCTCCTGCGCTTTCGCACATTTTCTCCAGTATGGGCTGCGCCTGAAAGAGCGGGAAGAATATCTTTTTCAGCCGGTGGATATGGGGCGGATGCTTCATGGCGTGATGGAAGAATTTTCCAAAAAAATGTTGGAGGACGGTAACGACTGGGCTTCTATGCCGGCGGAGGAGAGGGATCGTATGGTAGAGGCCTGTGTGGACGAGGCGGCTGCCGGTTACGGCCAGCAGATTTTGTTTGACAGCGCCCGCAACAGACATATGATCGACCGGATCAAGCGCATTATGCGCCGGACGGCTTGGGCGCTGCAGCGCCAGATTCAGGCGGGAAAATTCTATCCGGCAAATTTTGAGGTGCCCTTTTCCCAGGCGGAGGATTTGGAGGCGGTTCATATTGCCCTTTCGGGAGAGGAACGCATGAAGCTGACGGGACGCATTGACCGCATCGACGTGTGCGAGAAGGAAGAATGTGTTTACGTCAAGGTAATCGATTATAAGTCCGGGAATACTTCCTTTGACCTTACGGCTTTCTATTATGGACTGCAGCTGCAGCTGGCGGTGTATCTGAACGCTGCCATAGAGCTAGAACAGAGGGTGCATCCCGGCAAAAAAATCCTGCCGGCAGGAATCTTTTACTGCCATATGAAGGATCCGCTGCTGAAAATGGATTCGGAGACAGAGGAAGATGAGCTGGAGAGGAAGCTTTTAAGAGAATTCAGACCGGACGGCCTTGTAAATTCAGAGCCGGAGGTATTTCGCCAGATGGACGGGGATTTTTCAAAATCCTCTGAGGTGATTCCTGTGACGCTGAATAAGGACGGTACTTTGGCAAAAGCTTCCAGGACGGCCACAGAGCAGCAGTTTGGCCTGCTGTCTTCCTATGTGCGCAGAAAGATGGGAGAAATTGCAGAACGGATCATGCAGGGAGAGATCGCCGCCGTGCCCTATCAGCGAAAGCAGCAGACGGCCTGTGATTACTGTGCATACCGGAGGGTTTGCTGCCCGGATCCGAAAATTCCAGGGACACATTACCGGAGGCTGCGGGAATATACACAGGAGGAAATCTGGAAACTGATGGAGGAAGGAGGAGATTCTGATGGCAGTGACATGGACGAAGGAACAGCAGCAGGTCATTGACCTGCGCGGCTGCAATATGCTGGTGTCTGCGGCGGCCGGTTCAGGAAAGACAGCCGTATTGGTGGAACGGATACTCTCCAAGCTGATGGATCTTCGCTATCCGGTGGATATCGACCGCCTGCTGATCGTAACTTTTACAAACGCGGCGGCCGGGGAGATGAAGGACCGTATTCGCTCAGCCATTGAAAAAAAGATCGAGGAACTGGAAAATGTGACAGAGACAGAAGCTCTGGCAGAGCACCTGCAGAGACAGATCTCCCTTCTTTCCAATGCACAGATCACTACCATACACAGTTTCTGTCAGTATGTGATCCGCAACCATTTTCATACCATAGAACTCGATCCGGGACTGAGAATCGCGGACGAAGGGGAACAGAAGCTTTTGCAGAACGACGTGATGGAAAAGCTTCTGGAGGAATGTTACGGGGAGGAATCCCCGGAATTTCTGCATATGGCAGAATATTTCGCTCCGGGCAGGGACGATAAGGCGCTGGCGGACACGGCTCTTTCCCTGTACCATTTTTCCACAGGTTTCCCGTGGCCGGAGAAATGGCTCCAGGAATGTAAGCAGGCATACGCCGTTGAAACTTTGGAGCAGTTAGACAGTGCGCCCTGGGTCGGGCGAATGATGGAACTGACAGATCATATTCTGGAGGAAGCGCGGGAACAGATTAAGGAGGCGCTTTGCATTGCTGCCCTGGAGGATGGACCTTATCCTTATGAGGAAGCGCTTGGGCAGGATCTTAAACTGCTGGAAGATCTTCTGGCAGCAAAGACCTACAGTGAACGCAGCCGGGTGTTTGAAGGCGCAGGAGCCTGGGCGCGCCTGTCGTCAAAGAGGGATAAGCAGATTTCCGAGGAAAAACGAGAGCAGGTAAAGGCCATCCGGGATCGCTGCAAAAAGATGGTGGGCGAACTTCGGGAGGAATTTTTCTGTGCGCCGCCTCAGACAGAGATAGAGCAGATGAGGGCCTGTGCTCCGGCTGCGGCGTCCATGATCGATTTTACCTGCCGCTTTATCCGGCGTTTTTCGGAGGAAAAGCAGCGCAAGGGAATGATGGATTTTGACGACCTGGAGCATTTTGCGCTGCAGATTCTTGTGCGTGAGGAGGAAGGGAACATTACCCCGACGCCGGTGGCGCTGGAATTTGCGGAGCATTATGAAGAAATTATGATTGACGAATACCAGGACAGCAATCTGGTGCAGGAGATGATTCTCGGCAGCATTTCTAAAATGTCCCTGGGCAGTTACAATATGTTTATGGTGGGGGATGTAAAGCAGAGCATTTACCGCTTTCGCCTTGCCCGTCCGGAACTTTTTATGGAAAAGTACCGGGCGTATTCTGAAGACCAGGGATCCTGCCGGCGGATTGATCTTCACCGGAACTTCAGAAGCCGCGCACAGGTATTGGAGTGCGTCAATTTTTTGTTTGAGCAGGCGATGGAAGAAAGCCTGGGAAATATTCAGTATGATGAGGCGGCGGCTCTGTACCCCGGAGCTTTATTTGCACCGGGGGATGAGGAGGCCTTTCGGAAAACGGAGCTGCTTCTGATTGATACGGAAATTCAGGAGGAAGAAGAACAGCCGGAGGAAACCGTTCGGGAGCTGGAAGCCAGAGCTGCCGCAGCGCGGATAAAAGAGATCGTGGGCAGGGAACTGGTATGGGATAAGGAGCAGGAGACTTACCGGACGGCTAGGTACAGTGATATTGTAATTTTGCTGCGCACGGTGCAGGGATGGGCGGAGGTGTTTGCCAGGATCCTGACGGATATGGATATTCCAGCCCATACAGGTTCCCGGACGGGGTATTTTTCTACTACGGAGGTACAGACGGTTCTGTCGCTACTGCAGGTGATCGACAACCCGCGTCAGGACATTCCCCTGGCGGCAGTGCTTCATTCTCCCATTGGAGGACTGTCGGGGGAGGAAATGGCAGGGATCAAAAGCAGGCATCCGGAAAAATCCTTTTTTGAGGCCTGCCGGGAGGAAGAAGCTTTGCAGGGCTTTTTCGGTATGCTGGAAGAATTTCGGGATATGGCGGTTTATATGCCTATACACGAACTGCTGTGGCATATACTGGACAGAACGGGGTATGGCGCGTATGCGGCGGCAATGCCGGGGGGAAGCCAGAGAAAGGCCAACCTGGATATGCTGATTCAGAAGGCAATCGCCTATGAAACCGGTAGCTACCGGGGACTTTATAACTTTGTGCGCTACATTGAAAACCTCCATAAATATGATGTGGATTTCGGTGAGGCTGGGACAGATAGCGAGACAGAAGATACGGTGCGTATTCTGAGTATTCACAAAAGCAAAGGACTGGAGTTTCCTGTTGTATTTGTCTGCGGCATGGGAAAACAGATTAATCAGATGGACGCGCGAAGCGCGGTGATTACGCATGGTGATTTTGGCATAGGATGCGATTATGTGGACGTCGGGCGCAGAGTGCGGCGCGCCTCTCTCCTGAAGCGGTTCATCCGTCGTCAGACGGTGCAGGAGAGCCTGGGGGAGGAGCTGCGGGTGCTCTATGTTGCGCTGACCAGGGCCAAGGAAAAGCTTATCCTCATGGGAACAATGGCCAAAATGACGGAGAAGCTGAAAAACTGGAGCGATATTTTAAGAAGGCAGGAGGCGGTTCTGCCCTTTTCGCGCAGAGCCAGGGCCAGTACCTATTGGGACTGGGTTGTTCCGGCGCTGATGAGGAATCAATGCTTTGCGCCTTTGCTTCGCAGGTGCGAAATAGAACAGAACAGGGATCATCCCCTGTATAGCCGGGAAATTTTCTGTGAGGTAAAAACTCTTTGCGCGGCCGGGCTGGCCCGCTCGGAGGCGGAGCAAAGGGTGGAATATATGATGACTCAGGAAGAACTTCTGGCACTGCCGGAAGATGCGGTGTTTGACGCAGAAACGGCCGCTCGTCTGGAGGAGCACATGACATTCCGGTATGCTTATGAAAAGGAAGCGGATATTCCGTCGAAGGTAAGCGTATCGGAACTTAAGCGCCTGGCGCAGTTTGACGCCTCCGAGGACGGCGAACTTTTGTATCAGGAGCCGGAACCGGTTCCGCTCATTCCCCGGTTTCTGAAGGACGAGTCAGAGGTATCCGGCGCGGCAAGGGGAACGATCTATCATAAGCTGATGGAATGTCTTGATTTTACATTGCCCTGGGGCGGGCCGCAGACTGCCGATGCGCCGGGAGAGAAAAAGACGCAGACTGCCGATGCGCCGGGAGAAAGAAAGACACAGAAAGCCGATGCACTGCAGAAACGCAGGGAGCTTTTGGAGAACGAAATCAGCCGTATGACAGAGCAGGGCCATTTAAGCGGTGAAGAAGCAGAGCTTATTGACCGCGTAAAAATTCTTAAGTTTCTGGAAAGCCCTCTGGCAGAAAGGATGCGAAAAGCTGCAGAAAAAGGCCGGCTTTACCGGGAGCAGCCCTTTGTGCTTGAGGTTCCCGCCTCCCGGATACAGAAGGAATGGAGTAGCCATGAGCAGGTGCTGATCCAGGGAATTATAGACGCATATTTTGTGGAAAAGGGTGCGGTTATTTTAGTGGATTACAAGACAGATTTTGTAAAATCGCAGGAAGCGTATTCCCTTTATGCGAAATATGAGGTACAATTGACCTATTACCAGGAGGCGCTTGAGAGGCTTACGCATCTTCCGGTAAAGGAAAAGCTGATTTATTCATTTTGTCTTAACCGCGCGCTTACGGGCGGCACACAGGCAATCGAGGAGCATTGAAATGACAGAATTTGTGAAAAAACTTTACTATAACCGCGTTGTCCGTTATATCTTTTTCGGCGGCTGCACCACTATGGTGAATCTGGTCAGCTATGGAATACTCAGATATATTCTGGGTGTGGATATTACCAGGGCAAATTTTATTTCTATCCTGCTGTCGATTTTATTTGCGTATGTGGTGAATAAAATATTTGTCTTTGAGAGCAGGACAGAGGGAATTGTCAGCCTGATCAAAGAATTTGCCAGCTTTGTCGGGATGCGGCTGATCACGATGTTTATCGAGATCTTTGGAACGGTTTTTTTAAGCTGCGTGTGGGGTATGCCGGATATGGCCGCGAAACTGCTGATACAGGTGGTCGTGCTGGTGCTGAATTTCGTATTCAGCAAGCTGATTGTGTTCAGCGTAAAAAAATACGAAGGCGAGCCGTCTGCTGCGGAACGTTCTGCGGCAAGCCGCAAAAAGCGCTGTATCTGGATTTCCTTTCTGATCCCTGCGCTGACGATGTTTATCGCATATATTGTAAACGGAGTGTATCCCTTTGGCGATCACGGCGTGCTGATTATTGACTCGCTCCATCAGTATCTGCCGTTTTTTACAGATTTCCAGCAGAAGCTGGCAAACAGCGAATCGCTGCTGTACTCCTTCGGGGGCGGCCTTGGCTACAATATGTGGGCTACTTTTGCCTATTACCTGGCAAGTCCCCTGAATTTCCTGATTACGGCCGTTTCTATGGATCATGTCATGGATTTTATGGCGTACCTGATTCTTTTAAAAATTGCCCTGTCCGGCGCGGCGTTTGGCTGGTATCTGTCGGAGCGGGGCCAGGGGAAAAACTATCTTCCGATCCCCTTTGCCTGCATGTATGCGCTGAGCGCCTATATGATCGGATACTATTTTAATGTGATGTGGCTGGACAGCGTGATGATCCTGCCGCTGGTGATGGGCGGAATTGAGCGCCTGACGGAAGGAAAGAGCGGGAAGCTTTTCGCACTGTCGCTGTTTTACGGGCTGTACTGCAATTATTATATCGGATATATGCTGTGTCTGTTTTCCTGCCTGTATTTTCTGGCTATCTGGGTGGGGGTGAAGAAGTTTGCAGTAAAAGAGTTTATAAAGTCGGGACTTCGTTTTGCCTGGTATGCGCTGCTTAGCGGCGGTATGGCGGCGGTGGTGCTGGTTCCGGCCTATCTTGCTCTGGGCATTACGGAATCTGCGTCGAACTCTTTTCCGTCCAAGGTGAAATTTTATACGGACGGGATTACCCAGTGGACCGGACACTTTGCGCTGGTGGAACCGATCAATATTTATGACGATCAATCCGGAGTAAATATTTACTGCGGCGTGATTATTCTGATCCTGATATTTTTATATATTCTCGACAAGGAGATACGTTTTACCGAGCGCGTGTCCAGGGTGGTGCTGATGGGCATCCTTCTGCTGAGTATGAACTTTAACATGCTGAATTATATCTGGCACGGTTTTCATACGCAGAACGGTCTTCCCAACCGGTTTGCGTTCCTTTATATCGGACTGATTCTTGTGATGGGATTTGACGCCCTGCGGGATATACGAAAACAGGCGCCATGGAGGATACTGGTGGGCTGGCTGATTCCGGTGGCCTTTACCGCTTACTGCTTCTGGAAAAATGTGGGAGAGCGTGAGTGGTATGTCTATGCGGTTACACTGCTGCTTTTGGGCCTGTACGGGATATTGCTGCTTCTGCTGCGGGGGACGGTGCGCAGAAAGGAAGCGGTTCGCATGGTTCTGACCGGCGCTATGACAGTGGAGATGATTGTCACGGGAATTTACGGCGTGTGCATGAACGGAACGGTGGGAAGAAGCACCTATGTGGACGAACAAAAGGCGTATCAGACGCTGATGCCGCGGCAGGAGGGATATGGAGAGTTTTTCCGAAGCGAGATCGACAGCCAGAGGATGCGCAATGCAAATATGTTTATGGGAGCCAACGGCGTGGTGCTGTTTTCCTCCACAATGCCGGAGGCTACGGTGAAGCTGTGCCGCAGCATCGGTATGGAGGCACGGACAAATAAGACCGGATACAATGGCGTTACAAAGCTGTTCAACGACGTGTTTGGAATACGGTACGTCATGTCGAAAACTGCGGGCGACACCCTGTATCAGATGGAAAAAGTAGATTACGAGGAACCGCTGTCCCTGTACCGCAACGACGGAGCGCTGTCCGTGGGCTTTATGGTGTCCTCTGACATCAAGGCGTGGGATATCAACGATAAGCTGCCCATGAAGGTGCAGGACGACTTTGCGGTGCTGGCTACGGGAGTGCCTTTCTTCTACACGCTCAGGGAGGCGTATTCGCTGGAGGAGGGTCCGACCTATATTATCCGCCTGCATCCCGGAGAACAGACGTATATCGAGTTTACAAAAAATGTGGAAAGCCTGACGATCAAGACGCCTCAGTATGAGAAGACGATCAGCAACTTTACGACGAATGTCTTTAACCTGGGTATGGTAACTGAGGAGGGAGAGGCGAGCAAGGCGAATATCACAATCAAATATAAGGAAAACGATCAGACGCCGGTGCCGGTACGGGTGTATACCTGCACGGACGAGGAATATCAGGCCGTCTACGAAAAGCTGGCGGCAAACCAGATGGAGAATGTGCAGGAGAGCGGAAATAAACTGTCGGGTACCATCCATGCAGATCAGGCGGGGACACTGCTTTTGACGATCCCCTATGATGAGGGCTGGAGCGTACTGGTGAACGGTGAAAAAACAGAAACCTACCGGGTGGGGGAAGCCCTGACGGGACTTGACCTTGACGCCGGAGATTATGAGATTTCCATGACCTTTACCCCCCAGGGACTCTGGATTGGGAGCATACTGACCCTGGCGGCGGTACTGCTGTTTCTGGCAAGCTGCTATGCAGAGGGAAGATGGGAGAAAAAGAAATTAGAGGAGAAACAGGATGAAGATCACATTTTCGGAGAAAGTGAATACATTTGAGGCCGGCATTTTTGCAGTTTTAAATGAACGAAAAGAAGCTTTGGAAAAGCAGGGAAAAAAGATTTATAATTTGTCCGTGGGGACGCCGGATTTTGAGACGCCGGAACATATACGGAAAGCTGTGGAAAAAGCGGCCCGGGATCCCAAAAACTACAGGTATGCCTTAGTGGATATCCCGCCGCTGGTAGAGGCGGTGCAGGGCTTTTACAGACGGCGTTTCGGCGTAGAGCTAAAGCCGGAGGAGATAATGTCTATAAACGGATCCCAGGAGGGCATGGCTCACTTTGCCTGGGCTTTGTGCAATCCCGGCGACGTGGTGCTGGTACCGAATCCGGGGTATCCGATTTTTAAGATCGGGCCTATGCTGTGCGAAGCGAAGACAGTAGAGTATCCGCTGTATGAAAAAAATGGATTCCTTCCGGTGTTTTCCGATATACCGGAGGATACGGCGAGGGCTGCAAAATTTATGGTGGTCAATTATCCTGCTAATCCGGTGTGTGCTGTGGCGGACGATGCTTTTTACCGGGAACTGATTGCCTTCGCAAAGAAATATGAGATTGTGATTCTTCACGACAACGCTTACTCTGATATTATTTTCGACGGAAAGCGGGGCGGCTCTTTTCTTTCCTATGAGGGTGCGAAAGAGGTGGGCGTAGAGTTCTACTCTCTCTCAAAATCCTTTGATTATACCGGAGCAAGAATGTCCTTCTGCGTCGGAAACAGAGAGATTGTTCAGAAATTTAAGGCGCTCAGGACACAGATTGATTACGGCGTTTTTCTGCCGGTGCAATACGGAGCTGTTGCTGCGCTCACAGGTTCTTTTGCGTCTGTGGAGAATCAGTGCAGAATTTATGAGGAAAGGAGCAGGGCCCTTTGCGCAGGGCTTCGCAGTATCGGATGGCATGTGGAGGACAGCCAGGGAACGATGTTTGTCTGGGCGCCTCTGCCGCAGGGCTTTGAAAACTCGGAGGATTTCTGCCTGGAGCTGATGGAACGCTCCGGCGTGATCTGCGTGCCGGGCAGCAGTTTTGGCTCCCTTGGGGAAGGCTATGTCCGGTTTGCGCTGGTACTTCCCAGGGAACAGCTTCTTGAGGCTGTGGAGGCGGTGCGCGCCAGCCAGATTTTAAAAAAGACAGAGTAGGGGAAATCAATGGAACAGAAATTGTATCAGAAACTGTGTGATATTGTCGGCGAGGAACAGGTGCTGACAGAGGAACCGATGAAGAAGCATACGACCTTTCGGATTGGGGGCAATGCGGATTACTTTGTACGGCCAGGAAGCCGGGAAGAAATTGCGGGGATTCTTCAGACCTGCAGAAGCGCTCAGATTCCATGCTACGTGATTGGAAACGGCAGCAATCTGCTGGTGGGGGATCGCGGCATCCGCGGCGTGGTGGTACAGCTATTTAAGAATTTTAATCATATTCAGGCAGAAGGAACGACGTTGACGGTGCAGGCCGGGGCCATCAATTCTCTGGTGGCGAGCAAGGCGCTGGAGGCAGAACTGACAGGTTACGAGTTTGCGGCGGGAATCCCGGGAACGATCGGGGGCGCGGTGGTAATGAACGCCGGGGCCTACGGCGGAGAGATGAAGGATATCTTGTCCGAGGTAACGGTGCTCGATCAGGAGGGCAATTTTCTTACCCTGAAAAACAGCGAGCTGGAGCTTGGTTACCGTACCAGCATCATTTCCCGGAAAGGGTACGTGGTGATCGAGGCGAAGCTGACGCTTGCGAAAGGAAAAAAGGAAGAAATTCTGGCCCGCATGGAGGAACTGAAGGAAAAACGCGTCAGCAAGCAGCCTTTGGAGTACCCAAGCGCGGGGAGTACGTTTAAACGGCCGGAGGGATATTTTGCCGGGAAACTGATTATGGATGCAGGGCTGCGGGGATTTCGCGTGGGCGGCGCACAGGTGTCGGAAAAACACTGCGGGTTTGTAATTAACACGGGAAACGCCACTGCGGCGGATGTGGAAAAACTGATGAGCGAGGTGCAGCGGATTGTGGAGGAAACCTTTGGCGTAAAGCTTGAGCCGGAGGTGAAACGCATCGGAGAGAATTAGACGGGAAGGACAAGAGGATGAGACTTGTAATTGTAACGGGGATGTCGGGCGCAGGCAAGGTAAGCGCCCTGAAAATTCTGGAAGACATGGGATATTATTGTGTGGACAATCTGCCGATCCCCCTGCTTCCGACTTTTGCCGAGCTGGTATACACGCAGAATACGGAAATCACGAAGGCGGCTATTGGCATTGATATCCGGAATGGAAACGGTCTGAAGGATATTGGAGGCTGTCTGGAGAAAATGGAAGCTGCGGGCTACCAGTATGAGATTCTGTTTATGGATGCTTCGGATTCAACGCTGATCAAGCGCTATAAGGAGACGCGGAGGGTGCATCCGATGACGGGCGACCGCAGAATTGACAAGGGCATCGAGGAAGAACGCATCCAGCTCGCGTTTCTGAAGAAAAAGGCGAATTATATTATCGATACGAGCCAGCTTCTGATTCGGGAGCTGAACCAGAACCTTGACCAGATCTTTATGCAGAATCAGAAATTCGGCAATATGGTTGTAACCGTGCTCTCCTTCGGTTTTAAGTATGGGATTCCCACAGACGCTGATCTGGTATTTGACGTGCGTTTTCTGCCAAATCCCTATTATGTGGAGCAGCTGAAAACGAAAACTGGAAACGACCGGGAGGTACAGGAATTTGTGATGGGATGCGCCCAGGCAGAGGAATTTTTAGCCAAGCTTACGGATATGGTGGAGTTTTTGATTCCGAATTACGTTCTCGAAGGGAAAAACCGGCTGGTGATCGGCATCGGCTGTACCGGAGGGAAGCACCGTTCGGTTACGATTGCAAACCGGCTGTATGAGCAGCTTAGGAAACAATCGGAGTATCGCGTAAAGATTGAGCACAGGGATATCGGAAGGTAAGCGCGTATCCCGGAATGGAGGGGACATGTCATTTTCCGGGCAGATCAAAGAGGAGCTTTCCAGGCAGAAATTGGGGGCGAGACACTGCCGCATTGCCGAGACTGCTGCGATTTTGTGGATGTGCGGCGGCGTATCTGTATCAACAAAAGACAAATTCTGCCTGAAAATGCAGACAGAAAATCTTGCCGTCGCAAGAAAGTACTTTACATTATTGAAAAAAACATTTAATATAAGAGTTGAGCTTTGTATCAGACAGAATAAAGGAAGCAGACGGGGACGAACCTACATAGTATATGTGAAAAATCATGAGGATACCGTGCGAATACTTCAGGCGGTGAAATTGCTTGGAACGGACGGGACAGACTATATGGAGGGTGAGACAGCCGATTTGCAGGACAATCTGGTGATACAGCGCACCTGCTGTAAGCGGGCGTTTCTGCGGGGAGCCTTTTTGGCGGCTGGTTCCGTGAGCGATCCGCAGCGGTTTTACCATATGGAATTTGCATGTACAAGCGAATACAGGGCAAAACAGATACAGTCCGTGCTCAGGACGTTTGAGCTGGAGGCCAGAATTATACTGCGCAAAAAGTATTATGTGGTATATTTAAAGGAAGGCAACCAGATTGTAGATGCGCTGAATGTGATGGAAGCTCATATGGCGCTCATGGAGCTTGAGAATATTCGGATTCTTAAGGACATGAGAAATACAGTGAACCGCAAGGTGAACTGCGAGGCCGCAAATATTCACAAGACAGTGAGTGCAGCGGTGAAACAGATTGAGGATATTAAATATATCCGTGACACCATTGGTTTTGATGACTTATCCGAGGCTTTGGCACAGATGGCAGAAGTACGGTTATCAAATCCTGACGCGACCCTGAAGGAGTTAGGCTTGCTGCTGACGCCCAGCGTGGGAAAATCCGGTGTGAACCACCGGCTTCGAAAGCTTGGCGAGATTGCAGATGAGCTGAGAGATAATAAGGAGGAGAAGCACTAATTATGATTAAAAAACCCATTACAATCCAGCTTCCAAGCGGATTGGAAGCCAGACCGGTTGCCCTTCTGGTTCAGGTGGCCAGTCAGTATGAAAGTCGAATTCATGTAGAGATTGACGGCAAGCGAGTAAACGCCAAAAGCATTATGGGAATGATGACGCTTGGCCTGGAAACAGGAGAGAAAATTACTGTGGAAGCGGAAGGTACGGATGAGGAAGCAGCAATGAAGGACATCGAGAAGTATCTCAGTACTCACTAAATCATATATGGCAGGCACGGTGCAGGCTCAGTTGAGGCTGCACTGTTTTTCTATAGCGCGAAAGCGTGCGGCAAGCGCACACTCTGTTTTATGGCCTGCGGTTATAATTTGACTTTGACGGGAAACAATAAATATAAGTAAGAGAATATATTGGAGGGACTTATGGCGAAGCGGATGTTGAATATGAGCTCATCAGAGCTTACGAATTTATCAAAAAAGGAACTTTTGGCGGCAATGGCGGAAAATGAGGGCAGGACGCTGATCAGTGAAACAATCGGCGCGGTGCAGCCCCTTCTGACGGATGTGACAAACGCGGAATTTGCAGCTTCTATGGGTGCGGACATGATTCTTCTGAATATGTTTGATGTAAGGGAACCAAGAATCAATGCGCTGCCTCCCGTAAAAAAGGAGGACACGGTGAGGGAAGTGAAACGCCTGACCGGCCGGGCAGTTGGCATCAATCTGGAGCCGGTGGAAAACATGGAGAAACCAGCTGACGAACTGTGGCAAATGAGCGGCGGACGGCGCGCTACGGTAGAAAATGCTGCGCTTGCGCATCAGATGGGAGTGGACATGATTGTTTTGACGGGAAATCCCGGAAACGGAGTCAGCAACCGGGCCATCACAGACTCCCTGAAAGCAATTTCCCGGACGCTGGGGGATCAGATTGTGCTGGCGGCCGGAAAAATGCATGCCTCCGGAGTTGTGGGCGAGGCCGGAGAAAAGATAATCACCAGAGAGGATATACGTCAGTTTGCGGAGGCAGGGGCGGATATTATTCTGATGCCTGCGCCGGGCACCGTGCCGGGGATTACGACGGAGTATATCCGCGGCCTGGTAAGTTATGCGCACAGTCTTGGGAAACTGACGATCACCTCGATCGGCACCTCTCAGGAGGGAGCGGACACAGATACGATCAGGAGAATTGCTATCGAGTGCAAAATGACGGGCACGGATATCCACCACATCGGAGATTCGGGATATGTGGGTATGGCTCTGCCGGAAAACATTATGGCCTACAGCGTGGCGATTCGCGGAGTGCGCCATACGTACCACCGCATGGCCCAGTCCATTCGCCGGTGAGAAATTTCGGGGCGCTTCCTTTTTGGATGCGCCCCGTCTGTGTCTAAAACTCTTTCTTTAAAGCTTCGTACATGATTTCATAGGGAGCCTTCTCCCCGGTCCAGAGTTCAAAATTCAAAGCGCCCTGATTGACAAGCATCCCAAGGCCTGTAATAATTCCTGCGCCTCTGGCGGCGGCTTTTTCAAGGAAGCCGGTCATTGGCGGATTGAATACTACGTCGGTAGCCGTCATACCGGGATGGATGGAATCATAATTGATGTCGGGCAGGGAGGCATCCGGGAAAAGGCCGATATTTGTGGCCTGGACAAGAATGTCGGTATTTTCCGGGATTGCCATGGCATCCGTCCAGGGAAGAAAGCGGGCCCGGGCAGCTGTTTTTTCGCCGACAAGGCGGGCCAGTTCCTCTCCACGGGCAGGAGTGCGGTTAATGATTGTAATTTCTGAAGCGCCGGCCAGAGCACATTCCACAGCGATGGCCCGGGCAGCGCCGCCCGCGCCGAGGATGGCGACATTTTTTTGGGCGGGAGAAATACCGCTGTCTGCAAGTGATCTGACAAATCCTTTTCCGTCGGTGTTTTCTCCGATCAATTTTCTGTCGCGGACAATAACCGTGTTGACGGCGCCGATAATTTCTGCCGCCGGGGATAATTCATCCAGATAGGGAAGCACCTTTACTTTGTGGGGAATGGTCAAATTGACGCCGCGCATGCCGAAGATGCGGACGGCTTTCATGGCAGTTTCAAGCTGTCCGTCCTCAAGGCGGATCGTGAGATAACGGTAATTCAGGTTCTTTGCGGCATACCCTGCTTCCATCAGCACGCCGGTGGGATTTTCGTCGATGGGGCATCCGAAGCACCCGGTCAGTTCTGCTCTGTAATTTTTACTCATCCTCATCCTCCTATGTGAAAAATTTTTCTTTGATACTGCTGACCGGCATATCCTTTCCGGTCCAGAGGCGGAAGGCTTCCGCGCCCTGGTAGAGAAGCATGTACAGGCCGTTGAAGGTTTTCAGACCCCGGGCCCTGGCTTCAGCGAGAAGCCGCGTTTCCCGGGGATTGTAAATGACGTCGGATACGGTCAGATGCTCATGGAGCATGGAAGTATCTGCGATAGGCGTTTCGCCGGTATTCGGAGCCATGCCCACAGAGGTAGCGTTTGTCAGAAGACAGCTGTCCTGAAGCTGAAGACGGAGGGCGCTGGTATCTGCAAGGTCATACAGGGAAACACGGCAGGCTGTGCGGGAATTGAGCGTATCTGCAAGCTTTACTGCCCGTTCCCAGGAACGGCCCCGGCGGTTAAAAATCGCAAGCTCAGAAACACCGTCCAGAGCCGCCTGTACAGCGATGGCAGTGGCTGCCCCGCCGCCGCCAAGAAGCGTCATTTTTTTCCCGATTACATGACATCCGGCTTCGCGAACGGCCGACATATATCCGATACCGTCAGTGTTGTGGCCGATTAGAACGTCGTTCTCGATCACAACCGTATTGACGGCGCCCATCATTGAGGCGGCGGGGGAAAGTTTGTCTGCCAGTTCGCACATCCGTATTTTTACGGGCATGGTACAGTTAAATCCCCGGGCGTTCAGAAATTTCAGGGCTTTGATGGCTTCCTCCATCTGATTTTCCGTTGCCTCAAAACACAGATAGGCGTAATCAAGCCCGAGAAGCGAAAATGCTTCGTTATGCATTAAGGGCGAGATGCTGTGGGCGACGGGACTTCCCAGAAGCCCGGTCAGCCGTGTATGTCCATTGATCATGATTTTCCTCCCTTGGTTCCTATGCGGAAAATAGCTGTTTCTGATGATATCTTAGCATATTGCCGGGGCAAATTCCATATTGTTTTTGAGAGATTCCTGGGGTAAAATATAGAATATCTTATGGAGAAAGGACGTCGGCTATGAAGAAAACCGTACATATCCGAAATATCGTGCTGGGCGAGGGGATTCCAAAAATCTGTGTGCCTGTTTTGGGCAGCGAAAGAAACGAAATCCTGCAGTCGGCCCGGCAAGCCGCCGGGACAAAGCCGGATCTGGTGGAGTGGAGAGTGGATTTTTTTGAGGAGGCCAAGAACCCTGAAAAAGTCTGCGGCATTTTAAAGGAACTGGGGGAAGTACTTGAGCAAATTCCGCTTTTATTTACGTTTCGCACAGCGCAGGAAGGCGGAGAAAAAGCGATTTCCAATGAGGAGTATATAAATCTGTATTTAAGAGTGTTTGAAAGCGGCAAAGCAGATGCGATTGATGTGGAAGCGTTTTTGGGGGAGGAGACGGTCAGAACACTGATCGGCGCAGCGGGAAAACGGAACACAAAAGTCATTCTTTCAAACCACGATTTTGAAAAGACGCCGCCCGGGGAGGAGCTGATAAGAAGGCTTGAATATATGCAGGAACTTGGGGCCGATATTGCCAAGATTGCCGTTATGCCGGCCTGTACGCAGGATGTGCTTGTACTTTTGGCGGCGACGGAAGAAGCGAAGCGGACGCTTAAGATTCCTGTGATTACCATGTCCATGGGAAGAACGGGCGCAGTCAGCCGTTTTCTGGGGGAAACCTTTGGGTCTGCGCTGACCTTTGGAACCGGGGGAGCGGCTTCGGCGCCGGGACAGATCCCGGCGGGCGAGCTTAGAAAAATTCTACAGGCAATTCATCTTCATATCTGAAACCCGTTGGCGCAGTGTCGGAATATGTCGAAGAAATCTGCGCTTTTGGCTATCTATTTTGACAAAACTCACAACTCCTTTCACGTATACTTGAAAACGTGGAGGGAGTTTTTGTGTCTTATGAGTTCTATCTGGACAGTTATTTTCTGGAACATCTGATGATGAATATTTTAGTTCTGCATATGACGGGACACATTCTGAAAAACGTCCCTTCCTGGAAGCGGATCCTGGGAGCAGCGGCGCTGGGAGCGTTTCTGGCGTGTATGATGATTCTTCTTCCGATACATA
This sequence comes from Eubacteriales bacterium, assembly GCA_030524785.1. Classification (GTDB taxonomy): domain Bacteria; phylum Bacillota; class Clostridia; order Lachnospirales; family Lachnospiraceae; genus Marvinbryantia. The sequence goes on from JAUNFZ010000001.1 coordinate 80,008, forward strand.
AAAATGCCGTTTTATATGGAATATGCAGCTTTCTGACCGGACCGCTGATAGCGGCCGTCTGCATGAAGGCGCGAAGGCTTAAAGACGTTTTCAATGCAGTCTGCGCAGTCTGTGCGGCGGCTCTGTGTATGGGAGGAATATGGCAGATTTTGACGGTGCAGCTAGGACTGCCTTTTTGGGCGGCCTGGCTGCCGGGATACCTGACAGTCAGGGCGGGCGCCCGGGGCTTTGGGCGCCTTAGAAACCGTACCGGGTATTTGTACCGTGTGATACTGAAAAGGGGAGACAGGGAAGTACATCTGACGGCGCTTATGGACAGCGGCAACCGGCTGCTGCAGCCAATGACGGCAAAGCCGGTAAGCATTGTGGAATTTCAGGCCGTGAAAGAACTTTTGAGTATACAGGAGGCACAGGAGCTTGAAGAACTTCTGAATTTGAGAACGGTGGAGCAGACGACGGGAAAATTTCTGTGGATCCCGTATCATTCCATTGGAAGGAGCCAGGGAGTGCTGCCGGCCTTCAGGCTGGACAGCATATGCATAAAGCATGGGGAGAGTGCAAGGAGTACAAAGGGCGTTCTGGCTGCCGTCAGCAGGGAGGCGGTCAGCAGCGGAGGAGAATATCAGATGATATTGCATCCTCAGATTTTGGAGTAGCAGGAGGAAAGTATAAACATGATGATTAAGGTGTCTGTGCCCAACAGATTTCAGCTGCGGATGGTTCCGAGCGTTTCAGACATTCTCTGGAGAAAAACGAACGATGTTCACTACATTGGAGGAAGCGAGGTGCTGCCTTCGCCGCTGGAACCGGGCAGAGAGGCAAAAGCCATCGAACAGCTTGGAAGCGAAAAACCGGAGGAAGCAAAGACGCTGCTGATTGAGCACAATCTCAGACTGGTGGTTTACATAGCAAAAAAATTTGACAATACGGGAGTCGGTGTGGAGGATTTGATTTCTATCGGGACGATTGGTCTGATCAAAGCGATTAACACGTTTAATCCGGGAAAAAAAATCAAGCTGGCTACGTATGCCTCCCGCTGCATTGAAAATGAAATCCTGATGTATCTGAGAAGAACGAGTAAAACACGAATGGAGGTCTCCTTTGACGAGCCGCTGAACGTGGACTGGGATGGAAATGAACTGCTGCTCTCGGATATTCTGGGGACGGACGAGGACGTGATCTATAAAGATATGGAGACAGAGGTGGAATACAGCCTCCTGAAACGTGCCGTGGAAAAGCTTTCCGACCGGGAAAGAACCATTATCCAGCTTCGGTTTGGGCTCGGACGGGGCGACGGCGAGGAAAAGACCCAGAAAGAAGTGGCAGATCTTCTTGGGATTTCCCAGTCATATATATCCCGGCTGGAGAAAAAAATCATCGGGCGGCTGAAAAAAGAAGTGGCAAAAGGCTACTGATAAATTTTCATATATAGAATTTTTTTTACACATTTTAAAGTATACAAAAAGAAAAGATTGATGTATAATTATGCTTAAATACCAAAACAAAGGAGGAGTTGCAATGAAAAAAAGAACACTGTTGGCGTTTGCCGGAGCGTTGGCTTTGAGCCTTAGCGTGGGGGTTACCGCTATGGCGGAAAGCCTTGATACGGAAAATCCGGTGCTGATTGGTTATGTCGGGGCATTATCCGGAGACACTGCACTCTGGGGGCAGGCGGGCTTAAACGGTATGGAGCTTACTGCGAAACAGATCAATGAAGCGGGAGGCATCCTGGGCAGAGAAGTGAAGATCATCGGTCTGGACGGAAAAGGCGTGGCAGACGATTCTGTGGCTGCCTATAAGAAACTGGTGGAGGAAGACGGCGTGTGCGCTGTGGTTGGAACCAACTTTTCAAGCTGCAATATTCCCATTGCGGCAGTTGCGGGAGAGCTTGAGGTTCCGGTAATTGCCACGGCTGCGTCGAATGAATTGGTGACTGTGGCGGAAGACGGCACATTGAATGAGTATTCTTTCCGTCTGTGCTTTATTGATTCCTATATGGGATATCTGGCAGGTTCCTATGCGTATAACGAGCTGGGGCTGAAAACCTGTGCGGTAATCGAAGATATTACGGACAGCTACAGCATCAGCGTCGGCGATTACATGGTAGATACATTTACGGAGCTTGGCGGCGAGCTGGTGGCAAGTGAAGAAGCACAGCACGGTGACAACGATTTCCGGGCGCAGCTGACAAAAATTGCGGCGGCTCAGCCGGACGTGCTCTTTGTTCCCTGGAATTACGCAGAGGTTGCATTGATTGCCCAGCAGGCGAGAGAGCTTGGCATCACCAGCGTTCTGTTTGGGGCAGACGGATGGGATACCTCCGAGCTGACAGATCTGGCAAACGGTTCTCTGGAGGGATGCTACTACATCTCCAGACCTGGATTCAACCTTCCGGATGCAGCGGCATACGGAGAGATTTACGCGGCAGAATATAATGTAGATCTGGAAAGCGAGTGCCTGTACGGCAACGACGGCGTTATGTGGATTAAGCAGGCGATTGAGACGGCGGGCAGCGACGATCCCAAGGCAATCCGTGATGCTCTGGAAAATACCGAGAGCTTTGACGGGCTTCTGGGCCATATGAGCGTCGACCCGGCTACGCACAATCCCAGCCGTGACGCGGCAGTCTTTACGATCAAGGATGATGTGGTAGAATACGTGGGAATTTACAATCCCGAGGAATAAAACATAAGATAACGCAATAGAATTTCTGAAACCGGAGGGCTTAAGGATCTTCCGGTTTCAGCCATGCAGCCGGGCCCTGGGAAACCGAAGGGCCTGGCCAAAAGCATATACACACAAGGAGAAACAGGCAATGAAGATATTGATACAGCAGATGATTACCGGAATATCTATAGGAAGCGTGTATGCGCTGATCGCTTCGGGATACGCCCTGGTTTACAGTTTACTGGATTTTTCCAATTGGGCCCACGGCGAGGTCTGTATGCTGGGAGCATATGTGTGCTTTATGGCGACGACGGTAGGTACGCTGCCTTACTGGCTTTCCTGTGTGATTGGTATCGGCGGTGCGGCGCTGATCAGCCTGTTTAATGAGAAACTGGCTTACCGCACGATTCGGAACAACGGATCCCCGAATATGTTCTTAATGATTGCGGCTATGGGCCTTTCAACTACATACCAGAATTTGGCAAATGTGGTGTGGGGATCAAAATTTAAACAGCTTCCCAAGATTTTTGCGGTGGGAACAATCAATATAAACGGCGTGTTTATCGGAACCACGGACATGGTATGTCTGGTGGTGGCGGCAGTGATGCTGGTAGTGCTGCTGCTGATTATCAACAAAACGAAATTTGGCCTGCATGTGCGGGCGGTGGCCTGCAGCGGCAGAACGGCCGGGCTTCTCGGCATCAAGATCGACAGGGTGATCGCCGCTGTCTTTATGCTGGCGGGAGCTCTGGCAGGACTGGCCGGCATCATGTACGGCATGAAATATAATATTTATCCTACGATGGGAAATGTGGGAATCAAGGCGTTTATCGCATCGGTCATCGGCGGCCTTGGGAGTGTGCCGGGAGCGATTGCGGGAGCGGTGCTTCTTGGACTGATTGAGACGGTGGTTTCCGGATATATCAGCTCCGGGCTGAGAGACCTGATATCCTTTTCTCTGCTGATACTGATTCTGCTGATACGTCCCAGCGGACTTTTTGGCGTGGATGTACAGGAAAAGGCATAGGCAGACAGGGAAGGAGGGAGACGCATGTTAAATTCATTTCAGGAAGGTGTATTGATTATCTGCTGTGTAAATGTCATCGCGGTGCTGGGCATGTCGGTGCTCACCGGATTTACGCGGCTGTTTTCGTTTGGAAATGCAGGGTTTATGTCGATTGGAGCTTACGCGGCGGCGATTGCCAGCGTGCAGTTTCATCTGCCCTTTCCGCTGGCTGTCCTTCTTGGCGCTGTGGCAGCGGGCGTAATCGCATACATATTGGGCAGCCTGACGATCCGGCTTCGGGGCGACTACTTTCTGATTAGCTGCCTCGGGTTCGGGGAATGTGTCCGGGTGCTGTTTAATTATACAAGGGATCTTACCGGAGGCGCGAACGGATATTCCGGCATCCCCTACCGCACGACAGGGATTGTCGCCCTGGGATGCGCGATCGTGGCCTTCGTGGTGGCCTGGAATTTTATTCATTCCAGATATGGACAGGCGCTGTCGGCCATTCGGGAGAATGAGGTGGCAGCCGCCACAAACGGCATCAACGTGGTGCGCTACAAGAAAATGTCTTTTGTGTTCAGCGCGGTGTACGCAGGCTGGGCGGGCGCGCTGTACGCCCACTATCTGCAGTTCATTACGCCGTCCCTGTTTAACCTGGGAAAGAGCAGCGAACTTGTGATCACCACGGTGCTGGGCGGCCTGGGAAGCCTTACGGGAAGTGTGATGGGCACGATTATCGTACAGATTCTGCCGGAGATATTCAGAAGTATGTCGGAATACCGCATGCTGTTTTACGGCATCGCCGTGGTGCTGGTGATCCTGGTGCGGCCCAACGGTTTGTACGGGTACCGGGAGTTTAGCCTGAAGCGGTGTGTGCGTTCCATTAAAAATATAGGAAGAACGAAGCGCGGGAAGGAATCAGAATCATGAGTGAACCAATTCTTGAAATGCGAAATGTGGAAAAGCGGTTCGGCGGCGTCCGCGCGATTGATAATTTCAGCCTGAAGGTGGAGCCGGGAGCCATTTATGGTCTGATCGGGCCGAACGGCGCCGGAAAGACTACGATTTTTAATACGATTACGGGTATCTATCAGGCGGATGCCGGACAGATTCTTTTTGAGGGCAGGGACATTACAAAAATCAAACCTCACGAGGCTGCGGAGGCGGGGATTGCCCGAACCTTTCAGAATATCCGTCTGTTTGGAAATCTGACCGTGCAGATGAACGTTGTGATTGCCTGCAATATGCACAGCAGCTATCATTTGGGCGACGCTCTTTTCCGCACGCCAAAATACCGCAGGGTGACAGAGGAGACCGGGGAGAGGGCCATGGAGTTTTTAAAGGCTGTGGGGCTGGAGGATAAAGCCCAGGAGCGGGCTTCGAGCCTTCCCTACGGACATCAGAGGAAACTGGAGATCGCCCGGGCCATGGCGACGGAACCGCGTCTTCTTTTGCTGGATGAGCCGGCGGCGGGCATGAATGCGGACGAGTCCCTGGAACTGGTGGAATTTATCAGGGAATTAAAGGAGAAGTTTCCGATTACGATTTTGATGATCGAGCACCATATGGATGTTGTGACAAATTTGTGCGACGCGTGTACGGTGCTGAATTTCGGAAAAACACTTGCATCCGGCACGATGAAGGAGATTAAAGAGAATCCGGAAGTGGTGGAGGCATATCTGGGAGGAGACGAGTGATGGCGGAAGTATTGCTGAAAGTAGAGCATTTATCAGCCGCCTATGGCGGAATACGGGCCCTGGACGATATCTCTCTGGAGGTGAGAGAGGGAGAAATCGTGGCGGTGCTGGGAGCAAACGGAGCCGGAAAATCCACGCTGCTGAAATGCCTTTCCAGTGAGCAAAAACCGGTAAGCGGGACGATCACATTTCAGGGGAAACCGCTGTCCGCAAAGCCCTACAATGTGGTAGAGAGCGGCATGGTGATTGTGCCGGAGGGAAGGCAGATTTTTTATAAGCTTTCGGTGTACGATAATCTTCAGGTGGGCTGCTGCCTGAGAAAAGATAAAGAGGGCATCAAAGAAGATCTGGAGATGGTCTATGAAATGTTTCCGCGGCTGAAGGAGCGGGAAAATCAGTACGGTGGCCTGCTTTCGGGAGGAGAGCAGCAGATGCTTGCGATTGCAAGAGGGCTGATGGCGCGTCCGAAGCTGATGATGCTGGATGAGCCAAGCCTCGGCCTGGCGCCGATCATTGTCAATCAGATCATGGATATTTTAAAGCAGGTGAACAGCCGGGGCACTACAATCCTGCTGGTTGAGCAGAATGCCCGCAAAGCGCTGAAGCTGTGCGACAGGGCGTATCTGATGAATGTGGGACGCGTGGTGACGGAAGGAAAGGGAGAAGAACTCCTGGCAAACGACCGTCTGATGGAAGCATATCTGGGATAATGGAAAGGAAGAAAACAAATGAAAGCAGCAGTCTGGTATGGATATAAGGACGTCAGAATCGAGGAACGGCCTGAGCCTGTGCCGGGACCCGGGCAGGTAAAAATACGGGTGGACTGGGCAGGAATCTGCGGTACGGACCGCCATGAGTATGAGGGACCAAATTTTATTCCGGTAGAAAAACCTCACCGCCTGACGGGGCGGGTGGCGCCACTGATTATCGGCCACGAATTTTCCGGAGAGATTGTGGAACTGGGAGAGGGCGTAACCGGATGGAAGACCGGGGACCGGGTGACAGCCAATGGAAGCCTGAACTGCAAAAAATGCGAAGCCTGCCGAAGCGGCCGCTACAACATCTGCCAGAAGCTTGGCTTTACGGGGGTGGGAGACGACGGCACGTTTGCGGAATACGTGCTGTTTGAGGCGAGTAAGCTGTTTGCCATACCCGAGGGCGTGAGCCAGAGGCAGGCGGCTGTGGCGGAACCTCTTGCCTGCGGTATCCATGCGACGAACCTTCTGGGGGATATTGCCGGGAAGGATGTGGTGATTATAGGTCCTGGGATTATCGGGCTATCCGCGTTCTTCGGAGCAAAGTATGCAGGAGCGGGACGTATTCTTGTGTCGGGAATCGGTGAATACCGGCGGGAGCTGATTGAACGGTACGGCGGCACATATGTGGACGCCTCCAGGACAGATCTGGAAGAATATACAGCCGAATGGACGAAGGGCAATTTGGCGGATGTGGTGTACGAATGTCTGGGGTCTGAAAAAACCCTGGATCAGGCAATCCGCATCAGCAAGCCGGGCGCAAAGATTATGGTTATGGGGGTGTTCGGCCAAAAGCCCAGAGTAGATATGAATACCCTGCAGGAGGCCGAGCGGGCAATCTATACCAGCCAGGCCCATGTAGATGAAATAGCCACGGCGCTGGAGTATATGAAAGAAGAAAAGATCAATGCCGACGAGCTGATTACCCGGGAGGTGGTTCTTGATACACTGGTGCAGGATGGCTTTGAGTACCTGATACAGCATGGCCCGGAACAGATCAAGGTGCTGATTCACATCGGACCGGGCGCATAGATGCGGCTTATGAAGACGGGGAGCGCGCCCAAAAGAAAGCGCTGCTTGACCGTAAAAATACTGTATGAAATGGTACGGTGAAATGCCGCAGCCATTCAGATAAATGAATAAACAAAAATGAAGGAGAGAACATCATGCAGAGAATTCCAAGTTTCAGTATTGACCACACGAGATTAAAAAAAGGCGTATACCTGTCCAGACAGGATGATGATGTGATGACATGGGATGTCCGCATCAAGGAGCCGAATCACGGCGATTATCTGTCCACAGGAGTCAGCCATACCATCGAGCATCTGTTTGCAACATTTGCCCGTAACAGCCAGTATAAGGACGGCATTATCTACGTGGGACCCATGGGATGCCGCACGGGCGCATATTTTCTGACGAGAGGCCTGTCCAATCAGGAGGTTCTGGACTGTATCAGAGAATCTTTCCGGGCGATCACGACCTTTGAGGGAGAGATTCCGGGCGCAAAGGAAGAAGAATGTGGAAACTATCTGGATCACGATCTGGAGGGCTGCCGCAGGGAGGCTGCAGAATACCTGAAGGTGCTGGAGACGCTGACGCCGGAGGATATGCAGTATACATATTATCTGGATTAAATTTGTCAAGGTCTAATAATTTTTATATTTTTTTCAAAATCGCATAAACATCTTTCATTGTGAGAACGCTTTTACCGGGACAGTTTTAACTGTTCCGGTAAATTTTTTGCCCCGGCGGATAAGGAAAGTACTCTTTCCTGTCCTGCGTAAAGGCAGAGATACATTCAGCATAAGGAGGGTTCTTGCAATGGCACTGAACAAAGTGGAAATATGCGGAGTAAACACATCGAAGCTTCCGGTTTTGACGAATGAAGAAAAAGACGAACTGTTTCGTCGGATTAAGCAGGGGGACAGGGAAGCGCGGGAGCGGTACATCAAAGGCAATCTGCGGTTGGTTTTAAGCGTCATAAAAAGATTCTCAGGAAGCAATGAAAATGTGGACGATCTGTTTCAGATCGGCTGTATCGGCCTGATGAAGGCCGTCGATAATTTTAATACGGAAATGGATGTGAAATTTTCTACCTATGCGGTGCCGATGATCATCGGAGAAATACGCCGGTATCTTCGGGACAATAATGCGATTCGTGTGAGCCGGTCGCTGCGGGACACGGCCTACAAGGCGCTGTATACAAAAGAAGCCTATATGAAAAAGAATTTAAAGGAGCCGACGATCAATGAAATTGCAGAGGAGATCGGTATTGCAAAGGAAGATATTGTGTTTGCGATGGATGCGATCCAGAGTCCTTTAAGCCTGTATGACCCGGTGTATTCGGAGGGCGGGGATACCCTCTATGTGATGGATCAGATCAGCGACAAAAAGAATAAGGAGGAAAACTGGGTGGAATCCATCGCTTTGCGGGAAGCGATGGCCCGGCTGGGAGAGCGGGAACGAAAAATTATTGATATGCGCTTTTTTGAGGGAAAGACGCAGATGGAGGTGGCGGAGGAAATCAACATCTCCCAGGCCCAGGTGAGCCGCCTGGAAAAGAACGCCCTCAAAAGCATGAGAAATTTCCTGAGATGACACGTAAGTGTGTGCGGGCGGAGAGAATCCTTATTTTTCGTGCTTGGGGAGTTCCACCAGAATAATGTCTTTGCCGATCTGGCAGATACATTTCCAGGGAATGATAATTTCGTTGTCCCTTCCCCAAAAGGAGGAAAAGCGGCTGCAGCCGGGTACGATCAGCGCGGTGATGCAGCCGTTTTTTTTATCGATTTCCACATCAATGACGCAGCCAAGGGAAGCGCAGGTGCAGACGTTGATGACTTCCTTCTGACGCAGTTCACAGAGTCTCATAGGGCATATTACCTCAAAAAATTCATTTCTATTTAGTATATGCAATTGACACAGGGACTTTTATTGAGATATACTCTTTTTATAGGCTTTTTGGCAACAGAGAGACCGGGGAGTAAAAAGAGAGGGGAACAGCAGGATGAAGTGTCCATTTTGTAATCAGGATAACACAAGAGTAGTGGATTCCAGACCAGCCGACGACAACAGTTCCATTCGCCGCCGCCGTTTGTGCGACGAGTGTGGAAAGCGTTTTACCACCTATGAAAAAGTGGAGACGATACCGTTGATCGTCATTAAAAAAGATCAGAACAGAGAGCAGTATGACAGGACAAAAATTGAATCGGGAGTGCTGCGGGCCTGCTATAAGCGTCCGGTATCCGCACAGCAGATCAATGACACGATTGATAAGATCGAGACAGAAATTTTCAACCGTGAGGAGCGGGAGATTCCAAGCAATGTGATCGGGGAGATTGTAATGGAACGGCTGAAAGATCTGGATGCGGTGGCATATGTGCGTTTTGCATCCGTGTACCGTGAATTTAAAGATGTGGAAACATTCATGGATGAGCTGAAGAAAATTTTGAATTAATACCGTCGGGCTGCCGCAAAAAGGTACTTTGCAGCGGCCCTGAACTTTTTAGAGAAACCCTTTCGGATTTTTTACAGGAGAAGTCAGTGAAAAGAAGAATAGACGAGCTGTTAAAGGAAAAATTTGAATATAAGCCGGAAACGCTGAGTCTGTCTCCCGAACGGATTGAGAGGCAGGTTCCTGGCTTTAAACGCGTGACGGGGAAATTCTCTGTGAGCGCCGCAGGGAGCGGGATACTGCATGGATTTGTGTATTCTGTAAATCCCAGGGTTACGTGTCCAAAAAATATGTTTACCGGGAAAAAAGAGACCCTTTTCTATGAGGCGGACACCCGGGGGATGCAAAGCGGGGACCGTCTGGAAGGAGCGTTTGTAATCTGCACAACTGCAGGTGAGTATAGGCTGCCCTACTGTATGGAAATTGTGGGCGCAGAGCAGAAGAAAGAACGCCTCGATTTTCTGACGCCCCAGGAGTTTGCGGCGGCGGCCAGAAATGATTTCGGGGAGGCTTACGTGAAGTTTGCCTCGCCGGATTTTGCAGATATGGCTGCGGCGTGGGGGGATACCTACCGGGCAGCCTACGAGGGAACGGCGGGGAAGTCAATGAACTACCACAGCCTGGAGCAGTTTCTTGTGGCAATGGAGGAAAAGACGCCTGTTTCTGTGACCCTGGAAACGGATCATGTCTGTCTGAGGAATCCAAAGGACAACGACCGGGAAGAAATTCTGCTGAAGAAAAGCACCTGGGGATTTGCCCCGGTGCATATTTCCTGTGATGCGGATTTCCTTACGGTGGAGCGCCCGGAAATTACGACGGAAGAATTTGTGGGAAGCACGTATAATCTTGGGTATATTCTGCATCAGGACAGGCTTCATGCCGGCCGCAATTTTGCGAAGATTACCGTGCAGACGGAATGTCGGCAGCAGACCTGCGTGGTAGAGGTGCATTGTACTGCGCAGGCTGCGGCAGAAAAGAAAGGGCTTCAGAGAAGGCAGGAAGTGCTGCAGCTGATGAACACCTATATTTCTTACCGGGCCGGAAGAATAGGACTTGGTGAGTGGTGCGGCATTTCCCTGCGTTGCCTGGACAATTTCAGGAAGGCGGGAGGAAACCATATCTTTTTGGAAATGTACCGCATTTATCTTTTGATGATGTCGGGGGAGACGGTGGAGGCTCAGATGCTGCTTGGAGAGCTTCCAAAGCGCAAAGAGGAGCTTGTGATTCCCTGGTGGAAGGGATGCTATCTGTATCTGACGACGCTGGGAGACGCTGAAAAGGATTATGTGGACTATGTAAAGAACGAAATCCACGAGCTGTTTCTGGCAAATCAGGAGCAATGGATTCTTCAGTGGCTGATGTTTAGGCTCAACGGGAATCTCTACCTGAACGATACGGAAAAGCTGGACGCGATACGCCGCCAGTACATCTGCGGCTGCAACAGCCCGGTGATGTACCTGGAGGCCTGGGAGATATTGAAGAAAGAACCGCTGATGCTGCGCAATCTGGAGGAATTTGAACTTCATCTGCTGCGGTTTCTCTGCCGTGAAAATCTGGTCGATCGGGAGCTGAGCGGGCAGACAGCGCAGCTTGCGGGCAGGGTGCCCTCGTATCACAGGCTGCTCTATGGAATTTTATGCAGTTGTTTTGAAAAGTATCCCACAAAGAAGCTCCTGACAGCCATCTGCGCAATGCTGATCAAGGGCCGCAAAAATACGCCTGAATATGCCGACTGGTTTGCGCTGGGAGTCCGTCAGGATGTGCGTCTGGCAGGCATGTATGAATATTACGCCCAGACTGCGCAGGATCTGAATGTGAGAGAACTGCCGCAAACGGTGCGTATGTATTTTTCTTATAATAATACGCTGGATTATGAGAAGAAGGCGGCAGTCTACGCGAATATTATCCGAAACAGGCAGAAAAATCCGGAGACATACGACGCTTACCGTGCTTCTATGGAGCTCTTTATGGAGGAACAGCTTCAGGCTGGCCATATCAATGAGGATCTGGCTCTTTTGTACGAAGCCCTGCTGACCAGGATGGTAATGGACGCCAGGATGGCAAAGGGGCTTGCAAAGGCGCTCTATACGTATGAGGTGATCTGCAAAAATCCGCAGATACGTCATGTGATTGTGGTGCACAGGCAGCTTGCGCAGGAGCAGCGGGTGATGCTGGTCAATGGCAGGGCCTGCGTGCAGGTGTACGGGAAATGCCGCGTGTTTCTGGAAGACAGAAACGGCGTACGGTATGGAGACGCTTCTCTGTTTGAGATGAAAAAGCTTCTCACAAGGCCCGTATTTGAAGATTACTGTAGGGAGATGGAAGAAGAACCGGAGGAATTGATTCTCGGGGACTGCTGCTGCCAGGAGGGTGAGCCAAAGATTACCCCGCAGAATGTAGGACGGTTCGTGCAGATGCTGAAGGTTTCGAAAATTTGTGAGAGCTACCGGAACAGCATAGACGAAAAATTGCTGCTGTATTATGCTGAAAACCCCAAGGGAGAGCACCTGCAGGAATACCTTTTACTGACAGACGCCCAAAGGCTGTGCATGTCCCACAAAGCAAAACTTTTGGAGTTAATGACAGGCGAGGGAATGGCAGATACGGCCTATGGACTGGTGCAGGCTTTCGGGTCTGAAGGAACTGCTCCGGGAACCCTTGTGCGCCTGTGCAGCTGGCGCATCGGGGAGACGGAAGGAGAACAGGAGGAGGAACTTCTGGCGCTGTGTGCCCGCTGCTTTGCCATGCACACCTATGACGAATCCGTTCTGACTTATCTGATGAAATATTACGAGGGTCCGCTGGAGACGATGAAAGCAATCTGGCAGGCAGGGCAGACATTTCTTCTGGAAGATTTTGGACTGGAGGAAAGAATACTGGTAATGGTGGTCTTCCTGCGTCAGGGCATGGAACATACCGAAGATGTGTTTGAAGGGTACTGGAAAAAGCAGGGGAAGGCAAAGCTGTGCCGCGCCTATGTGGTCTGGATGTCTTACTGCAGCTTTGTAAGGCAGATGGATGTGAAATCCCAGATCTTCCAATATATAGAGCAGAATATTCTGGGAGAACCAAATGCGCCTAAAATCTGCCGGCTGGCAGTGCTTCGTTATTATGTATTTCTCAAAAAGCCCAGCGCGGGTCAGCAGAAATGGATGCATTATTTGTTGGAGCAGTTTATATCGGAGGGAATGTATTTTGCGTTTTATAAGAAGCTTTCGCCGAAGCTGCTGCGCCATTTCCACCTGCACGATAAATATATTCTGGAGTACCGGACGAATCCGGAGTATCATGTGACGCTGTACTACCGGCTGAACGATGGAAAAGAGGCGTCGGTGCCGATGAAGAACACCTATGAGGGGATTTTTACCGCCCAGTTTACACTGTTTTATCATGACCGGCTTACCTGGCGTCTGAGTGTGGAGGAGGAAAGCCTGGAAACTCAGCCGCAGACGCTGGTATGCGAGCAGAGGGCCCACCGGGGAGCGACGGGAAGATATGAGCTGATTAACCGGCTGTCAGAGGCGGTGGAAAAGCAGAATGAAAAACAGATACAGGAAATCAGCGAACAGTATATAGGGCAGCAGTATCTGGTGGATGAGCTGTTTACGATAAATTAGCCTCAGGCTACGAAAAGCAGGGAGAACAAAAAGAACAGATGGAAAAGACAATCATAGGACTTGATTTGGACAGGGAAAATGCACAGATTTCCTTTTATAACACAAGGAGCATGGAGCTGGAGACGGTGAGCACCGGCCAGAACTGCTATCTGATACCTACGCCGGAGGATCTTTTTCCTCTGATCGAGGAGAGCGTGGAGCTTGGATTGATGGCGCTGGCGAATTTCTTAAAAAGCTGTATTTCTCTTATCAAGCCTGCTGTCCGGATGGACATGGCCTGTATGATGGTGACGATGAAAGAGATGCGGCTGCCCTGGCCCGATGCCATCAGAGATGCCTGCGAGATGCTGGGAATGTGCCGGGAGGATGTATTTTTGCAGACCCATGCGGAAAGCTTCTGCAGTTATACGCTGAACCAGAAAAAGGACATCTGGATGCGCCGGGTAGCGCTGTTTGAATATGAGGGCACAAAAATTTATCCCAGTGTACTTTCTGTGGATTACGGCACGAAGCCCGCGCTGGTGACGGTGGAGCAGAAAAAAGAAGTACAGATGGGTACGAAAGGGATCGGCACAGAGCAGGAGTGGAATGAAAAGCGCGATCGGTTGTTTCTTCAGGCCATAGAAGATACCTTTGGGGCGGAGAATTTTTCGGCTGCCTATCTGATCGGTGACAGCTTCGACAAATCCTGGGCAGTGGAATCGCTTCAGTTCCTCTGCCGGAGACGCCATGTGTTCCAGGGAAGAAACCTCTACACTAAGGGTGCCTGCTACGCCGCAATGCAGCGCATGGGCGTTGGAAAAAATCTGGACGCTTATCTCTATTACAGTGAAGACATGGTGGAGACGAATCTAAGTATGCGCATGGAAATCCGCGGGAAGGCGAGCAGCTATCTTTTAGTCAATGCAGGGGTGAACTGGTTTGAGGCGGGTCACATCTGTGAATTTATTCCCGACGGCACGAACGAAATTGTGATTTATGGCCGCTCTATGCGGGGCGGAGATGCAGAGAGTTACAGTATTGTTCTGAAAGGGCTGCCCCAGAGACCGGGCCGCACAACGAGGCTCTGGCTTCAGGCGTCTTTTCTCTCTGCGAAGCGCTGTAAGATTACGATTCGTGATCTGGGCTTCGGAGAGTTCTATCCGCCCTCGGGCATGGTCTGGGAGAGCATTTTGGAGGTGTAATCTATGGCGGAATATTATCTTTGCAGGACGGCAAGGGCACGTCATCCCTATTATATTGAGAGCGTGGGTATAAATATCTGGTCAATTGAAGAATTGTGTTATTATATGCGGGAAAATGTATATCTGCTGGACGAGACGATCTTGAATGTAAAGCTGTGTGACTGGCTGGGGCAGGAACTGGGGCTGGAAAAACTTCGCCGGGTGATGATGCGGGCCCTGGAGTCTCAGGGCGGAGCGGAGGAGTTTGTCATGCCCATCTTTCAGGAGTGTGGTTATCTGACAGGGCCGGAGCTTTCCTGGTTTCATGAAAAGCTTATGCAGGTACAGATAGAACCCAGGGATGTGCGAAAGAAAATGAAAGCAGATTACCTGGTGAAATACGGGCTGTATGTCAGCGCATTGGAGGAGTACGACAAAATATTGAAGCGGCGTTCTCCGGGGCGTCTGGGTATTCAGTTCTATGCCGCGGTATGCGAAAACATGGCTGCGGCCTATGCGAGAATGTTTCGCTTTGAGGAAGCGGCTGACTGCCTGTGGGCGTCCTACAGCGCGCTGAAATCCCGAAAAGTGTATGAAAAATATCTGAGGATTCTCCCGCTGTTTCTGCCGGAGCGCAAGTATCAGGAACGGCTGGAGGAAATCCGGGCGGACCGTGATCTGGCGGCGGCAATGAAAGAAGATACCGCTGCAATCCTTCAGGAGGCCCAGCAGAGTGATTTTGCGAAGGAATGGGCGCAGGAAGAAACGCCCCAGAGACTGGAGCGTTTGAAAAGGGAATATATTGCCTGTACGAAAAATTAGGGAAATTACCCTTGTGTATATCTTGTAAGAAACTGCTTTGTGCGTTCTTCCTTTGGATGGTTTATCACTTCCCGGGCGTCACCCTGTTCTACAATAACGCCGCCATCCATAAAGATGACCTGATCCGCCACGTCCCGGGCAAAGGCCATTTCATGAGTGACGATAATCATGGTAGTTTTGCGGTCCGCCAGACTGCGGATGACCTTCAGCACTTCGCCAGTCAGCTCCGGGTCAAGGGCGGAGGTCGGTTCGTCAAAGCAGAGAATATCGGGCTTTAAAGCAAGAGCCCGGGCAATTGCAACACGCTGCTGCTGGCCTCCGGAAAGCTGATGGGGATAGTGGCTCTCCCTCTCGGAAAGACCCATCTGAGCCAGCAATTCCCGCCCGTGGGCGTTGATCTGTTCCAACAGCTCCTTTTTGCGCTGTTTGAAATCCGGCTGTTCCTTTGCGAGAAGACGTTCTGCAAGAGTGACATTTTCCAGCGCTGTGTACTGGGGAAACAGGTTGAAGGACTGAAACACCATGCCGAAATGCAGGCGTTTGGTGCGGATGTCCTTTTCGTTTTCCGCCCTGGAGCGTCCGGCGTCAAACAGCGTAGCGCCTTTTACGGTGATGGTTCCCCGATCCGGCGTCTCAAGAAAATTCAGGCACCGAAGCAGGGTGGTTTTTCCTGAACCGGAGGAACCGATAATCGCCAAAGCGCTGCCTTCATTCAGATCAAAGCTGACATTTTCCAGAACCTTAGTATTGTCAAAATGTTTTTCAATATTTTTCACTTCTAAAATCGCCATGTACTCCGTCTCCTTATCTGAAATAATCCAGTCGTTTTTCGATATAGTTAAACAGCAGTGTGAGGATTCCCACAAAGATCAGATAAAACAGACCGCTATAAAACAGAGGCCACGTAAGGCCGTCCGACTTCATAAAGGAATAACCGGCGAAAGTAAGCTCCTGGGCGGCGATAATGCGCGCCAGTGAGGTATCTTTTACCAGAGTAATTACCTCATTGGACAGGGGAGGTACGACGCGTTTTACCATTTGAAGCAGAGTCACCTTAAAAAAGATCTGGCTCTTGGTCATGCCAAGCACCTGCCCGGCTTCCCTCTGTCCCAGGGGTACGCCTTCAATACCGCCGCGGAAAATGACGGAAAAGTAGCAGGCGTAATTGATGGTAAAGGCCACGATTGTCGCAGTGATACGTCCGGCTTCGTTGCCGCCCCAGATATTATGTCCAAGCCAAAGGCCCGGTCCATAGAAAATAATAATGAGCTGCAGCATCAGCGGAGTGCCGCGGATGATCCAGACAAGCACCTGGATCAGATACCGCAGCGGCTTCCATTTACTGATAATTCCGAAGGCCAGAATCAACCCCAGCGGCAGGGAAAATACCAGCGTCATGATAAAGATCTGAAAGGTAGTTCCCATGCCGGTCATCAGAGTTTTTGTTACATTCCAAAGCATAATCTTTCTCCTGTGAAAGAAATAGATTTATTCTGCCGGAACAACGACTACCTGGGCGTTGTTGCAGTAAGCGTTCGTACATTCCATGGAGGAAGTTACTTCATTTGTCAGAGTCATGCCGTTCCACACGACGTCGATATTCTGCGCTTCCAGCTCCATGAGCTTGTTGTCCCAGTCGATTTCAACAAATTCAGCTTCCACACCAAGCTTTTCTGCTACCAGCTTTGCCATGTCCGCGTCAAAACCGATCCATTCGCCGTTATCGTCCTTGTAATCCATAGGCGCAAAATCAGTGATGCCCACAATCAGGGAACCCTTGTCCTGGATGTAAGCCACGTCGCCGTCCTCGTCGATATCGGCGTCCTCATCAATGGCAGCCTGCTCAACAAGAGCTTCCTGTACGCCGTATTCAGAAGCGATCTCCTGCATGGTGCCGTCGGCATAAGTATCTGCAAAAACTTTATTGATGTAAGCGGCCAGATCGGAACCCTTGCGGCAGCCAACGCCGTATTCCTCGGTGGTAAGCTCATCCGTGTGGGTGAGGTCAGGATAGCTGGTGCCTTCGCCGATCATAGCTCCTGCCATCAGAAGGTCGATAATCGCGGCGTCTGAAGTGCCGGAAGCCACTTCCATCAGAGCGTCTGCCTGGGAAGCAACAGAGTTAAATTCAAAACCATTGTCCTCGGCGGCTGCTTCTCCGGCAGAACCGGCCTCCACCGCATATACCATATCTTCGCTGGCGGCAGCTCCTGCGCCCAGCATAACTGATGCCATCATTGTTCCGCATAATGCCAAAGCAAATTTCTTTTTCATAATCTTTTCCTCCGAATGATTTATTCCCGCACACAGCAGCTCAAAAGAACCTGCCTGCACGGACATTTAGTATATTACCATAGTAAAGCGATAAAGTAAAGGAAAATTTATCTTGTAATTTGCGGGAGGCTGTTTTATAATCGTCCTGTAAAAACAATCATTGCGACTCGATGGGGAGAACAGGCTGCCGGCTGCGCGTTTTGCCGGGGAAAATGTTCTCTTTTTTCATTAAGAAAAATGTTGCTTACGCGACGCATTTGCGGCGCTAAATCTCGCAGCAATCCGTGTAATCATAAATTCGGGTGTTTCGACACCCAAATCATCATAGGAAACTGCGTTTCCATGATACAAAGGATGCGCACCTCGAGGAGAAGAAGTTAGCTTTAGACAGCACTGCTTGGACGCGAAAGTATGTGGCAAGCGCACACTTTGTTTAACGGCAGATGTATAGGACGGCGGAAGGGAGAAAAGCATGAATCAGAACTGGATTCACGAACAGTATGAGGAGGAAGAAAAGCTTCGGGAGGAATGTGGCGTTTTCGGCATGTATGATCTGGAAGGCCGGGATGTGGCGGCGCCTATCTATTATGGACTGTTTGCACTGCAGCACCGGGGACAGGAGAGCTGCGGCATTGCAGTCAGTGATACGAATGGGCCCAAAGGAAAGGTGAACTCCTGTAAAGGCATGGGGCTGGTGAACGAGGTATTTACCGGGGATACGCTGGAAAAGCTGAAGGGTGATATCGGCGTGGGCCATGTGCGGTATTCCACCGCCGGAGCCAGCAGCCGGGAAAACGCACAGCCCCTGGTGCTGAACTATATCAAAGGAACCCTGGGATTGGCCCACAACGGCAATCTGATCAACGCCGGGGAGCTTCGCCGGGAGCTGGAATACAGCGGCGCGATTTTCCAGACCACAATCGATTCAGAAGTGATTGCCTACCACATTGCCAGAGAGCGTATCGGCTCCAAAAATGTGGAGGAAGCTGTGGTGAAGGCCATGCGCAAGATCAGAGGGGCCTATTCTCTGGTTGTAATGTCGCCCCGAAAACTGATCGGCGCCAGAGATCCTTACGGATTTAAGCCGCTCTGCATCGGCAGGCGGGACAGTGCTTACATTCTCGCCTCGGAAACCTGCGCCCTTGAAACGCTGGGGGCAGAATACATCCGCGACGTGGAGCCCGGGGAGGTGGTGGCGATCACCAGAGACGGCATTTCCTCCGACCGGAGCATGTGCCTGCCAAAAGAAAAACATGCCCGCTGTATTTTCGAGTATATTTATTTTGCCAGGCCAGACAGCCATATCGATGGAGTCAGCGTGTATGGCTCCCGCATAAAAGCCGGACGTTTTCTTGCCATGGATTCCCCGGTGGAGGCAGATCTGGTGGTGGGAGTGCCGGAATCCGGCAACGCGGCGGCTCTGGGCTATTCCCTGCAGTCGGGTATTCCCTATGGCAGCGCCTTTGTGAAAAACGGATATGTGGGGCGTACCTTTATCAAGCCCAAGCAAAGCAACCGGGAATCCAGCGTGAAGATCAAACTGAACGTGCTTCGGGAAGCGGTGGATGGGAAACGCGTGATCATGATCGACGACTCTATCGTGCGGGGCACCACCAGTGACAGAATTGTGCGCATGCTGCGGGAGGCCGGAGCCACCGAGGTACATATGCGCGTCAGTTCCCCGCCCTTTTTGTGGCCCTGCTATTTCGGCACGGACGTTCCGGCCAGGGAACAACTGATCGCCTACAACCGCTCTGTGGAGGATATCCGGCAGGTGATCGGCGCCGACAGCCTTGGATATCTGCGAATTGAACGCCTGCGCGAAATGGTGGAGGGACTGGACATCTGTACGGGCTGCTTTACCGGAAAATATCCTATGGAGCCGCCCACCGAAGACATCCGTGGAGATTATGACGCATAATCACGAGCGCAGTTTCCGAAGGAAAGCCACTGGCTGCTTGCAGCCGGGAGGATTTTCTTTCGGAAACTATGTGAGTGAAACGAACAGCGAGAAAGCGAAGCTTTGGAGCGGGCGCTCGTGAGAGCAGAGGGGCGCTGCAGAAAGCGCGCAAGGAAAGCCACTGGCTGCTTGCAGCCGGGAGGATTTTCTTTCGGAAACTATGTGAGTGAAACGAACAGCGAGAAAGCGAAGCTTTGGAGCGGGCGCTCGTGAGAGCAGAGGGGCGCTGCAGAAAGCGCGCAAGGAAAGCCACTGGCTGCTTGCAGCCGGGAGGATTTTCTTTCGGAAACTATGTGAGTGAAACGAACAGCGAGAAAGCGAAGCTTTGGAGCGGGCGCTCGTGAGAGCAAAGGGGCGCTGCAGAAAGCGAAGCTTTGGAGCGGGCGCTCGTGAAAGCAGAGGGGATTGTTTATGGCGCAAAAAGATTTACGAACATATCATCGCCGAGGGGTAACTCGTGAAAGTGGTTATCATACTTGCGATGAAACAACCGGCGGTGAATGTCTTATCCTTCACGCAGAACGATATGTATGTGAAACCGATACGGTAACATTTGTATTTTCCCGTTCTTCTGTTGATGTTGTTGAGCTCTTTGAAAAAGGAATTTCCATTATTGCTTTTGGCGGGTATATTCATTCTTCTGAGAAGGCAACTATATCACTGGACATGAGATATAGCTATGAGGGAGAGGGGTATGCCTTTGGCGAGGATTGGGAGCAAACGATAGAGTCTGATAGCTGGTCAAATATTGGTATTCACGCAGAGCAGCTAATCAACAAAGATTCACAGCTTATTGATGTAATTGTCAAAATGACCATATCAGGTAAACAGGGTAATATCCTGGATTTCATTGCTTTTGACTTGGATGTGGTATCCAAAGAAGAATTTCAGGATACTTCTTGTGCGACGAGTTTCTACCAAAAAACAAGTATGCATGTGCCGTATCTATATTATCTGCGTTCTGACTTACCGATTGACTGGTATCTTACTTCTGGTCAAAAGTTTGTTGAAGGACGGCGCATTGTAGCAAAAAGCTGTAACCGCTGCGGCCGATATTTACCGATTAATATTGATGATGAGTTAAAAACATTGAGCTTTTCTTTACACTGCAAAAAAAGAGCCCCTTGTATTCACTCGACTTTTAGAGCTTACAAAATACAAAACCAAGCGGATTTGAAAGCCGGGGATTTCAGGGGACTAACGATTGAAGACGGAAAGGTTGTGTCGTATTACGGACACCAACTTGAGTGTAAGGCTTGTAAAAAGTTCTTTGTTAATGCGCCTTTGAATCCTCAGCGTAACGCTCAACAGTTCAAGGAAGATGGATTGAGACGAAGGGCAATTGAGGTTTTGGTCAACACGCTTTTGGATAGGAACCTTATTCATTTTGAGTTTGAACGCCGTACCAAAAAGGAGTTTTCCCGTTATATTTGGGAAAAGTTTGACAGGCGATGTTTCAAGTGTGGCCCGGATTCAGATCCTATTGCGTTAGGAGATATGGCTTTAGATCACACGATGCCGCTGGCCTATCTTTATCGTTTAGACGAGACCGCAACTTGCTTGTGCAGCAGTCACAATTCCCAAAAAAGTGACCATTTCCCAGTTGATTACTATAGCGAGGAAGAACTTATTCGGCTGAGCCAAATTACCGGCTTATCATTAACGCAGCTTCATAAAAAAGAGGTTAACCGGCAAGTTCTTGATTTACTTATTGAAAATGTCGTATGGTTCTATGATGATTTTTTAATGAATCCTGACTACCAAAAGGTAAGGGATGGTATACGAACCGCTGACAAAATCAATGATTCTTTAAAACGTATCATTGCCGGAAAGGTTGACCTCGCAGAAAAATATCGTAAGGAAACCGGACACTATCCTCTATCAGTAACAATTAAATAACTGTGCAAAAATCGGGGCTGGAATTTCACCAGTCCCGGTTTGCCTACTTTTTCATCAGGAACAAGTATTGATGTTCAACCGTTGAACCTTTGTCTTTAATGCCATGCTTCTCAATCTCTTGAACACTCTCAGTTCCTCGATATACTTCAATAAAATACGGTGCTGCTCGTCTGGATAGTTCTTCTGCCATATCAACTTTTTCTGTTTTGCCGAGATGAAGTATTACTTTCCCGTTAGGTTTCAAAATGTCGTAACACATCTTGAAAAAGGAAATATAAACATCAAAATCCCTGCGCTGTTTTTGGTCAAGAAATGCGTTGTCAGCATTTTTAAAGTCGCTTTCTTCCCAACCGCACAACCAGAGACGCATCCAGTTTTGCATATAAAATCTTATTGAATCGGCAAATGGCGGTGAACAAATGACAGCATCGGCAGAAATATTACAGGCACTCAGTTCCTGATAATCTCCATATATTGCCTGTCCAAATCTATAATTGTCAAATTCACCTTTTTGGAACGAAGCAGTCAATTTGTCTTTTACATGCTCCACCACATTCTTGTACACGAAGTCTCCTGTAGGAGCATACGGAGTGAGTGGATGGGAGTTACGGGATAAAGCGTATGGTCTGTTGCCATGAAGCACATGTAATAGGCACGAGAAAACCATTGCCTCTGCGGAAGAAAGCGTTTTTATTCTGGGTACAAAATAGTTTCGTGTGCAAAGTATTTCTCTATAGGTGTCTTTGTGAAAGTAGCTCGGCAACTTTCCATTGAATCCAAAGTTTTCATATTTCACAATCTGCGCTGCGATTACATCGCTTAGTTTTTCTTGCTCAATATAGGATTGTAATTCATCCAGAACCTTGATACAGTCTTGTTCATCAGCTTTTTCAACTTTTGCTTTTGTTACACAAAAAGCGAGTTCACTCAGGTCGTTTCCGATACCAATTCTATTCTGTAGACACGCCTCCAAAGGAATTGTGCCTACACCGCTTAACGGATCTACAATGATATCTCCAGGCTCGGTAAATTGTTCTACCAGGAAATGAGCAATGGCAGGCTTTAGTTTTCCGTGATATGAGCACAGTGAGTGCCATGGATGCCCCCAGTTTCTTCCTGAATATGGTGCAGCCTTATATGGCATGGTATTTATAAAGTTTTGAGCTTCATTGTGAAAAACTTCAAATGGCGAAGCTGTTTGATGAAAGCGAAACTTCAATAATCTTTGTGAAAGGATCATTCCGTTTTTTGATCTGCGTTCTCTTAGGATATCTTCTCCGTATAATTCAAATCCATACGATGCACAAATCTTTACAAGTATTTCGTGAGTAGGGATATGAACTCCGGCAAATTGAGAATCTCCAATGTCCATAATGAAATATCCGTTATCCTTCATCGCATGAGAAAGACGCTCGATAACGTTTTCCATATCGTGAAAATAGCCTGCCACCATAATCGGGATGCGCTTGTCGTAGGCCACAGGGGTTAAGTCGTCAATGTATGGACGGACAACTTCTGGAATTTCAAAATTGGCATTGCGGGCAGATATATTGTTGATGCCTGCAATAATTCCTTTTGAATGATATTTCGGCAGATCTTTTTCAGTAACAACATAATCTGTAAGTTTTAATTCGAGTTTCGTATTTCTGGTATAGTTTGTCCCATTCAAATAAGGGGGTGAGGTAATCACACAATCAATTTGATTTTCCACCTCAATATCTCTGGCATCGTCTGCCAATCGAATAGTCTCTGCCATAGTAGGACAGCAGCCGCTTTCAATATCTTCAATAGCCGCTTCAATTTTGCCCATAAAGTTTGCGAGAATATCTTTATCTTCGACTTTCTTTTCATTTTCCTTTGCAAATCGCAAATCGCCTTGGCGTATCATTTTAGAAGCTCTGACCGTAACTGATGCCAAAAGAATCAAAGCAATGCTTCGTGTGTCAGTATTGGGAATTTTTTCAACTTTCTTTTTCAAATCTTGCAGTTGTGCAAGAACTTCCGGTTCAAAATACTTTTCAAATCCGTCCCATGTTGGCTTATCAAAGTAAAGCTGATAATGATAGTTTTCCAGTTCATTTAAAAATTTTTTCAGATATTTACTGCCTGTCTGGCTATCCCGTAATCTTTTTACCGCATTAGTTTTTGCTTCTATGACTTGCCGCATAAAGGGATTTGTTTCGCAGTAGAATGATTTAATACCATGCGAAGATGCAACTAACGAAGTAGTGCCAGTCCCACAAAAAGGGTCGAAAATTATGTGAATATTTTCTGGACCAATTTCCATGATAATATCATCAATCAGGCAAGAAGAATAGCCCTCCAAATAGGGATACCATCTATGGATAGGTTCTCCTTTGTTCAAGGCGAAGGTTGCTGCCGCTGCCTTGGAATAATTATTTCCCATTTTGCCCTTCTTCCTGTTGACGATGTTCAACAACATCCTCAATACTGCAATGAAAGTAATTACATATCCTGTCTATTATTTCAAGAGAAACAATCTCTGAACGCCCCATTTTATCCATAGTAGATTTTGAAATTTTTGTTTCTTTCATGAGATCTTTTTTGCTCATATCTCTGTCGATGAGTAATTTCCATAATGGCTTATATGAAAAAGACATTTCTTCTCCTCCTTTTATGGGTGATATTTTACTGCAAAAGTGTTGTGAAGTCAATACTTTTGTATCTATTCACTTTTTATCGTTTTTCATTTGCAATCTGCAGAAACTCAGGGCAAATGGATATTGACTTGCGGCTTCAAACATGCGAAGATGTAGGGGAGACAGAGCCGGTGCCGGCGGGCACAGGGCCTGGTGGGAACATAAAAGTAGGAAAGGAAAAAGAAGGAATGAACGACAGATATCAAAGCCCTTTATCAGAACGCTATGCGAGCCGTGAGATGCAGTATATTTTTTCACCGGACAAAAAGTTTAAGACCTGGAGGAAGCTCTGGATCGCTTTGGCGGAGACGGAAAAGGAATTGGGCCTGAATATTACGGACGAGCAGATTGCGGAGCTTAAGGAACATGCGGAGGATATTAATTACGACGTGGCGAAAGAACGGGAGAGGATTGTCCGCCATGATGTTATGTCCCATGTGTATGCCTACGGCGTGCAGTGCCCGAAGGCAAAAGGCATCATTCATCTGGGCGCGACCTCCTGTTATGTGGGAGACAATACAGATATTATTGTAATGTCAGAAGCATTAAAGCTGGTAAAGAAAAAGCTGGTGAATGTTATCGCAGAGCTGTCCAAATTTGCCGGAGAATATAAAAATCAGCCGACGCTGGCATTTACGCATTTTCAGCCGGCACAGCCTACGACGGTGGGAAAGCGCGCAACGCTTTGGCTGCAGGAGTTTTTGATGGATCTTGAGGATCTGAATTATGTACAGGGAAGCCTGAAAATGCTGGGAAGCAAGGGAACAACCGGAACCCAGGCAAGTTTTCTGGAACTGTTTGACGGAGATCAGGAAAAGATTGATAAGATTGATCCGATGATTGCCGAAAAGATGGGATTTGAGGCTTGCTATCCTGTTTCAGGACAGACGTATTCCCGCAAAGTGGATACCAGGGTGCTGAATGTGCTGGCAGGCATTGCGGCCAGCGCACACAAGTTTTCCAATGACATCCGCCTGCTGCAGCATTTGAAGGAAGTGGAAGAACCCTTTGAAAAGACGCAGATTGGCTCATCCGCCATGGCCTATAAAAGGAATCCCATGCGCAGCGAGCGTATTGCTTCCCTGTCCAGGTATGTGATTTGTGATGCGCTGAATCCGGCCATTACCTCGGCTGCTCAGTGGTTTGAACGGACGCTGGATGATTCTGCAAATAAGAGGCTTTCTGTGCCGGAGGGATTTTTGGCGGTGGACGGTATTCTGGATCTCTGCCTGAACGTGGTAGACGGCCTGGTGGTTTACCCGAAGGTAATTGAAAAACGTCTGATGTCAGAACTGCCGTTTATGGCGACGGAAAATATCATGATGGATGCGGTAAAGGCAGGGGGCGACCGCCAGGAACTGCATGAGAGAATACGGGAGCTTTCCATGGAGGCGGGACGAAACGTCAAAGTAGAGGGAAAAGAAAACAATCTTCTGGATCTGATTGCGGCTGATCCGGCCTTTAACCTGACCAGAGAGGAACTTCAGAAGACTATGGATCCCGCAAAATATGTAGGACGGGCGCCGCGCCAGGTAGAGGTATTTCTGGAGCATCATGTGAAGCCGGTTCTGGAGGCAAATAAAGAACTTCTGGGAATGAAAGCAGAGATTTACGTATAGGCATTTGTAAATGGCGCAGTGAGTTTCAGGTGAAAGAGAGCATCTAAGGAATAGTGGTTTGAGAAAGAGGGCGGCCTGTGGCCGCCCTCTTTAATA
This sequence comes from Eubacteriales bacterium, assembly GCA_030524785.1. Taxonomy (GTDB): domain Bacteria; phylum Bacillota; class Clostridia; order Lachnospirales; family Lachnospiraceae; genus Marvinbryantia. Next base: position 105,700 of record JAUNFZ010000001.1, read on the forward strand.
TGGATTTATGATATGAATCCCATCATATGTCTGATTTTATACATTTTTGGAACGCAGAAGCGTCTCGTGCATGATTATCATCAAAAGCAGGATCAGCAGCAGGTATACCGGAAATAGTGCAGGGCTGATATGGTTTGCAATCCAGCCGAATATAGGGGGCATCAGACAGGTGCCTACATAGGCACTGGCCATCTGGACTCCGATGACCGCCTGGGATTTATCTGCACCGAAATTGGCGGGCGTAGAGTGGATGATACAGGGGTAAATGGGGGCGCATCCTACGCCGATCAGTATCAGTCCTGCCAGTAAAAATACATTTCCCAGGGGCAGAAGAATGGCCGCAATGCCAAGAAAAATCAGTGTCTGTCCCAGACGTATCATCTGCGCGTCAGAAAATTTAAATGTTAGGAATCCGCTGATGGCCCGGCCGGCAGTGATGCCCAGGTAAAACAGGGCGCTCCATGAGGCGGCGGTTTTCTCGGAAAATCCATGGCACAGTACCAAAAAGCTTCCGGCCCAGAGACCGGCAGTGGCCTCCAGCGCACAATAACAGAAGAAAGTGATCATCACAGCCTTTGCGCCGGGAATCTGAATGACCTGAGAGAGCGGGAGCGATTTGCCGCCGGAAGTTTCCTCAGTATTTGCACCGGCTGACGCATCCTTCTGCCAGAGAGGCAGGGAAAGGATGAGAATGGCTGTCAGAGCAATCTGCAAAAATGCAATGTAGCGGTATCCCATATGCCAGCCCTGGCCCTTTGTGAGGGCATATCCCATAATGTATGGTCCTGTGGAAGCTCCGACTCCCCACATACAGTGCAGCCAGCTCATATGACGGCTGGCGTAGTGCAGGGCCACGTAGTTGTTTAGCGCTGCGTCCACACTGCCTGCTCCAAGGCCGTAGGGGACAGCCCAGAGACACAATATGAAAAAAGAAGGGCTGACTGAAAAGCCAAGGAGAGCCGCGGCGGTCATGGCGACACTGACGGCGGTGACTTTTCCAACGCCCAGCGTACGAACCAGGCGGTCGCTTAAGAGGCTTGAGACAATCGTTCCGGCGGCAATAATCATGGAGATAATGCCTGCGTAAGAAACCGGTACTGACAGTTCGCCGTACATGGTGGGCCATGCGGCGCCAAGCAGCGAATCGGGAAGTCCAAGACTAATAAAAGATAAATAGATGACAATAAGTAATAACTGAAACATAACTTTTCCTCCAGGGTTGCGTATTGCTTGTCTGTATGATAGGATTATATTATCAAAATTACGAAAATACTAGAATATAATCGCCAAATATATAAGACAAAATCGTCAAACCGGAGGGGAAATATGGAATTAATGCTTACTCCCTGCACAGTGCAGACAGACAGCCGCGGCCGTGAGGTGACAGCTCACGGAACGCCTGCGTTTCCGCTGGGATGTTATTACGATAATTTGGAGACAGAGGAGGTTGCCTGGCATTGGCATGAGGAAATGGAAACCATTGTGGTGTCGGAGGGGGAGGTAGTAGCCAAAGCCGGCACGGAAAAGTATCTTCTCAGGCAGGGTGAGGGGATGTTTATCAACAGCGGCGTGCTTCATGCAATAAAGAATGTGGGAACAGGTTTCTGCAGTTTACATTCCTTTGTGTTTCACCCGAAGCTGGTGGCCGGCAGTATGGACAGTATTTTCTGGCAGAAGTATGTACAGCCTCTCAAAGAGGACGTATGCCTGAATAGTGCGGCATTTCGGCAAGGGACAGAATGGGGAGGAGAAGTATTAAAGCTTTTGGAAAGCGCCTGGCAGGCCTGTGCCAGAAAGAAGAACGGGTATGAATTTGATGTGCGCAGCAGTCTTTCAGAGATGATATTTCTCCTGACACAGCACCGCCCATCGTCCCTGCCTGCGCCGTCGGAAAAGGAAGCGCGGGATGCAGAGCGCGTCAAGCGAATGTTGGAGTATATTCATGTGCATTACAGCGACGCGCTTACCCTGCCCCAGATTGCCGCAAGCGCTGGTTTAAGCTCAAGTGAATGTCTGCGCTGTTTTCGGTCCACAATCGGCCTCGCGCCGATTCAGTATGTGAAGCAGTATCGGGTACAGCGGGCGGCGGAGATGCTGGTGGGAACGCCGGAAAAGATTGTGGATATAGCAATGCAGTGCGGTTTTCAGGATATGAGCTATTTCGCCAGAAGCTTCCGGGAGCTGAAGGGCTGTACGCCCTCCCGCTACCGGGAAATGATGAAACGCGAACAGAGTCAGAGCATCTCAAGAAGTCGGGAGGCCGCAGGCGATATGTAGCGGCTGCGGGCGGTTACAATGCAGAAATGGCGGGGCGGAACAGGAGAGGCAAGGGTAAGCGCAAAGAGTGTGCCGTTTTTCAGGTATTCCAGGGCAAAATCCTGCATAACGCAGCCGATGCCAAGATTTCTGGCGGCAAATTGAACAATCATATCGCTGGTTGCCAGTTCAAATTCTAATTGTGGTTTCACATGCTCCCGCTGCATCCACTCGTCCATTCCCCGCCGGGAGCTCGTGTTTTCCTCGAGGCAGATCAGAGGAAGGGAAGAAAGAGTAGCGCAGTCCAGGGTCTGTCCTTTCAGATAGGAAAAGCGGGAACCGGCCACAAAAATATCGCGGATTTCCCGCACCGGACGGGAGGAAAAACCGTTTCCGTCAGGCAGAGGCGTGGAGACGACGCCGAAATCGATGCGCCCCTCCTCCAGATAGCGAAGCGTCTCCGGCGTGGGCGCGTTTGTTACGCTGACTTTAATGCCCGGATGCTGCTCGTGAAATTTTTCGAGATAGGGAAGAAGATAAAAGCGCAGGGTCATGTCGCTGGCTCCGATGTGGATTTCACCGGATTCCAGGTTCTTCATCTGAAGAAGCTTTTCTTCCCCGAGAAGGATCGTCTCATACCCCTTTGCGATGTATTCGTGCAGAATGTTTCCCTCGTTTGTGAGGGTGATTCCCTTCGGCGTGCGCACAAACAGTTTTGTGTTCAGTTCTTCCTCGAGATGCTTCATGGCCTGGCTGACAGCCGGCTGAGAGATGGAAAGTATTCGGGCGGCCTGCGTAATTTGGCCGAGTTTCCCCACATAATAAAAAATTTTATAGTATTCCAGACTGATATTCATAACCGTTCCTTTCTGAGACTATACGATAGAT
>JAUNFZ010000028.1 GCA_030524785.1 Eubacteriales bacterium
AAGAACAATGGTAAATTCCAATGCAAATGCGCTTGGCGTAATTTTTCCAAACAGCTACGATAAACTGGTTCCTGAGCTGGTAAATGTGCGCCTTATGGCATCCATTCCCTTTGCAAGCCGTTACCGCATGATTGACTTCATTTTATCCAGCATGGTGAACTGCGGTATTGACAATATTTCCGTGCTGGTACGCGACAATTATTATTCTTTGATGGATCATCTGGGTTCCGGCCGGGAATGGGATCTGACACGTAAAAACGGCGGGTTACATATTATGCCTCCCTTTGCAGAGAAGGGTTCAAAGCTTTATACAGGCCGCGTGGACGCTCTGGCGGGACTTCTCGATTTCCTTCGCGAACAGAAAGAAAACTATGTGGTAATGTCTGATACAAACATTGCAGTGAATTTTGATTTTGCCGCAATGCTGAACGAGCACATTGAGAGCGGTGCAGACGTGACGGTGGCTTACAATGTTCAGGAGCTTCCCTCAAGTATTCTGAAATCCCAGACAAACGACAAGGGCTTTTACTACACCTTTGCGCTGGACAATGGACGTGTAAAGAAAATTTATGTGAATCCCAGAGAAACTGGAAAACAGAATTTCTCCATGAATATTTATATTGTGGAACGGGAAAAACTGATTGATATGATCAATACGGCTTTTGTGCGCGGCCAGGTATACTTTGAGAGAGATGTTCTGGCTCCGCAGCTTGACAGGCTGAATGTTCATGCCTATAAGTTTGACGGATATATGGCCCGGATCAGCGATATTCCCAGCTATTTCAATGAGAACATGAAGCTTCTGGATGATAAAAATCTGGACGGCCTTTTTTCAGGTGCTCCGATTTATACAAAAATCCGCGACGATAATCCTACCAGGTATATCAAGGGCGCTAAGGTGAAAAACATCATGGCGGCAGACGGCTGCGTGATTGAGGGTGAAGTAGAAAACAGTATCCTGTTCCGCGGCGTGAAGATCGCGAAGGGCGCTAAGGTAAAGAACTGTATTCTGATGCAGGATACCGTGGTTCAGGAAGGTGTGGATATTGAATATCTGATCACGGACAAAAACGTTACGATTACTGCTGACAAGAAAATGAAGGGCAGCGATACTTTCCCGGTATATATCGCAAAGTACCATACGGTGTAGGCTGCGGGTGTTTATGGGAGAGACAAAAGCAGCACAGAACAAAATTGTACAATTTTATATCTCGCAGTATGAGATGCAGGCAAGGAGAAAGGGCGCAAGACCGTTGAAATTCGCAGATTTTGACGGGCGGGTAAAGCGGGTCGCGTCCTCTCTGCGCCGGGCAAAACCGTCCAGAATCAGCAATACAGCGCTGGAGGATTATCACCGGCAGTTAAAAAATATCACTGTTTATGCGGTTTTAAAGAACCGGCGTGATGTGGTGGAAAATGTGAAAAGGGTGATGATTCCCAAATTGGTATCGCTGGATATGGCACTTTTGCTGCCCTCGCAGCGGGAAGATATTGGAGAGGACTGCCTGGCGTTCCTGAAAAGAGAACTGCCGGGCAGAATCTGTACCCAAACCTTGTTTGAATTATATCCCAGATACCGCCAGTATCGCTTAAAGGAACAGATACTGAAACTGGTGCCTTCGCGGCCGGAGTTGGAATTTCCGGAAGCTCTGCAGATGGAACGGCGCTTTATTCTGCACATAGGGCCTACAAACAGCGGAAAAACATTTTCTTCGCTGGAGCGATTAAAAACGGCGAGGCACGGAATCTATCTTGGCCCCCTGCGCCTGCTGGCTCTGGAGGTGTATGAGAAAATGAAGGAATATCATGTTCCCTGCACCATGCTGACGGGCCAGGAATGTATTGAGGAAAAAAACAGCCTGGTGACGGCCTCCACTGTGGAAATGGCGGATTTTGAGGATGAGTATGACATTGCGGTGATTGACGAAGCGCAGATGATGGCGGATCCGGAGCGGGGACATGCCTGGACAAAGGCAATTCTTGGCATCCGTGCCCGGGAAATTCATGTGTGCGCCAGTCCGGCGGCAGAGCAGGTCTTAAAGCATCTGATTGGACTGTGCGGCGATACCTGGGAGATACATGCCTATGAAAGAAAAACAAAGCTGGTCTGCGAGGATCAGCCCTTTGCATTTCCCACCGACATCCGGCATGGGGATGCACTGATCGTTTTTTCCAAAAAATCTGTACTGGACGTGGCGGGGAGAATGGAAAAAAGCCATACGGAAGCGAGCGTGATTTACGGCAGTCTTCCACCGGAAATACGCCGCCGTCAGATGAAATTGTTTACCGGAGGAAAGACAAAGGTGGTAGTTGCCACTGACGCCATCGGCATGGGACTAAATCTGCCCGTGCGCAGGATTGTATTTCTGCAGACAGAGAAATTTGACGGCACACAGCGCCGACGGCTGACGGCCTCTGAGATCAAGCAGATCGCAGGAAGGGCGGGACGCTTTGGAATTTACGATACGGGTTATATTACCGCAGCCGACGCAGATTCCCTTGCGTATGTCAGGGAGCATTATCAGGCCGGGGAAGCGCCGCTTAAGAAGGTGAGTCTTGGGTTTCCTCAGGTTTTGCTGGACATTGAAGAACCTCTGGACGCTATCTTAAAGGTCTGGAATTCTGTTGTGCCCTCAGAGCCCTTTGAAAAAGAAAACATTGATGGGGCGCTGTTCCTCTACGAACGTGCGAAAAAAGTACAGGATAAAATTCAGGGATTTGAGGATAAGCATCTTCTATACAAAATGATTACCTGTCCCATTGACGTCAAAGACTGGAGGGTAGTCGCCCAATGGCTGGAGTACTGCAAAACCTATTCTGCCGATATTTCCCTGTCCAAGCCGCATTTGAAACGCAGGGAACACGGCGGCCTGATGGAATATGAGACTTACTATAAACAGTTGGATCTGTATTATCAATTCTCCCGGAGGATGGGGAAGATTATAGATGAAGTCTGGCTGAAAAAGGAAAGAGAAAAAACGGAAAGTATCATTATGCGCTATCTGACAAAGGAAAAATCCGATTATATTGCCAGATGCGCCTATTGCGGCAGACTGCTCCCGCTGGGATATCCGTTTCGTGTCTGCGAGCAGTGTCATGCGGAGGAGGACGAACATTGACGGTGACTGCGGGGTGTGAAATGTGGAGCAATCGGCTTTTATTCATGGAGATTTACCATTAGGCGAATTATGGCCGATCAGGAAGGAGATGTTTGGATGTATACGATTGAAAATGAATATCTGAAGGCGGTGCTGCGCAGCAAGAGCGCAGAGCTGATCTCGCTGGTAAAGAAAGAAACCGGAGTGGAATATCTCTGGAACGGCGACAAAAAGTATTGGGGATGGACGTCGCCGGTTTTATTTCCCTTTGTAGGAGCGGTGCGGGACAAGAAATATACCTTCGGCGGAAAAACTTATGAAATGTGCCAGCATGGATTTGCAAGAAATATGGAATTTGAACTTGCCATTCAGAAAACTGACGAGATATGGTTTTCTTTACGTTCCACAGAGGAGACGAAAGAAAAATACCCCTTTGATTTTTGCCTTCAGATTGGTTACCGCCTGGAAGGCAGCATGGTGCGGGTGCTCTGGAAGGTGGAAAATACAGATAAAAAAACAATGTACTTTGCCATCGGCGCCCATCCGGCGTTTATGTGTCCTCTGAATGGCGAAGGAGTGCAGAGCGATTGTTATATGGGATTTGAAACAGAGGCCAGTGAATTAAAGTATAAACTGGTGGATCTGGATTCTGCGCTGGTTGCGCCCGGGGAATATCCGCTGAAGCTGACAGAGGGGCTTCATCAGATTGAGAAGGACCGCTTTGACCTGGACGCGCTGATTATAGAGAATCATCAGACACAGAAAATGTGGCTGGCGGGGCCGGATAAAAAGCCCTATGTGACGGTGGAGTTTGACGCTCCCCTGTTCGGCGTGTGGTCTCCGGCGAAGAAGGAAGCGCCCTTTATCTGCATCGAACCCTGGTACGGCCGAAGCGACGGCACAGAATTTTACGGAACGCTTGAGGAACGCAGCTTTGAGAACAGCCTTGAGCCGGGAGAAGGCTTTGCGGCTGACTACAGGATTACGATTCACTAAGCGTGGTCTGTGCGGACGCAGTGCATCTATTTTAAAATTCTTGTTCCGGTTTGACCTTCCAAAGCTTCCAGAGCATGTTCCAGATTTGTGATTACCGCCATGCGTCCGCTGCCGGAGGAGACAAAATCAACGGAGGCCTGAATTTTCGGGAGCATGGCGGCTTCGCCAAATTGTCCCTTTTCAATATGTTCTGTAGCCTCGGCGGCAGTGATGCTGGTAAGAACACTGGGATGGTCTGTGTCAATATCGATCTCCACATGTTCGTCGTTAGTGAGGATCAGCAGTATATCTGCATTTGTCAGTTCCGCCAGCTTTCCGGCGGCATAATCCTTTTCGATAATGGCGCTGGCGCCCTTGAGCTGATTTCCCTGTTCCATCACAGGGATTCCGCCGCCGCCGCAGGCAATGACGAGCTGGCCGGCATCCAGAAGGGCGTTGATGGCGTCGATTTCAATAATCCGTACAGGCTTTGGAGCCGATACAATTCTGCGGTATCTTCCGCCATTTTCCTCTATTACATGGTTTCCTTTTTCTTCTTCACGTTTGGCTTCTTCTTTTGTCATATAGCGGCCGATTACCTTCACAGGATGATAAAAGGCTTCGTCATAAGGATCCACAAGAACCTGTGTTAAAATTGTGGATACCGTTTTATAGATACCGCGTTTTACCAGTTCCGCCCGCAGGGCATTTTGAATATCGTACCCAATATAGCCCTGGCTCATAGCGGAGCAGACGGACATGGGCGCTCCTGTGTAATCTGTATGAAAATGGGCGAACTCATTCATGGCTGTGTGGATCATGCCCACCTGAGGAGCGTTGCTGTGTGTGATGATCAGCTGATAACCGGCTTCCACGAGATCGGCCAGTACCTTTGCAGACGTCTTTACGGCAATTTGCTGTTCCGGAAATGTGGTGCCGAGAGCACGGTGCCCCAGCGCAATTACCACTTTCTTTTTCATGTTTGTCACCTCTCGTGTTTCAAATGTTTTTCAAATTCTGTCTCTATATTACAATGGCGGCGAAGAAAATGCAATGCATAAATCGTGGACAGCCTCATATATTGAAGTAGAGGCCGCTGCAGACGAGCAGACAGCAGCAGGCAAAAGAGGTGCGAGTGTGAAAAATACCAGGGATTTTTTAAAAATTTTTTCTTTGAATCTGCGGTGCGTGCTGGAAAAATTGAACGTTGATTTTGAGAAGCTTCATGAGATACGTCTGCGCGTAGGCTGTCCACTGCTGATTATCTGGGACGGTAAGGAATATTTTGTGCGTGCCAGCGGCGAGATTACGACAAATCCGCAGGAGGGCATCATAGTGGAGCGCAAGGAGCTTTTGGAGAGCGTAGAGTATATGGCGAGTTACTCTCTTTATGCCTTTGAGGAGGAAATTCGGCAGGGATTTCTGACGATTCAGGGCGGACACCGTATTGGCATCGCAGGAAAAATTGTGATGGAGGGGGACAAAGTAAAAAGTGTGAAGCATATCTCTTTTCTGAATGTGCGCCTGTCCCATGAGCACAAGGGATGTGCTGACAGAGTATTCCCTTTTCTGATGCAGAATGGAGAACTTTGCCATACGCTGATTATCTCTCCGCCAAGATGCGGAAAGACGACGCTTTTGCGGGACCTGATCCGCCAACTGTCGGATGGACGGCCTGATTTTCCGGGATGTACGGTGGGCGTGGTGGATGAGCGCTCAGAAATCGGCGGCTCCTATCTTGGGATGCCCCAGAATGACCTGGGCATCCGCACAGACGTGCTGGATCGCTGTCCAAAGGCGGAGGGCATGATGATGCTAATTCGGTCTATGTCGCCGGAAGTTGTGGCGGTGGACGAGATAGGGGACTGCAGGGACATCAGAGCTATTGAATCCGTGATTCACTGCGGCTGTAAACTGCTTGCCACGGTACACGGAGCTTCCATAGATGATGTGAGAAAAAAGCCGCTTCTTCAAAAGCTGGTGGCGGAACGCGTTTTCGGAAGATACGTCGTTTTACATAATTTTCGGAGAGTGGGACAAATCCGGGAAATCTTTGATGAACGCGGCACGGATATCTACAGAGGAGGGGCGAACGGGTGCTGAAGGAAATTGGGATTTCTGCGGTCATTCTGGCGTCCACGGCGATTGGATTTCGGATGAGCCTGGACTTGTCGGGCCGCGCGGAAAGCCTCAGGCAGCTGGAACGCATGGCAATGATGCTGAAGGGGGAAATCCGGTATGCGGGAACACCGCTGCAGGAAGCAATTTTCGGAATTTCCAAAAGAATGGCGGCACCCTTTGACAGTTTCTTTGAGGAAGTTGCGCGGGATATGGGAAAGCGCGATGGAAGGACACTTGCTGTTATTTTCAGAGAATGTGCCGGGCGTCTGCCGAAGGAGTGCGGACTGACGGAAGATGATGTGGAATCTCTGGCGGCCATGGGAGGACGGCTGGGCTATCTTGACCGGAAGATGCAGCTTCAAACGATAGAACTCTATGCAAAGGAACTGGAAGGAGAACGCGCAAGGGCGGAAGGAGAATACCGGCAAAAGGCGAAAGTATACCGCTGCCTTGGATTTTTAGGCGGACTGTTTTTTGCCGTGCTGCTTTTTTGAGAGAGGGAGGACGAATGAGCGTTAGTATTATATTTCGAATAGCAGCCGTAGGTATTTTGATTTCTGTTATCAGCCAGGTGCTGAAGCATGGCGGACGGGAAGATCAGGCATCCCTGGCGTCTCTGGCGGGCCTTATACTGGTTCTGTTTTGGATTCTGCCCTATATTTATGAGCTGTTTGATACAATAAAAAGCCTGTTTGCGCTGTAACCGTCAGAAAGACTGTAAGAACGCAGGCCTGGAGGGAGGAATAAGAATATGGACATGCTGAAAATTGGGGCTCTTGGGATTTCAGGTATTTTGATGTCTCTGCTGGTGAGGGAGTGGAAACCGCAGTTTTCTGTATTTATCAGTATGGCGACGTGTATTGTGATCTTTTTCTGTGCGGTAAAGCGGATAGAGGCCATGGCGGAGGTGTTTTCCGGCCTGACACAGTATATAGCGGTGCAGGAATCCTACCTCAAAATTCTGTTAAAAATAGTGGGAATTTCTTATATTGCCGATTTTGCAGCGAGTATCTGCAAAGACGCCGGCTACTCGGCAATTGCAGGCCAGATTGAGATATCCGGAAAAATTTCGGTCATGGCTATCAGTACGCCGATTGTGCTGGCGCTTCTGAACACCATTTCCGAATATTTGTAATGGTGCAGATCAAAAAGCGGGAATGGGCAGCGACGGCAGCAAGCGGGGATGGGCCGGTGGCGGCGCAAAACCAGAGAAATGAGATGGGGACATAAAATGCGAAACTGGATTTCTTTAACGCTGCTTTGTATGCTTGCAGTTTTTGTGATGGAACTTCCTGTATCTGCCTCGGCGGAGGACGAAGTTTTGGATTCCTATATGGAAGAATTGAATCTGGAGGAAATACAGAAAAGCATCGAAGAAATGTTTCCGGAGATGTCCTTTGACTTTCGCGAAGCCATCGGGCAGCTCATCAGGGGAGAAATTCCTTTTAAGAAGGAGGAAATCTGGAATCTTTTTAAGACCGCGGCAATTCAGGAGGTATCCAGCCAGAAACGTATTGTGGCGCAGATTATTGTCCTGGCGGTGGCGGCCGCCGTGTTTTCCAATTTTGTCCGGGTATTTGAGAAAAATCAGATTTCGGACATTGCCTTCTATATGATTTATCTCATGCTGTTTGTAATATTGATGAAAGCCTTTGGCGAACTGGACAGTATGGCCCGGGAAAATCTTGGACACATTCTTCATTTTATGAAGCTGCTCCTGCCTTCCTATCTGGTAGTGTCCTCGCTGGCGGCAGGCTCTGTGACGGCAATCGCGTTTTACGAGCTGACCTTATTTGTGATTACGGGAACGCAGTTCCTGATGATGTATGTGGTTTTGCCGGGGATTCGGTTTTATGTGCTGTTTCTGCTGCTGAATCATCTGAGCAGGGAGGAACATCTGTCAAAACTGGCGGAGCTGGTAAAGCTGGCGCTGTCCTGGATATTAAAGACCATGCTGGCTCTGGTGGTGGGAATACAGACCATACAGTCGCTGCTGCTGCCGGCGATTGACGCACTGAAAAATTCTGTGTGGACAAAGGCGGTCGGCGCTGTGCCGGTTCTGGGAAATACGCTGGGAACGGTTACGGAAACTGTGCTGGGGACCGCGGCAGTGCTCAAAAACGCAGTGGGTGTGGCGGGACTTCTGGTGATTGTACTACTGTGTCTGTTTCCGGTAGCGCGTCTGGCAGCATGTACGCTGCTTTATAAACTTGCGGGTGCGGCTGTACAGCCGGTTTCGGACAGAAGGATTACAGAGTGTATCAGCGGTGTGGGCGAGGGAGCGGCCCTTTTGCTGAAAACGGTTACGATTACAGGCGTAATGTTTCTGATTACGCTGGCGATGGTAACGGCGTCAATGCGGGGCTTGTGAGGGACAGCGGCCGGCGGAAAAATTGGGAGGAAAAATGGAAGGAATCTACTCGTGGGTAAAAAACCTGATTTGCTGCCTTTGCCTTCTGGAGCTTTTGAGCCATCTGGTGCGAAACGGGGAATATCAGAAGTACCTGCGCTTTTTTGGCGGGCTGATTCTGCTGCTGGTAATTTTTTCTCCGGCCGCCAGCCTGTTTTCCATAGGGTCATCCTTTGAAGAAGCGCTTCGGGAAGCCTTTGCCCGGGAGGAAGTGCTTGATCTTCAAATGACGCAGCAGGCGCTGGCGGGCCTGAAGAATCAGCAGATTTTTCAGGCGTACCGGGAGGAAATCAAAAGACAGGTCGAAACGATTGCAGAGGCGCATAATCAAAATCCCCTGTCGGTTCAGATCGAGATGGAGGAAAAGGATGAAATGCCGGCGGCGATTCTGTCGGTAAAAGTGACAGTGGCAGCGCAGAGCGGCGGATTAAATGTGTTTGAGGAAACAAAAAAGAATGAGACGCAGGAGCGCGCGCTGCAGGCAATCGCAGCAGAGATTGCTTCTGCGTATGGAGTGGATCAAAGGCAGGTATCGGTGTCGGTAAAGGAGTAGCAGATGGAACAGAAAAAGGCAGGAATTTTGGAAAGAATCAAAAAGATCCGTCGGGACCAGTGGATTGTTTTTTTGCTGGCCGGCGTTCTGGCAGTGCTTATTTCTGTACCGGCAGAAAAAAAGCAGAAACAGGAAACACAGGAGGAGACAAAGGCATCTGTTTATCAGAACTCTGCGGATGATATAACGGCGCTGGAGCAGCATCTTGAGGCGATCTTGGAAAAAATGGAAGGGGCGGGCAGGGTTAGCGTAATGATTACCCGAAAGGATGATGGGGAGAAAATTGTGGAAAAGGATATACCGGTTACGAACCGGACGACCCAGGAGGAGGGCAGCGACGGCATTTTGCGTAATACCTCGGAAAATCAGTCGGATGAAGCGACAGTTTATGAAAAGAGCGGGGATGGTTCTGAAACGCCCTATGTCACAAAAGAGATAGCGCCAGAAATAGAGGGCGTGCTGATTCTTGCGGAGGGCGGCGGAAACGCCGTGACAGAAAAGAATATTACAGATGCCGTTATGGCATTATTTGGATTGGAAGCGCATAAAATCAAAGTAATGAAGATGAAGGAAAGGAGTGCATAAGGTGAAACATATTATGAAGAAGAACCAGATTATCATAACAGCGCTGGCGATTATGATTGCGGTGGCAGGTTACTTAAATTATTCGGGAACAAGGCTGCAGGAAGCAGTGGTACAGAGCACGTCTCAGGAAGAACAGATACTTTTGGAAAATGGCGTTGACAAGGAGGATGCGGATATGGCGTCGGCCCAAAGTACGGCCGATGTGACGGATACGCCGGGTGAGGCTGTGCTTACAAGCATTGGCGGCTCGACGATGGCAGCCGAGGCAAAACTGACGAGAGAACAGCTTCGCGCTCAGAATAAAGAGACCTTGATGGAAGTGATCAACAACACAAATATCGCAGAGGAGCAAAAACAGAATGCGGTGGACAGCATTACGTCTCTTACCGAAAATGCGGAGCGCGAGGCGGCGGCGGAACTCTTGCTGGATGCCAAGGGATTTGAGGGAAGCGTCGTAAGCATTACGGACGGCAGTGTGGATGTGGTCATTAATATGGCGGAAATTACTGATGCCCAGCGTGCTCAGATCGAAGATATCGTGAAACGCAAAACAGAGATCGCAGGGGAAAATATTGTGATTACTCCGGTAAGCGGGGAATAGCGGCGGCGGGCGTTGGCGAAAATGTGCCAATGCCCGCTGTTCGTACCGAGTCTGCATATCTTCATCGGGCTTTTCATGGCTTGGCAGAGTGCGTCCGGCACAATTCCTGCCGAAAGGCGTTTCCCAAGGGAAGGATTTTTCATATGTGAAAGGAAGGATTTTCCGTATACCTTGACATCAAATTCGCCATTTGTTAAGATATTCCCTGGATTACAGCAAAGAGATATACTCTGATATAAAGCTGGTGCATGACAAATATGGAGGAACAACAGTGAGCGATATTACGAATGAGATAAAGAGACGGCGGACATTTGCAATTATTTCCCATCCCGATGCAGGAAAAACGACATTGACAGAGAAATTCCTTCTCTATGGAGGGGCGATTAACCTGGCTGGTTCCGTGAAGGGAAAAGCCACGGCCCGCCATGCGGTTTCAGACTGGATGGAGATAGAAAAAGAGAGAGGTATTTCGGTTACTTCATCGGTTCTGCAGTTTAATTATGGGGGATACTGCATTAATATTCTGGACACGCCGGGGCATCAGGATTTTTCGGAGGATACGTACCGTACCTTGATGGCGGCGGATTCGGCGGTAATGGTAATCGACGCATCCAAGGGAGTGGAGGCCCAGACGCGCAAATTGTTCAAAGTGTGTGTAATGCGGCACATTCCCATTTTCACATTTATCAATAAAATGGACCGGGATGCCAACGATACGTTTGAGCTTTTGGATGATATTGAAAAAGAGCTCGGCATTGCTACATGCCCGATTAACTGGCCTATTGGCTCCGGAAAAAATTTTAAGGGTGTGTATGAGCGGGGAAGCAGAAAGGTAACTACGTTCTCGGACACGGAGAAAGGCACGAAGGAAGGGGAAAGCCGTGAAATTTCAATAGACTCCCCGGAACTGGATGCGTTTGTAGGGGAGGAAAACAAGGCGGCCCTTCTGGAAGAAATTGAGCTTCTTGACGGCGCCAGCGCGGAGTTTGACCAGCAATTAGTAAGTGAAGGAAAACTGTCTCCGGTATTTTTCGGTTCTGCGCTGACGAACTTTGGTGTTGAGATATTTCTGAAGCACTTTCTTGAGATGACAACGCCGCCCCTTCCAAGAAAAGCAGATATCGGCGTCATAGATCCGATGAAAGAAGATTTTTCGGCTTTTGTCTTTAAAATACAGGCAAATATGAATAAAGCTCACCGCGACCGTATCGCCTTCATGCGGATTTGCTCCGGAAAATTTGACGCCGGAATGGAAGTATACCATGTGCAGGGCGACAAAAAGCAGCGGCTTTCACAGCCGCAGCAGATGATGGCGCAGGAGCGGCATATTGTGGAACAGGCGTATGCGGGAGATATTATTGGTGTCTTTGATCCGGGTATCTACTCTATAGGAGATACAATCTGTATGCCCGGAAAGAAATTTGCCTATGAGGGAATACCAACGTTTGCTCCGGAGCATTTTGCCCGGGTACGTCAGGTAGACACCATGAAACGAAAACAGTTTGTCAAGGGCATTACGCAGATCGCTCAGGAGGGCGCGATTCAGATCTTCCAGGAATTTAATACCGGCATGGAAGAAATCATTGTAGGCGTGGTGGGCGTACTTCAATTTGAAGTGCTGAAATATCGTCTGGAAAATGAATACAATGTAGAGATTCGCATGGAAAATCTTCCCTATGAATACATTCGCTGGATAGAAAACGAAGACATTGACATGAATAAACTAACGGGAACTTCCGATATGAAAAAAATTCAGGATCTGAAGGGACGCCCCCTGCTCATCTGGGTAAACTCCTGGAGCATCCGTATGACAGAGGAAAGAAATCCGGGCCTGAAACTCGCAGAATTTGGACGATAACGAGCCATGCACGGACATGCTCCAGCGTTTTCGCATGTTTACATGCGCAAAAACGTTGGAGCGTGGACGTATACGGCGACAAGCCGCACCGAGATGAGCGGAGCGAAATCGAGGTGGCATGGCGAGAGAAGTTGAAGCGGATGAATCGCGCATGTTTACATGCAAAAACGCTGGAGCGTGGACGTATACGGCGACAAGCCGTACCGAGATGAGCGGAGCGAAATCGAGGTGGCATGGCGGCAGAGGAGAGTATACGGCGACAAGCCGCACCGAGATGAGCGGAGCGAAATCGAGGTGGCATGGCGAGAGAGGAGAGCATACGGCGACAAGCCGCAGCGAGATGAGCGAAGCGAAAACGAGGTGGCATGGCGAGAGATGGCTTTTGCGAGTCCTTGACAAGCCGCGCTACGGCCTGTAAAAAAGGTTTACAATACGGCAAATCTTTGGTATACTTGATAGAACGGATGGCAAAAAATATGTCATTGAAGGAGGTCGACTGTTATGGGAAAGGAAGAACGTCAGAGCAACTTTACTGTTATGGATATGGATGGAATGGGACAGGTTCAGATATCGAATGAGGTGGTTACAATCATTGCGGGGCTGGCAGCTACGGAAGTGAAAGGCGTTGCAAGCATGGCCGGCAATATTACCAACGAGCTGGTGAGCCGGATGGGTATAAAGAGCCTTTCCAAGGGAGTAAAGATTTCCATTGAAAACGGCGTCGTAAATGTGGATTTGAACCTGAATCTGGATTATGGGTACAGCGTACCGAAGACAAGCGCTAAGGTACAGGAAAAAGTGAAAGCTGCGATTGAAAATATGACGGGACTCACAGTGGAAAATGTGAACATCCAGATTGCCAGCGTGACTATGGAAAGCGGCAAGTAGTATGAAGAAAAAAGGCTGTTGCAGTATCCGCGATATTGGATGCAACAGCTTTTTGGCATTTCTTGATATGGAAAAAGTGTTTAAGGAGAACTGTTCATGAGCAGGAGAGAGATCAGGGAGCATATTTTTAAGCTTCTGTTTTTGCTGGAATTTTATACGGGAGACGAATTAAACGAACAGGCGGAGTTCTATATGGACGAGGTGGAAAAAGCGGCGCCTGCGGCGGAGGAGAAACAGTATATTGCTGAAAAATTCCGCAGAATTGAGAGCGAGCTTCCGGAGATAGATCAAAAGTTGACGGAAGTGTCTTCGGGGTGGAAACTGAAGCGAATGAATAAGGTCGATCTGGCGATTCTCCGGCTGGCCGCCTATGAAGCAATGAAAGATGAGGAAATTCCCACAGGGGTGGCGATCAATGAGGCCGTGGAACTGGCAAAGAAATTCGGCGGAGACGACTCACCGTCCTTTGTGAACGGCGTGCTGGCGAAACTTGTGAAAGAGTAAGCAGATGCCGGGTGGGGGAATAGTATGAAAAATGTATATTCTGTAGGAGAAGTAAACAGGTATATCAAAAATATGTTTACTCAGGATTTCCTGCTGAAAAGAATTTATGTCAAGGGCGAGGTGTCGAATTGCAAATGCCACACATCGGGACATATTTATTTTTCCCTGAAGGATGAGTCGGGCAGTATGGCTTGTGTGATGTTTGCCGGCAACCGTCAGGGACTTTCTTTTTCTATGAGAGACGGCCAGAACGTAATCGTACTGGGAAACGTCAGCGTTTTTGAACGGGACGGCAGATACCAGCTCTATGCAGACGAAATTTTGCTGGACGGTATTGGGCTTTTATATGAAAAATTTGAGGCGCTGAAAAGGGAACTGGAAGAAATGGGAATGTTTGCGGCGCAATACAAAAAACCCATTCCTTTTTATGCAGGACGGATTGGCATTGTAACAGCTCCTTCAGGCGCTGCCATACGGGATATACAAAATATTGCGTACCGCAGAAACCCCTATGTGGAACTGATTTTGTATCCGGCGCTGGTACAGGGGCGGGATGCGGCTCCAAGTATTATTCAGGGTATAGAAAAGCTGGATGCGCTGGGTGTGGATGTAATTATTGTGGGCAGAGGCGGAGGTTCCATAGAAGATCTCTGGGCGTTTAATGAGGAAAGCGTAGCCAGAGCAATTTTTTCCTGCAGTACGCCGGTCATCTCTGCCGTAGGCCACGAGACAGATTTTACGATTGCGGACTATGTGGCGGATATGCGGGCGCCTACGCCTTCCGCGGCAGCGGAGCTTGCCGTGGCCGATATTGCGGGTGTGTTGGAACAGATGGAAAGCTGCCGGCTTCAAATGCGGCGTCTGATGAGAGAACGCCTGGAAAATGCGCGTCTGAGGCTTGGCCATATACAGGATCGGATAACGCTGGCAAGCCCTGCCGGCCGGCTGCGCGAACAGCGGCAGATCCTGATGGATAAAGAGGAAAAACTTCAATATCTGATGCAGGGCGTTCTGGACGAAAAAAGACATCAGATGATGATATATGCAGAGCGTCTGAAGGGAGTATCTCCGCTGGATAAGCTGGGCCAGGGATATTCTTATACAGCAGATGCCAAGGGAAAAACGGTTGCCAGTATCCGGCAGGTGAAAAGAGAAGATCAGATTTTTGTATATGTTATGGACGGCTGCATCAGCGCCAGAGTAGAAAAGACGAAGAAGTGGGAACAATCGAAGCCTTATATGGGAGAAAGTTGAATGGCAAAGAAGAATGAGCAGGAAAGCATGCAGGAAAAAAGTGAGATGACGCTGGAGGAAGCGTTTGCAGAATTGGACGGGGTTCTGGAAACCCTGGAAAGACGTGATATTACATTGGAGGAATCCTTTCAGACCTACCAAAAGGGAATGGAGCTTTTGAAGGAATGTAACCGAAAAATTGACCGTGTGGAAAAGAAAATGCAGGTTATGAATGAAGAAGGTGATTTGGATGAATTTCAGTGAAGAACTGACAAAGCGTACCGGCGAGGTACAGGAGATAATTTATCGTTACCTGCCGGAGGAAAAGGGATATCAGAAAACGCTGCTGTCGGCGATGAATTACAGTATGACGGCGGGGGGAAAACGGCTTCGGCCTCTTTTGATGCAGGAGACATACCGTTTGTTCGGCGGCGCCGGAAAAACGGTGGAGCCTTTTATGGCGGCAATAGAAATGATTCATACGCACTCCTTAATTCATGACGACCTGCCGGCTATGGACAACGATGAATACCGTCGGGGAAAAAAGACAACCCATGTGGTTTACGGAGAAGCCATGGCGATTCTGGCAGGCGACGGCTTGCTGAATTTTGCTTATGAGACGGCCTGCCGGGCGTTTTTGACGGAGCCCGGAAACCCGGACGTCGGCAGAGCTATGGCGGTACTGGCAGAAAAAACAGGTGTCGGAGGCATGATTGGAGGACAGTCGGTGGACGTGGAATCCGTGGGACAGCCGCTGTCGCCGGATAAACTTGATTTTATTTACCGGCTGAAAACCAGCGCGCTGATTGAGGCATCTATGATGATCGGCGCTGTGCTGGCTGGGGCAGGAGAGGAAAAAGTAAAACTGATGGAGCGTGTGGCGCAGGATGTTGGGCTGGCTTTTCAGATACAGGATGATATTCTGGATGTGACGGGTTCCTGCGAGACGCTGGGAAAACCAGGCGGCAGTGACGAGCGCAATCATAAGACCACATACGTTACGGTCAAAGGACTTGAGAAGGCGCAGGAGGAGGTAAAGGATATTTCCAACCGCGCGCTGGAAACACTTGGGTCCCTGAACGAGAAAAATATATTTTTGGAAGAACTGATACGGGCGTTGACCACCCGTGAAAGCTGACGGGAGAGAAGATGATTCTTGACAGGATTCAAAAGGAAAATGATATAAAAGAACTGGACAGGTCGGAATGGCCCCAGCTTGCGCAGGAAATCAGAGAATTTCTGATTGAAAAAATCAGTGAAAACGGAGGACATCTTGGCTCCAATCTGGGTGTGGTAGAGCTTACCATGGCACTGCATTTAAGCTTTACACTGCCTCAGGATAAGATAATCTGGGATGTGGGCCATCAGTCCTATACGCACAAGCTGCTGACCGGGCGACGTGAAGGATTTGACACTCTGCGCAAATACGGCGGCATGAGCGGTTTCCCGAAACGCAAGGAAAGTGACTGCGACGCTTTTGATACCGGCCACAGCTCCACTTCCGTTTCCGCGGGCATGGGATATGCGATGGCGCGGGATCTGCGGGGAGAGAGCCACAGCGTGATATCAGTGATCGGAGACGGTGCCCTGACCGGCGGTATGGCATGGGAAGCATTAAATAACGCGGCCCGCCTGGAAACAAACTTTATCATTGTACTGAACGACAACAACATGTCGATTTCCGAAAATGTGGGAGGACTTTCCGCCTACTTAAATACTGTGCGGACAAAGGAAGGATATATGAATTTGAAAGCCGGTGTGGAGAATACGCTTTCCAAAATACCGGTGTACGGAGAGAATATTATCCGGCGGGTTCGGCGCACAAAGAACGGAATAAAGCAGTTTTTTGTACCTGGAATGTTGTTTGAGGAGATGGGACTGACCTATCTGGGGCCGGTAGATGGACATAATATAGAGCAGCTTATGAAAAGCTTTCGGGAAGCCAGAAATGTAAAGGGGGCGGTTCTGCTCCATGTCTGTACGCAGAAAGGCCAGGGGTATGAGCCGGCCATGCGCCATCCCGCCAGATTCCATGGGGCGGAGCCCTTTGAGATAGAGACAGGACTGCCGAAAAAGAAGCGTATCAAGGCAAATTATACAGATATATTTTCCACGGTCATGCGCAAAATGGGGGACCGGGAGCCGGATGTAGTGGCAATTACTGCGGCTATGCCGGACGGCACGGGACTGAAGCGGTTTCGCAATATGTTCCCGGAACGCTTTTTTGACGTAGGGATTGCAGAGCAGCATGCGGTGACGTTTGCAGCAGGCATGGCGGCGGCAGGGCTGAAGCCGGTTGTGGCGGTGTATTCTTCATTTTTGCAGAGAGCCTATGACCAGGTGCTGCACGACGTCTGTATTCAAAATCTTCATGTGGTTTTTGCCATTGACAGGGCGGGACTTGTGGGAAGCGACGGAGAGACGCACCAGGGAATTTTTGATTTGTCATATCTTTCGTCGATCCCGAATATGTGCGTGATGGCTCCGAAAAACAAGTGGGAGCTGTCGGATATGATGAAATTTGCGGTTGCCTGGAATGGCCCTGTTGCGATTCGCTATCCCCGCGGGGAGGCCTATGACGGTCTGCAGAGATTTAGGGCTCCTGTGGAATATGGAAAAGCGGAAACGATTTACGATGAATCGGAAATTGCGCTGCTGGCTGTGGGAAGTATGGTAAAGACGGCGGTTCAGGTGCGGGAGCGTCTCAGGGAAATGGGATACGGATGCACGCTGGTAAACGCCAGATTTGTAAAACCCTTTGATGAAGCGGCGGTGAGTGAGCTGGCCGGAAGCCATAAACTTTTGGTGACGATGGAGGAAAACGTAAAAAGCGGAGGCTTTGGCGAGGCGGTTTTGGAGTATCTTAATGAGACTGGAAGCCGCGTAAGAAGTTTAAACATCTCTCTGCCGGACGACTATATCGAGCATGGCAATGTGGATGTATTAAAAGCGGAAGCAGGGATTGATGCCGAGACAATTGTAAAAAAGATTGTATCGGAATATATTGGACGATAATCAAAAATCAGGGGATGGATGAGATGAAAGAAAGGCTGGATGTACTTTTGGTACAGCGTCAGCTGGCGCCGTCCAGAGAGAAGGCGAAAGCCCTCATTATGGCGGGCAGCGTTCTTGTGAATGGGCAGCGCGAGGATAAAGCAGGGACAATGTTTGCAGATACGGCAGACATTGTGGTTAAGGGGAATACGCTGCGTTATGTCAGCCGGGGAGGTCTGAAGCTGGAAAAGGCGATGAACAGCTTTGACTTGTCGCTGGACGGTTTAGTCTGCATGGATGTGGGAGCGTCAACCGGCGGGTTTACGGACTGTATGCTGCAAAACGGGGCCAAAAAGGTGTTTGCGGTTGATGTGGGCTATGGGCAGCTGGACTGGAGGCTTCGCCAGGACGAGCGGGTGGTCTGCATGGAAAAGACAAATATTCGTTATGTAGTGCCGGAAGATATTGGGGAGCAAATTGAATTTGCTTCCATTGATGTATCTTTTATTTCTCTCACAAAGGTTCTGCTTCCTGTGAAAAAGCTTCTGACACAGAAAGGAGAGATCGTCTGTCTGATCAAGCCTCAGTTTGAGGCCGGAAGGGAAAAGGTTGGCAAAAAGGGCGTAGTGAGAGAACCTGCGGTTCATGAGGAGGTTATCCGGAAGGTAATCGCTTATGCGGCTGAGATTGGCTTTGAAATAAGAGAACTGGAGTTTTCGCCTGTCAAGGGGCCGGAGGGGAATATTGAATATTTGCTGCATTTGAAGAAAAGAGAGCAAACGGATGAGGAAAGCGTCTGCGGCCAGGAAGAAACAGAGGAGGCCCAGAAACTTTTTCATGGCGTGTCTGAGGTCGTGGCAGCGGCTCACAAAACTCTGGATAAAGCGGGTGAAGCATGAATACATTTTACATTATCACAAATTTGCTGAAGGATCCACAGATGAAAGTGGCGAAGCATATTCAGGAATATCTTGAAAAGCAGGGTAGGCGGTGCCTGATACAGGAGGCTCTCAAAACAGAGGGACTGCAAAGCTATAAATATACAGATCCCGCAAAGGTCCCCGCGGAGGTGGACTGCGTTCTGGTTCTGGGCGGCGACGGTACGATGCTTCAGGCCTCCCGCGATCTGGTAGAACGCAGAATACCTTTATTTGGAATCAATCTGGGGACGTTGGGATATCTGGCGGAGATCGGGCTGAAAGAGCTGGAACCGGCGCTGAATAAGCTGCTTCTCGACGAATATGTGCTGGAGGAGCGCATGATGCTTGAGGGAAGCGCTTTTCATGCGGGAAAAAGAGTGCTGTCGGATATTGCGCTGAACGATATTGTGATTGCAAGAAGCGGACGGCTGCGGGTGATTGATTTTCATATTTATGTAAACAACAGGTTCTTAAATTCTTACAGCGCGGACGGCATTGTGGTGGCGACGCCGACAGGATCTACCGGGTACAGCCTTTCTGTGGGGGGACCCATTGTTTCCCCGGCGGCGTCTATGATACTGATTACGCCGATTGCACCTCACACGCTGACTGCCCGCAGTGTAATACTGCCGGACGACGCCAAAGTAAAAGTGGAGATAGGGCAGCGTAATATGCAGGAAGAAGCGGAGGCCACCTTTGACGGCGATACTACGGTAAGAATGGACTGCAAGGATTATATTGAAATAGAAAAATCTGCGCGTACAGTGAGCTTTGTAAAAATAGATCAGGTCAGTTTTCTGGAAATTTTACGCAGAAAGATGAGCGGGGCGTAAAAGGACGTTTCGCCGAAACAAGAGGAGGAAGACTATGAAAATCGAGAGACATGCAAAAATTGTGGAGCTGATCAACCAGTATGACATTGATACGCAGGAGGAACTGGCGGAGAAACTGAATCAGGCGGGCTTTGGCGTAACCCAGGCAACCGTTTCCCGGGACATCAGAGAACTGAAGCTTACCAAAATCCCCCAGGCGTCCGGAAAGCAGAAATATGCGGTTGTGGACGCTCACAGCAGTGCGCTGGATGAAAAGTATCTGCGGGTATTAAGAGACGGATTTGTATCTATGGATATGGCGCAGAACATTCTGGTGATCCGCACAGTTTCCGGTATGGCAATGGCTGTGGCTGCGGCTATGGATGCCATGCATTGGAGCGAGATTGCCGGCTGTATTGCCGGAGACGATACGATTATGTGCGCAATCCGTACGGTGGACGATACGCTTCTGGTGATGGACAAAATACGGAAGATATTAGACGCGGAGTAGAAATGATATGCTAATAAATTTACACGTAAAGAACATGGCGCTGATACAGGAGCTGGAGATTGATTTTGGAAAGGGCCTTAATATTCTGACCGGCGAAACCGGCGCCGGAAAATCTATTTTGATCGGTTCTATCAATGTAGCGCTCGGCATGCAGAGCTTCCGCGGATTTGCGCGGGAAGATGCAGAGACGGCTCTGGTAGAACTGGTATTTTCTGTCGATAATGAAAAATTGCAGAAAAAAATAGAAGATATGGGGATAGAGACCGGGGACGGACAGATCATTTTAAGCCGGAGACTGACAAATGGCCGAAGCATCAGCAAGGTAAACGGCGAGACAGTTCCTGTTGCGATGATTCGGGAGCTGGCTGGCCTTTTGATTGATATTTATGGTCAGCACGAACATCAATCATTGCTGTATGAAAAAAACCATTTGAAAATTTTGGACGAATTTGCAAAGGAAGAACTGGGAAGCCTGAAAGAAAAGGGAACGGTTTTATATGCCGAGTATGTAGAAGCAAAAAAGCGGCTTCAGGAAGCGTCCATGGATGAGAACCAGAGAAAAAAGGAGCTGGACTTTCTCCAGTATGAAGTGGATGAAATTGCAAAGTGTTGTCTTCGCCCGGGTGAGGATGAGGAGCTTGAACAGCAGTACCGGAAAATGGCGAACGCGAAAAAAATTGCGGAGGACGCCGGCGAGGCGTACGGCCTGACGTCTGAGGGATCGGGCAATGCTTCAGACGCCGTTTCACGGGCAATGCAGCGTCTGGTAGCGGTCAGCGGATATGATAATGAACTGTCCGGCCTGACCGATCAGCTTGGAGAAATTGAAAGCCTGCTGGCTGATTTTAACCGCGATCTGTCTGATTATCTGGAAGGGCTCAGTTTTGACGACAGCCAGTTTCTTAAAGTGGAGGAACGGCTGGATATATTGAACCATATGAAAAATAAATATGGAAATTCCATCGAGGCGGTGCTGGCATATAAAGAAGAAAAGGAAAAGCGTCTGCAGGAATTGATGGATTACGATACATATCTGGCAGATTTGCAGAGACAGTATGACAGGAGCCTTGAAAAGCTTCGGGAAAATGCAGAAAAGATGTCTCAGATCCGGGGCCGGTATGCAAAAAAACTTTCTGATATGATTCAGGCGGAATTGGTGGATCTGAATTTCCTGGAGACAGATTTTGAGGTTTGCATGGACCAGGGGGCAACTCTGGGAGCAGATGGATTTGATCATGTGTGCTTTCAGATTTCCATGAACCCGGGAACTCCGAAGAAACCGTTGGCAGAGGTGGCTTCCGGCGGAGAACTGTCAAGAATTATGCTGGCAATCAAAACAGTGCTGGCGGAAAGAGACGATATGGAGACGCTGATTTTTGATGAAATTGACGTGGGAATCAGCGGGAGAACAGCTCAGAAGGTTTCAGAAAAGATGGCGTTGATTGCGAAAAATCACCAGGTCCTGTGCATTACGCACCTGGCACAGATTGCCTCTATGGCAGACAATCATTTTTTGATTGAAAAATCCGTGCAGAATAGCCGTACAGTGACAAATATCCGGGAACTGAACCGCGGCGAGAGCATCGAGGAATTGGCCAGGATTCTCGGAGGCGCAAGGATTACAGAGACGACGCTTCAAAGTGCGGGCGAGATGAAAGAAATGGCAGAGTCTGCAAAAAAATACTAGAGTACATTTAAAGATTGCTCACATACTAAGAGAGGATACCGCTAAGGTATCCTTTTTGTTTGCGCGAAAGGATGTGAGAATTTTGAAAGTCCGTAAAAAGTTTAAATATGTATGTCTGCTGATCCTTCTGGCGGTCTTGATGGGGCTTGTACAGTGGCTTATGCTGATTGGCAAAATCCCGGACCATTTGTTTGTGGCTTCCGGCAGCGGAGAAGCGGAGCTTTTTGCAGATTATCTTCCGTCCTGGATTGAGGAGGAAGTAAAAGCTGCATCATACTATGGCAGCTCTGACATTCCGCAGGAGAATCTGCACATATCAGAACCATCCTCTTACACAGTTGAATGTAGCCTTATGGGTGTCCTTCCGGTAAAAGATATACAGGTAGATGTTGTAGAGCGTCAGCAGCTGATTCCCAGCGGAATCCCGGTAGGAATTTACATGAAAACAGAGGGCGTTCTGATCGTGGGAACCGGTGCGGTGTGCGATATCAACGGTGCGACACAGGAACCGGGCGGCGATATTGTACATTCCGGCGATTACATTTTGGCGGTGAATGATGTTCCGGTCACAGCTAAGGAGGAAGTTGTCCGGGAAATTAACGAAGCGGCCGGGCAAGAGGTGTGTCTTACGGTGATAAGAAAGGGAGAGCAGATTGACCTGCAGGTTCCCGTGGTGCAGACAGGGCTCTCCGAATACAAGGCAGGGATTTGGATACGTGACGACACACAGGGAATAGGTACGCTGACATATCTGAAAGAAAATGGAGAATTTGGAGCTCTGGGACATGGCATCAGCGATATTGACACCAGCACCCTTCTGTCGCTGAAAGCAGGAAATCTGTACCGCACGGAAATAAAAAATGTGGTGAGAGGAGAAAATGGAGTCCCCGGGGAATTGTCCGGTATTATTCGATATGAGAGCGATGAGATTCTTGGAGACATCTCTGAAAATACAGGGATTGGTATTTTTGGCGTCATAACAGCGCAGAAGGACGAACTGGCTTACTGCGATGCGATGGACATTGCCTATAAACAGGAGATCAAAGAGGGCCCTGCAGAAATCATCAGCGCCGTGAGCGGCGAGGTAAAGAAATATGGCATTGAGATAGAAAAGGTGAACCTGAACAGCAGCGACGCAAATAAGAGCATGGTGATTCGTGTCACCGACGAAGAACTTCTGACTCTGACGGGCGGCATTGTACAGGGAATGAGCGGCAGCCCCATCATCCAAAACGGCAGGATCATCGGAGCGGTAACGCATGTCTTCGTCAATGACCCGACAAAAGGGTACGGAATCTTTATTGAAAACATGTTGGAGCATTGAGCCGTGCGGCGGCAGACGGAAAAGGACTTCGTGCAAGCTTGCTTGTAAAGAAGTCCTTTTTTGGATGACGACATTCGGCGAAAGCCGGAACCGAGAAGGAGCAAAGCGGATTCGAGGTGCCGCACGGCGAGAGGAGAGCGAAAGCCATACATGAGCAAGAAGCGGCGCTGGACATCCGTAGGATATCCGTTTAGCGCGGACCGCAGCGAAGCGGAGACGCGGATTGCGAATGTTGCATTGCGCAGCCGGTGCGAAAGCCGGACATCTCGAAAAAGCATAAAATAACTTTTAATATAATTGACAAAAACCAAGAATCAGTTTAATATATCATGTAATAAAGGGAGGAAAAGAAATGAGCAAAACATCAGTTGTTCTTATGCCCCAGACGGAAATGATTCTTGAACAGATGGGAGAGCAAATAAAACTGGCAAGACTTCGCAGAAAGTTATCGGCGGAATTAGTTGCGCAGCGTGCCGGTATCAGCCGTGCAACCTTGTGGTCTATTGAAAAAGGAACACCTACTGTTTCCATAGGAATGTATGCGGCTGTTTTACATGCTTTGAATAATATGGATAAGGATCTGCTGCTGATAGCAAAGGATGACGAGTTAGGAAGAAAGCTGCAGGATCTGGAACTTGTGATAAGAAAGAGGGCGCCAAAAGGAAGAAGTATGAGGAAAAATGATGGAAGAAAAGACGATTTATGTTTATGAAAACTGGAGCGAAGCCGAGCCGATATTGATTGGTATGCTTTATGTTTCTTATATCAGGGGGAGAGAGCAGTTTTCCTTTGAATATGAAACGAATTGGCTTACATCAGAGCAGGCAAATTATTGTTTGGATCCAGACTTGATTCTATACAATGGAAGACATTATGTGCCGATGGATAAGAGATTATTTGGTGTGTTTGCAGATTCCTGTCCGGACAGATGGGGAAGACTTTTGATGCGCAGAAGAGAAGCAGAGTTTGCAAGAAGAGCAGGACGGAAGCCGAAAAAGCTGGGAGAAAGTGATTACCTGCTGGGAGTATATGATAAAGCCCGTATGGGAGCACTGCGGTTTAAAACCGAAAAAGATGGTGGATTTCTGTCAGATAATCAGGAATTAGCGACACCACCATGGACCACTCTGCGCACATTGGAAGCGGCAAGCTGGGGATTCGAGAATGATGAGAGCGGCATAGAAACAAAATGGTTGAAACAACTGCTGGCACCAGGTTCTTCCTTAGGAGGGGCGCGCCCGAAAGCAACGGTAAAAGATGAGAAAGGAAATTTATGGATTGCAAAATTTCCATCCAAACAGGATGAATGTAATTCAGGAGCGTGGGAAATGGTTGTACATGATCTGGCGCAATTGTGTGGCTTGGATGTGCCGGAAGCAAAATTGGAGACTTTTTCAAAAAACGGATCTACTTTTTTGGTGAAACGATTTGATAGAGACAAAGATAGAAGAATTCATTTTGCATCTGCAATGACACTGCTTGGAAAGACCGACGGGGCATCCGGAGAAGATGGTTCCAGTTATCTTGAAATGGCTTCTTTTATCAAAGCAAATGGTGCAGAACCGAAAAAGGATTTGGAGGAATTATGGAAAAGAATCGTATTCAATATGGCAGTATCCAATACAGACGATCATTTGAGAAACCATGGCTTTATTCTGACCCAAAAAGGATGGAGATTATCGCCGCTTTATGACGTAAATCCGGTTCCTTATGGGGATGCTTTATCATTGAATGTCAGCATGGACGACAATTCAATCTCGGTTGAGCTGGCAAAAGAAGTTGCAAAATATTTTGGTATAGATGCAGGAGAGGCAGAGAGAGCAAGTAAAGAAATTATAAGCATTGCAGGCGAAAAATGGATGTCCTGTGCAGAAAAATACGGGTTGTCCAGAAGTGCGTGTGAGTATATGAGACCGGCTTTTGAAATTTGAAGGGAAGTTTTAATATTCGGATTTCCCCGGAACTTCACAGACGGCTCATTATCTATATAACTTCCCATGGGATGTCCCTGAACCATTACATCGAAGAAACGCTGGAAAATTCCCCGGTAGCCTTCATACAATAAAGAAAATACAAAAACACAGAAAGCAGGGGACAAATTCAGTTGGAAGTAAGAAATGCGGCAATTATGAACAATGGATTAAGTTTTTTCTGGAAGCAGTAGGAAGATCGGCGGAGGATTCGTTGGAATCAATTGGAAAATTATCTTCTTTGCATGATAAAAGAGCCAGGCTTCGAGCTGTGCGGCAGAGTATAAAAGCTCTGTCGCTTTTATTTTTGAAAATCTATTGACGTATAAGTGTATTGTGTATATAATGTGATTATTATAACATCACACTAAAGGAGGCAAAATATTTGAAGATTGTAATATCTAACACATCGGAAGCCCCTCTTTATCAACAGATTAAGGACCAGATCAAAGACGCTGTCTTAAAGGAGGAATTAACAGAGGGCGATGCGCTTCCGTCTATTCGTGCCTTTGCAAATGATTTAAAGGTTAGTGTTTTAACTATACGTAGAGTCTATGATGAATTGGAGCAGGAAGGATTTGTAACGAGCCAAGTCGGTATCGGCACGTTTGTTTCCGCAAGTAATATTGAATTGCTGCGGGATTCCAAGCGACGGCTTGTCGAGAAAAAAATGATGGATATGATTCAGACAGCAAAATCACTTAATATTAGTAAAGATGAGCTGAATGATATGATGGATATTTTATACGAGGAGGATAACTAAATGGATAATATTTTAGAAATATCTGGATTAAATAAAAAATATAGTGATTTTGCTTTAAAGAATATTTCTTTCTGTTTGCCGGAAGGCTGTATCACAGGATTTATCGGCATCAATGGTGCAGGAAAAACAACAACTATCCGAAGTATTCTGGGACTTACCAATAAGATTTCAGGAAACATAAAGTTTTTTGGTACGGATATGGACGGAAATGAAAATGAAATAAAAGACCGTATCGGTATTGTACTTGATGAGGGATGTTTCTATGATGAACTGACACTCACAGAAATGAAGAATGTAATCGCTCCTGCTTATAAAAATTGGTGCGAGCAGGATTTTATAGACTATTTGGAGCGGTTTTCGTTGAACCCAAAGCAGAAAATCAGCACCTTGTCAAAAGGAACACGTATGAAATATGCTTTAGCACTGGCGCTTTCCCATAAAGCAGAATTGCTTATCATGGATGAGCCGACAAGCGGGCTTGACCCATTGGTGCGAAGCCAGCTTTTGGATATATTGAAGGATTATATGAGCAAAGACGGAAAAGGCGTATTTTTCTCTACTCATATTACTTCTGATCTGGATAAAATTGCAGATATGCTGATTATGATTCACAATGGCCAGATCGTTTTTCAAGAGGAAAAAGACCAGCTGCTTGACAGCTATCGAATGATAAAAGGCAGCACAGAGGAACTTGATGAAAGCACCAGAAAGTACTTTTTGAGTATTGAAGAAAATTCATTCGGTTTTACAGGAGTAACAAAACAGGTTTCTGAGGTTATGGCACGTATGCAGGATGTTTTAGCAGAACGTCCTACGCTTGAGGACATTATGCTTGCAAACGTTGAAGGGGGGAAAAAGGCATGTTATTTAGCTTAGTGAAAAAGGATTTTTTGATTGTAAAGAAATATGCAGCTATTATGCTTATCATATCCTTTGCGATTCCGCCTGTTATGGTTTGGCGGACACCGGAAGCATCAGGAGCTATGGGGTTTACTCTGTCTGTCATTTTCAGCATTTTCATGTTGACACAGTATGTTTCTTTGAAGGAATATCAGTATCCAAAAGCGACCACCCTGCTTTGTGCAGCCCCATACCCCCGAAAAATGATTGTGCTTTCCAAATATTGTTTTTGCTTGATTATTTATGCGGTGTGCTGCGTGACCTTTGGAATTGACACGCTCATTTTCCCGGCCTTGGGGAGCTTTGATGTGAAAATGGCAGCTATGATTTTCTTGGTAATCACGATATTGTTGTCTGTCTATTTTCCTGCTTTGTATAAGCTGGGATACGAAAAAACAAAATTTGCATTTGTCATAATTATTATGGCGTCTCCTGTTTTATTTGCCTTCTTGTTTAAGCCAGAAAATGCAGTAAAGTTTGGTTTTTTGAATGTTATCCCTGCCGTAATGATAACTGTTTTCAGCATCATAATCGGTTTTGTCGTCTATTTCGTATCTGCTCTTTTGTCAATTAAATTTTTTGAGAAAAGAGATTTAACATAACGGAGGCTTCGTATGGAACGTGATGAAATGATTCTATATATGATGGCAATTATATTTTTTTCTTTTGCAATATTTGATGGGATTTTCTTTTTGCTGAAACACGGAAAGACAGTGAAAACACATGGAAAAATTGTTTCCATAAAATCCACAAATCCAGCAAATGAGAAGTGGCGTAATGCAAAATTAGCGCTCGTTTCCTATTCAGTAAACGGCAGAACTATTGTGTCAAAAAATCGCATGCAAGTTTCTCTGGCAGCGCAGATAGGAACGCCTGTTACCATTCGCTATGACCGAAATCAGCCAGAAAAAATATATAGCTATTCAGTAAAGCGAGTGATTGCAGAAGTCTTAATTGGAATAGGCAGTCTATTGATAATTGTATTTATGCAAATTTATTAGAAAAGGGATAAAGATTGTGCCGTATTTACAGAGATGCTACAGAAATAACAAATTATTTATGGCGGTTGAAGATTCCTCTGAAATTCGGTATAATCAGGATAAAAAGAAAATCTGGTATACGGCAAGAGGAGGAGCAGAATGTATTGCTTTGATGATGTAATTTCACGGTGGAATACCTCCAGTACAAAGTGGGACGGTGCGGCTGCAGAGTATCAATTGAAGGATATTCTGCCCATGTGGGTGGCTGACATGGATTTTGCGTGTCCAAATCCGGTGATTGAGGCGGTCAGAAAGAGAGCGGAGCATCCTGTTTATGGCTATTCGTTTCCGCCGGAGGAATGTCTGGAAGCCATTACGGATAAGCTTGAGAGAGAAAATGGATGGAAAATTCAAAAAGAGTGGATCGTATTTACCCACGGGGTGGTCGATGGACTTAACAGTGCGGTGCGGGCAGTGACAAAGCCGGGAGACAGAGTGATGGTGCAGCCGCCGGTTTATTATCCGTTTTACCATGTGATCAGGCACAATCAGTGCGAGCTGGTAAAAAATCCCCTGGTGATACGGGACGGAAAATACGTTATGGACTTTGAGGGGATGGAGGAATGTCTGAAAACCGGAGTCAAAGCATTTATTCTGTGCAGTCCGCATAATCCGGTGGGGAGAGTCTGGACAAAGGCGGAACTGGAGCGTGTACTGGAACTCTGCGCAGCATATGACTGTACGTTGCTTTCCGATGAGATTCACTGCGATCTGGTGTATGAGCCGTACGTACATACGGCTACGGCAGGACTTGAGACGTCTGGAAAATGTATTTCTTTTTATGCAGCCAGCAAAACTTATAATGTACCTGGGCTTACGACGGCTTTTGCGGTGATAGAAGACGAGAAAATGCGAAAGGAGTTTCTGAACGCCCGCATGGGACACCATGGAGGAAATCTGTTCGGATATGAGGCTATCACTGCGGCTTACGGAAAAAGTCAGGACTACCGTTATGAACTTTTGAATTATCTCAGGGGAAATATTGAGTATTTTGCATCCTATGTCAGAAAGGAATTTCCTCTTGTCAAAGTCTATGAAACGGAAGGTACTTACCTTATATGGGCCGACTTCCGGGGATATCAATGTTCAGAGGAAGAACTTAACAGAGGATTTGTGGAAAAATGCGGACTGATTTTAGATAAAGGCAGCATGTTTGGACAGGAGGGAGAAGGGTTTTTCCGCTTTAATCTCGCCTGCCCGCGAAGCTTCGTGAAGCAGGCGCTGGATCTAATGAAAGAATTTCTGGCGGACAAGGCAGTCTGAGAAGTGAAAGAATTGCTGATGGACAAAGCAGTCTGAGCAGCGGAAGAATTTCTGACGGACAGAGCAGTCTGAGCAGTATAAGGAAAGGGAAAAAATGAAGGTTGTATTTGAGCATCTGACAAAAAAATTTCCGGGTAGGGGAAGAAAAGCCCGCGGGGAAGTTATTGCGGTAAACGATTTCAGTTTTGAGATCCCGGATGGAAAACTGATTGGGCTTCTGGGTCCTTCAGGCTGCGGAAAGAGCACAACGCTGAATCTGCTGTGCGGTCTGCTGAAACCTACCAGCGGCAGGATATTTTTCGGGGAGGATGACGTTACAGAACTGCCGGCGGAAAAGCGAGGCGTGGGAATGGTTTTTCAGAACTACGCACTGTATCCCCATTTAACGGTCAGACAGAATATTATATTTCCGCTGCAGAATTTAAAAGGGGCGGACAGGCTGTCAAAGGCGCAGATGGCCCAAAAAGCTTATGAGGCGGCGAAGCTGGTGCAGATAGAGGAATTGATGGATCGAAAACCCAGCGAGCTTTCGGGAGGCCAGCAGCAGCGGGTGGCCATTGCCCGGGCGCTGGTGAAGATGCCCCGGGTACTTCTGATGGACGAGCCGCTTTCAAATCTTGACGCCCGCCTGCGGCTGCAGACCAGGGAGGAAATCAGAAGAATCCAGAGAGAGACAAAAATCACTACTATTTTCGTGACCCATGATCAGGAGGAAGCCATGAGTATTTCCGACATGATTGTGGTGATGAAAGACGGTGTGATCCAGCAGATTGGAAAACCTCAGGAAGTCTACGACGATCCGGTCAATCTTTTTGTGGCAAAATTTTTGGGTACGCCTCCAATCAATGTATTTGACGGGGAAATCAGGGAAGGCTGGCTGTATATTGGAGCGGATGCGGTACTGCCGGCGAAGGGCGTATCCGACCAGCAGGTTTTTGTCGGCATCCGGCCGGAAGGTTTTATCCCAAAAGAGCAGGGAGCGCTTGCCTGCCGCCTGCGCGGGGTGGAAGTGATGGGACGGGATATCAGTGTGGTGTCCGCTCATGAAGCCTGTGAAAATTCGGCGGTGCGCTCGATTATCAGCGCGGAAAACAGAATTGATATGGAGGCGGAGAAGATAAGGTTTGATCTGAAGCCGGGAAAAGTATTCGTCTTTGAGAAAGAAACAGGAAAGAGACTCTGTTTTTCGGCAGAGTGACAAAGGGGAAGCTGAAAATGGATAAAAAAAGTATGAAGGGCTGGCTCTATCTTTTGCCCGCAATCCTGTTTTTGGGATTTTTTATGGTGTATCCGCTGATTGATGTTTTTATCTATTCCTTTGAGGAGGGATATAATTCTGCATCACAGACCTATTACGGCGTTGGACTGTATAATTACTCTTATGTTCTGCACGATCCCTATTTTCTGCAGGCGGTAAAAAATACGTTTATACTTGTGGCAGTGACCGTACCGGTTTCCACAGGACTGGCGCTGCTGATTTCAGTGGGACTAAATTCCATCAGGCCGCTGAAGGAATTGTACCAGACCATTTATTTTTTGCCTTATGTGACGAATACTCTGGCAGTGGGGCTGGTATTTATGATTTTGTTTAAGAGAACGCCTTATACGGATGGATTTGTGAATCTGATGCTTCACTGGTTCGGCGCGGGGCCGGTGGATTTTATTGACGGGCCGTATGCCGCTAAAATGTTTGTCCTGTGCCTCTATACGGTCTGGGTGGTAATGCCCTTTAAGATTTTGATTTTTACAGGGGCTCTGGCGTCCGTAAATCAGGACTATTATAATGCGGCAAAGGTGGATGGCACATCCAGATTTCGCATTTTTATGAGAATTACGCTGCCAATGATCTCGCCGACGCTTTTTTATCTGATTATCACAGGGTTTATTGGAGCGTTTAAGGCCTACAGCGATTCGGTGGCTTTGTTCGGCACAGATCTGAACGCTGCCGGGATGAACACGATTGTGGGCTATGTGTACGATATGCTGTACGGTAACGGCGGCGGTTATCCCTCCTATGCTTCGGCAGCGGCAATTATTCTGTTTGCCATTGTACTTACGATTACCTGTATTAACCTGCTGATCAGCGATAAACATGTGTATTATTCATGAGGGTGGCCATATGGAAAAACACGTTGATTTTGAAAAAATAGAAAAGTCCGACAGGACGAAAAAGAGAGTACTTAAAATCATAACCTATGCGCTGCTGACTTTCTGGGCTCTGGTGGTACTGTTTCCTTTTTACTGGATGGTGCTGACGTCTCTAAAAAGTTACAGTGCCTACAATTCGGAGTATATTCCGCAGCTTTTTACTGCGTCGCCCACGCTTCAGAATTATGCGGACGCTTTTACGGCGGTGCCGCTGGCAAGATATTTTGGAAACACAGTGATCTTTACGCTGGCGACGACGGCTGTTATGCTGGTGGTGACTGTTTTGGCGGCCTATGCCTTTGCAAGGCTTAACTTTCGGGGAAAGAACGTGGCCTTTACCGTGTTTTTATCACTGATGATGATACCGAATGAGCTGGTAGTGATTACGAATTTTGTGACGGTCACAAACCTTGATATGCGCAATACGTTTCTGGGGCTGATATTGCCTTCGGTCACGTCAGTTTTTTATATCTATCTTCTGAAAGAAAATTTTGAACAGGTACCGGATCAGCTCTATTATGCAGCTAAGGTGGACGGAACATCGGATCTTAAATATCTCTGGAAGGTGATGATTCCGATCTGCAGGCCGACGATTATCACGATTACGATACTGAAAGTGATCGAATGTTGGAATTCTTATGTATGGCCAAGGTTGATCACAGACGACGAGGCATACTTCCTGGTGTCTAACGGGATTCAGGAGATCCGGGAAAACGGATTCGGCCGGGAGAATATCCCTGCTATGATGGCGGCGGTGGTGGTGATTTCCGTGCCCCTGATCCTGCTGTTTCTGGTGTTCCATAAGAAGATTATGACCGGCGTGTCAAGGGGAGGAACCAAGGGATGATAAAGGGATGGAAAAAAAGAGCGTTTTTTCTGGCGGGAATACTGGCCTGCGCCATGGCTTTTACCGGGTGCCACGGGGCAAAGGAGCAGACAGTTTTTGAGATACCGGAGGAATTTGATACGTCGAAAACCTATGAAATTACTTTTTGGGCCAAGAACGATACCAACATCACTCAGACGAGGATTTACGAGAAAGCCATTGACGATTTTGAGGCACTGTACCCGAACATTACGGTAAACCTGCGTTTGTACACGGATTATGGAAAGATTTATAATGATGTGATTACCAATATTGCTACGGATACTACGCCGAATGTATGTATCACGTACCCGGATCACATCGCCACCTACCTGACGGGCAGCAACAGCGTTGTACCCCTGGACGCTCTGTTTTCCGATGAAAAATACGGACTTGGCGGCAGTGAAGTAGGTTTTGATTCGCCGGGGCAGGAGGAAATTATTCCTCAGTTTTTGGAGGAATGTTCTATTGAGGGAAATCATTATGCCGTTCCTTTTATGCGGTCCACGGAGGCGTGCTATATTAATAAGACTTATCTGGAAGCGATGGGCTATACGCTACCGGAAGTGCTCACCTGGGATTTTGTGTGGGAAGTTGCCGAGGCGGCGACCCAAAAAGATGCGGATGGGAACTTTGCGGTCAATGGGCAGAAGGTGATGATCCCCTTCATTTATAAATCCACAGACAATATGATGATACAGATGCTGCGCCAGAAAAATGCGGGGTATTCTGATGAAAACGGCAATATAGAGATCTTTAATGATACCACCAGGGAACTTTTATATACCATTGCTGATCATGTGAAAAGCGGAGCTTTTTCTACCTTTAAGATTTCAAGCTATCCTGCCAATTTTCTGAACGCCGGCCAGTGTATTTTCGCAGTGGATTCCACGGCCGGAGCAACCTGGATGGGAAGCCATGCGCCGCTTTCCGATATCAGCCCCGATAAATTTGTCGAATTTGAGACGGCGGTCATGGCAATTCCCCAGTTTGATCCGGAAAATCCTCAGATGATTTCCCAGGGACCCTCCGTCTGCATTTTCAATAAAAAAGATTCCCAGGAGGTTCTGGCGTCCTGGCTGTTTGCCCAGTATCTTCTGACAAATGAGGTGCAGATTGCCTACGCGCAGACGGAAGGGTATGTGCCGGTTACGTCAAAGGCTCAGAAAAGCGAAGAATATCAGGAATATCTGGCAGCAGGCGGTCAGGACGATACGGTTCATTATGATGTAAAGATAGAGGCGTCCAGGCTTCTTCTGGATAATGTAGAGCATACGTTTGTCACGCCGGTGTTCAACGGTTCGGCTTCCCTTCGGGATGCGGCGGGGCAGATGATAGAGAATGTGGCGAAATCCACCAGAAGAAAACAGACGGTAGACGACGCTTATATGGAAACCCTTTACAGTGACGTTACCTCCCTGTATCACCTGGAGCAGGGCAGCGGTTCTGAAAATGGTACATTTTCGGGAAAAGCTGAGCTTGGCCCCCTGCCCCGGACAGCAGTGATTCTTCTGGCGTCTCTATTTGCCGCCTGGGTAATGATTCTAACGTATGCCCTGGCAAGAAAGATAAAAAGGGGAAAACGGTGATTTTCGCAGGCTATGGAATGATTGACTTATTCTGATTTTCATGTATAATAATGGTATGATTTTGAATATGTATCCATAAGGAGGATAAACATGAAAAAAACAATTGCAGTCTTAGCTACTATTTCAATGACACTGGCCTTTGGCAGCCTGGCAATGGCGGAAGACGCAGACGTCAAATCTGAAGGCGTTATGACCCACGAGGAATACGTTGCCGCAGAACTGGATTCTGAGGTTGTTGTGGAGACGTATGTGCAGGCAAAACAGTCCTGGTGGGAGGACAAGGCTACCGTTTATACACAGGATAAGGACGGCGCTTATTTCCTGTATGATATGGCCTGCTCTGAGGAAGATTATGAAAAATTAAATGTGGGCACAAAGATCAAGGTTACAGGATACAAGTCAGAGTGGTCCGGCGAGGTGGAGATTATAGACGCAACTTTTGAAATCCTTGAGGGCGAATATGTGGCTCCGGTGACAGACGTTACAGAACTGCTGGGGACGGAGGAACTGATTGACCACCAGAATGAATATGTGGAATTTAAAGGAATGACAGTGGAGGCTTCCACAGACGCTGATGGAAATGAAGTGGCATATCTGTACAACTGGGATGGTTCCGGCCAGGACGGAGACGATCTGTACTTCAATGTTT
>JAUNFZ010000029.1 GCA_030524785.1 Eubacteriales bacterium
TTGGTACTTTGGGATGCTATATTCATTTTGAAATTACATTTTGCGAAAACTCAAGCGTACAAAATTGTGGCATAGTTACCTGAAATAATTTCCTTGACTTTTCCAATTGCAGGAAACATAATGGACACATGAGCGGGCTCTGCGTGCGCCGGGAAAAATGCAGGAAGAAGGAGAAAAGTATGTTGCAGAGAAAAGAACTGAAAGCACGGGCGAAAAAGGTATTAAGGCATCACTACATACTCCTGGTGGCGGTCTGCCTGATGGCTGCGTTTCTGGGCGTTGAATTTACCTCAAGCTTTGATATTCTGAAGATGGAGACGCCTACTGCGGAGGAAAGCAGTATTTCAGGCGGCGTGGCATCGGCTGGAGAACTGCCGGGGCAGTCGGCGCTTGACGAGGCACTGGACACAATTCAGGAAAAACAGGCAGAGCTGGAAAAGGAGAGAGCCGACGAATCCGCAGGGAACGAAGAAAATACGGAGAAAAAGAGTGAGATCTTTGGAAGAAGCAGAGGCGTGTTCTCTATGCTTGTCAACGCGGTTTCTTCCGGGGCGATTTTCCTGACGGTTTATAAGACGGTTCAGTCCATATCCGGTTCTGAAAATATTGCCATAGCTATACTGGTGGCGGCAGGTTTTCTGCTGGTAGGAACTGTCTGGTTTTTTATTCAGAATACATACAGGGTCATTTCCGGGCGTATTTTTCTGGAAAGCCGTACTTATGAAAAAGTGTCCGTACAGCGCTTTATGTTTCTGATGCGTGTGAAGAAGTGGTGCAAAGCGTCGTGGACGATGTTTGTGCTGTTTGTGTTTCAGAGCCTTTGGATACTGACGGTGGTCGGGGCTGTGATAAAGAGGTATTCTTATTACCTAGTGCCCTATATTGTGGCGGAGAACCCGGATATAAAGGCTCTTGACGCGATCACGCTCTCGCGCCGGATGATGAAGGGCCATAAATGGGAATGTTTTGTGTTTGAATTGTCCTTCTTCGGATGGTATCTTCTGGAGATGGCGACCTTTGGCCTTGTGGGGGTATTCTTTTCAAATCCCTATCGGTCGGCGGCTTTTGGAGAGTATTATGCGGAGCTTCGGAAGCTGGCAAAGGAAAACAAAATTGAAGGCTCCGAATTGCTGAATGACAGATACCTGTACGAAAAAGCAGAGACAGGGGTGCTTCAGGAAGCTTATGCGGATGTGATGGAACGTCTGCAGCAGCCGGAGCCTGAGCTGAAGGGAATTGGAGGTGTGAGAGGCTTCCTGGCAAAATGGTTTGGCATCCTGTTTCTGTATTCCGGGGTGGAAACGGAATATGAACAGGCCCGTATGGAGAGCATCCGCGTAGAAAAGTACAGAGACGCGGTGGAAGGAAAGTCTTATCCGGGCAGATTGTTCCCGATTTCAGAGAAGGACAAGCGGAAGAATGTGGAGACGCTGTGCTATGCGCGCAATTACTCCATACCGTCGCTGATTCTGCTGTTTTTCACTTTTTCCGTTATCGGATGGCTCTGGGAGGTAAGCCTGCACTTAATTACGGACGGCGAATTTGTAAACCGCGGCGTTCTGCATGGCCCCTGGCTTCCTATCTATGGAACAGGCGCCGTGATGATTCTTCTGCTTTTGAAGCGTTTCCGGGAGCGCCCTGTCGTGGAGTTTTTTGCAGCAATTGTTCTGTGCGGATGCGTGGAATATTTTACTTCCTGGTATCTGGAAATGACCCATGGCGGGCAGCGCTGGTGGGATTACAGCGGATATTTTCTGAATCTGAACGGACGTATCTGCGCAGAGGGACTTCTGGTATTCGGGCTGGGAGGTATGGCTATTGTGTATGTGGCTGCCCCTCTTTTGGATAATATGTATCGAAAGATCAGCCTGAAAATACTTGTGCCGGCCTGTGCGGTTCTGCTGATTTTTTATATTGCGGATCAGCAATATTCTTCGCGTCATCCCAATGCGGGAAAAGGAATTACAGATTACGCCCGCAGCCAGGAAGAAAGTTTCGTTGCTCACAGAAATAAAAATGAAAAGGAGAGAAAGCAATGGCAGCAAATCCAATTGTAACCATCACCATGGAGAATGGCGACATCATCAAGGCGGAGCTCTATCCGGAGATCGCGCCGAACAGTGTAAACAATTTTATCAGTTTGATTAAAAAAGGTTTTTATGACGGCCTGATTTTTCACCGTGTAATTAACGGATTTATGATTCAGGGCGGCTGTCCGCAGGGAACGGGAACCGGCGGACCGGGCTACACCATCAAAGGCGAGTTTTCCAATAACCGTTTCCCGAACAGCCTGAAACACACGGAGGGAGTTCTTTCTATGGCAAGAGCCATGAATCCCAATTCCGCAGGATCACAGTTCTTTATTATGCATAAGGCGGCGCCGCACCTGGACGGTTCTTATGCGGCCTTTGGAAAAGTGATCGAGGGTATGGATGTGGTAAACCGTATCGCGGAGGAAGACACGGATTACAGTGATCGGCCTCTGGACGACCAGAGAATGAAAGCAGTCACAGTAGATACCTTTGGCGTAGATTATCCGGAACCGGAGAAATGCTGATTCAACTGATAGGTATTGAAAATACGGCGGAACTGAACGGGGCCATGAAAAAGCCGGAGGGCAGAAAAGAACCTGTTTTTTACTGTACCGCCGTGCCCGGATATGCCAGAGAGCTTTCCGGGGCGGGGCTTCCCTGCATTTTTGTGGAGAAGACAGGGGCAAAAGCCTGGCCGGGACAGGAAATGAATCCTGAAAGAGAAAAGGGGCCGGAGCAAAAGGATACCGGCGGAAGCGGGGTATACGGCGTTGACCTCGTATTGTGCCCGGAGGATGCGAATTGGGAAAGCAGCGAAGATAACACCGGAGTTTCCGGTGTATGCAGGGCAGCGGCAGAGCTTGGACAGGAATTTCTCCTGAAGCTTTGGCAGCGTCATTACCACATTCCTTGGGAGATTGCCGAAACCGGGCGTCTGCTGATTCGCGAGTCGCTGGCGGAGGATTTACCGCAACTTCTTCAAATTTACGCCGCCGAAAGGGATAACCCGGACGTAAAACCTTTTTCTGCGGAGCCTGACGGCGAGCTGAAGGCATATATAGAAAACAGATATCCATTTTATGGATATGGCCTGTGGAGTGTGGTGAAACGTTCGGACGGCAGAGTGATCGGCCGCATTGGCTTTGAGGAGATACAGAGGCCAAAAGGAGCCGATGGGATGTGCCCGGAAGGAAAAACGGCACAGGAAACCGCCATATTGCCCGAGCTTTCCTATATTATTGCGGAGGGTGAAAGGGGCAAAGGCTACGCCAGAGAAGCTGCTGCGGCAGTTCTTACGTATGGCAGGCAGGAACTTGGTTTTACCCGGGCAGCCCTTCGGACGTCCAGTCAGAATGTGGCTTCGAAGCGTTTGGCCGAAAGCCTGGGATTTCAAAAGGCAGATAAAAATGGAAATTACTATGAAATCTGCTTGACAGGCTGATGAATCGAGTGTATGATATATAATCATATAATACCTACTTAAATAGTAGGAAATAAAAAGGAGGCAGGAATTATGAAAAAATTAGCAGCAGTAGCAGCGGCGGCGTTGGCTTTTGCACTGGCAGTACCGGCGGCGGCAGAGGAAGACAAGACAATCACCGTGGCGGCGTCCCCGACCCCTCATGCGGAGATCCTTGAGAAAGCGAAAGAGATCCTGAAAGAGCAGGGATGGGAGCTGGAGATAGTGGAGTATACAGATTATGTGCAGCCAAACCTTGTGGTAGATAACGGTGAGATCGACGCCAATTACTTCCAGCACATCCCCTATCTGGAGAGCTTTAACGAGGAGCAGGGAACATCTCTGGTAAGTGCGGGCAGCATCCATTATGAGCCCTTTGGCATTTACCCGGGCACGAAGGACAGCCTGGACGCTCTGGAGGAGGGCGATGTAATCGCAGTGCCGAACGATACGACAAACGAGGCCAGAGCGCTTCTGCTTTTGCAGGACAACGGCGTTTTGAAACTGAAAGAGGGCGCGGGCCTGACAGCTACGGTAAACGATATCGAGGAAAATCCGCTGAATCTTGAAATTCTGGAACTGGCAGCGGAGCAGGTGTCCCGTTATACCAGCGAGACAGCACTGGTCGTACTGAATGGAAACTATGCGTTGGCGGCAGGATTTTCCGTTGCGAAGGATTCGATTGCATTTGAGGCGAGCGATTCTGAGGCAGCAAAAACTTACGTCAATATAGTTGCAGTTAAAGAGGGAAATGAAGATAACGAAGGCATCAAGGCACTGGTAGATGTGCTGAAGTCCGACGAGATTAAAGACTTTATTA
This sequence comes from Eubacteriales bacterium, assembly GCA_030524785.1. GTDB lineage: Bacteria > Bacillota > Clostridia > Lachnospirales > Lachnospiraceae > Marvinbryantia. Next base: position 4,313 of record JAUNFZ010000029.1, read on the forward strand.
ATGAGACTTACGACGGAGCAGTGGTTCCTTTTGAGGACGCAGAGTAAGCGATACAGCCGCTGTTTGTGAATTTGTCGGGAATAGAGGGCCGCTGCAGGAATTTATCTTGCAACGGCTCTGTTTTTGTTATATACTCAAAAGGTCTTATTTTGTGATAAAGCTGGCGCTTGTCAGAACGGCGGCAAAACGGAGGAAATCTATGGAACCGATTATCAGAATTGAGCATTTGGACAAGGAATTTAAGCTGAGAGATATGGACGTTCATGCCCTTCGGGACGTCAGTCTTGATATTTATAAAGGAAATATTTATGGAATTATTGGAATGTCAGGTGCAGGCAAAAGCACACTTGTGCGCTGCCTGAATTTTCTGGAACGGCCTACCGGCGGAAAAGTGATTGTGGATGGAAAGGATCTGGCGCAGCTTTCAGAAAAGGAATTGCGGGAAGCCAGAAAAAATATCGGCATGATCTTTCAGCATTTTAATCTCCTGATGCAGCGCAGCGTAATCGACAATGTGTGTTTTCCGCTGGAGATTGCGGGTGTGAAAAAGCATGAGGCAAGAAAAAAGGCCATGGAATATTTAAAAATTGTCGGGCTGGAGGAGAAAGCAGCGGCGTATCCGGTGCAGCTTTCCGGCGGCCAGAAGCAGCGGGTGGCGATTGCCAGGGTGCTGGCCTCAGATCCTAAGATTCTTTTGTGCGACGAGGCGACAAGTGCGCTGGATCCTCAAACCACAAAATCCATTCTGCAGCTTTTAAAGGAAATTAACCGAAAGTACGGCATCACAATTGTGGTGATTACCCATGAGATGGCGGTAGTGCAGGAGATATGCAGCCACGTGGCGATTATTGACCAGGGCAATCTGGCGGAACACGGCAGGGTGGAAGACATTTTCCTGGCGCCGAAGTCCAGGGAGGCAAAACGGCTGATTTATCAGGGATATGAAAAAGTGGCGGAGATGAAGGGAAGGCATTGCGTGCGCATTGTTTTCTCCGAAAATTCTTCCTTTGAGCCGGTTATCGGAAACATGGTGCTGGCCTTCAAGGCGCCGGTAAATATTCTTTATGCGAACACAAAGGATCTGGACGGCGTGGCGAAGGGCGAGATGGTACTGCAGCTTCCCGAGGACGAGGAACTGGCGAGAAAAATGATCGCTTATCTGAAAAATGCAAAATTGGCGGTGGAGGAGCTTAAAGATTATGTTGGACAGTAAAGAGATTGTAATGATTATCGAGGGAATCGGCGGAACGCTCTGGATGACGCTGGCGTCCACCTTTTTTGGTTATATTTTCGGCCTGCCTCTGGGAATCCTTTTGACTGTCACCGGGCAGGATGGCATACGTCCGAACGGAGGAGTGTATAAGGTGCTGGACGTGCTGGTGAATGTGTTCCGCAGTATTCCGTTTATTATACTGATTCTGGTGATACAGCCCCTTACCCGTATGCTTATGGGAAAGAGCTATGGTTCCACGGCAATGATTGTTCCGCTGACGATTGCCGCCGCGCCATACATTGCCCGTATGGTGGAGTCCTCCTTAAAGGAAGTGGACCATGGGGTGATTGAGGCGGCGCAGAGCATGGGCGCCGATCTGAAAACGATTGTATGGAAGGTGCTGCTTACAGAGGCCAGGACGTCTCTGGTGGTAAATGCAACGATTGTTACCACAACGGTGCTGGGATATACAGCTATGGCGGGAGCCTGCGGCGGCGGCGGCCTGGGAGACATTGCGATTCGCTACGGCTATAACCGCTGGCGGCCGGATGTGCTTTGGGTGGCGGCGGTGCTGCTGGTGGTGCTGGCGCAGATTATCCAGATGATCGGTATGTTTATTTCCAGAAAAGTGGACAGGCGGCGCGTAAGCTGACAGCGCATGGCCGGCGCAGGGAAAACCGCCGGTGCAGTATGGCGCGGGGGAAACTGCCGGTATACCATGAAGTTTAACAGATTTTTGCGGGAAAGAGGAAACGTATTATTTTAATAGAAATGAGGAAACAACAGTGAGACGAGCAAGTGGAATTTTGCTGCCTGTCAGCAGCCTTCCTTCTCCCTATGGGATTGGGATGTTTTCAAAAAGTGCATATGAATTTGTAGATTTTCTGGAGAAAGCGGGTCAGACTTATTGGCAGATTCTTCCTCTGGGACCTACCAGCTACGGGGATTCTCCGTACCAATCCTTCTCTACCTTTGCGGGAAATCCGTATTTTATTGACCTGGAGGCGCTGGTGGAAGAAGGCGTTTTGACAGCGGAGGAATGTAAAAAGGCGGACTGCGGACAGAACAGCCGCTATGTGGACTACGGCGCTCTTTATCAGAAGCGGTTTGATCTGCTGCGCAAAGCTTATATGAGAAGCGAGATTTCCAGGGAAGCCGATTTCCTGAAGTATGTGGATGAAAATCAGTCCTGGCTGAAGGATTATGCGCTTTTTATGGCGGTAAAGAAATGTTTTGACGGGAAATCCTGGCTGGAGTGGGCAGACGATATCCGGCTGCGCTGGGGAAACGCCATTGACTATTACTACAGGGAATGTGCAGAGGAAATTGAGTTTTACGAATATCTTCAGTATAAATTTGACCAGCACTGGCGGAAGCTGAAGGAGTACGCCAACAAAAAAGGGATTCGCATTATCGGTGATATTCCAATTTATGTAGCGCTGGACAGCGCGGATGTCTGGGCGCATCCGGATCTGTTTCAGATGGACAAAGACCGCAGGCCGACATCGGTGGCAGGATGTCCTCCGGATGCATTTTCCGAGACAGGACAGCTCTGGGGCAATCCGCTTTACCGCTGGGATGTACACAGGAATCAGAAGTATGACTGGTGGGCCCGCCGCATGGAGCACTGCTACAAGCTGTATGATGTGGTGCGTATCGACCATTTTCGTGGATTTGATGAGTATTTTTCCATTCCCTTTGGGGACGAAGACGCTACCGGAGGTCACTGGGAAAAGGGGCCGGGCATGGATCTTTTCCGTTGCCTGGAACAGAGGCTTGGCCATAAGGACGTTATTGCGGAGGATCTGGGCCTGATGACAGACTCTGTGCGGAAACTGGTAAAAGACAGCGGATATCCGAATATGAAGGTGCTGGGATTCGCCTTTGATGTGGACGGCCAGAGCGACCATCTGCCTCACCGCTACGACAAAAACTGTGTGGTTTATACGGGAACGCACGATAACGAAACGCTGATGCAGTGGTACGACGGTTTGGACAGAAAACAGCTGGCCTTTGTTCATGATTACATGAATAATGCAAGGAGGCCGCGCAAGGACGTCCGTTGGGATTTCATACGTCTGGCAATGCTGAGTACAGCGGACACCTGCATCATTCCGATACAGGACTACCTGGGATATGGAAAGGAAGCCCGGATGAATTTTCCGTCCACCCTGGGGGATAACTGGAAGTGGAGACTTCTGAAAGAAGATATCACAGAAGAACTTACGGAGCAGATTCTGCACCTTACGAAATTGAGCTGCCGGGGATAAAGCAGCGGCAAAGATCAGACTGTATCTGATAGAAAGGATCTTTGACATCATGGGAATTATTGAGGCCAGGAAACTGATACATGATTACCAGAAGATCGGGGAAGACGGCAAGGTGGAAGCCTCTTACCGGGCTGTGGACGGTGTGGATCTGGATGTACAGCCGGGGCAGTTTATTGCGGTTCTGGGACACAATGGATCGGGAAAATCGACTCTGGCAAAGCATTTAAATGCAATTCTTGTACCTACCGGAGGAACGGTTTTCGTGGACGGTATGGACACAAAGGATGCTGAAAAACTGAACCGTATCCGGCAGACCGCCGGGATGGTATTTCAGAATCCGGACAACCAGATCGTTGGAACCGTGGTGGATGAGGACGTGGGATTCGGCCCGGAAAATATGGGAGTTCCCACGGAGGAGATTATCAAAAGAGTAGAGGAAAGCCTGAAAACCGTGGGGATGTGGGAATACAGGGATCATTCTCCCAACCGGCTTTCCGGCGGACAGAAGCAGCGGGTGGCGATTGCCGGCGTTATGGCGATGGAACCAAAATGTATTGTGTTTGACGAACCTACCGCCATGCTGGATCCGGTTGGACGCAAAGAGGTAATCCGCGCGGCCCAGAAGCTGAACCGGGAAAAGAACGTAACCATCATACTGATTACTCATTATATGGAAGAAGTAATTGAGGCAGACCGGGTAATCGTGATGGATCAGGGGAAGATTCTGATGCAGGGAACGCCCCGGGAGGTATTTTCCAGAGTAGAGGAGCTTAAGGAACACCGATTGGACGTACCGCAGGTGACAATGCTGGCCCATGAGCTCAAAAAGAGCGGACTGGATATACCGGAAGGAATTTTGACGGTGAAAGAACTGGCGGACGCCGTAGAGCGTATTTCAGAGCAGGAGCAGAAAAATGGCAATTAAGATAGAACATCTGAGCTATGTTTATGGAGAGGGAACAGCTTACGAAAAGAAAGCTCTGGATGATATTAATCTTGAGATTCATGACGGACAGTTTATCGGCATTATCGGTCATACGGGATCCGGGAAGTCAACGCTGATACAGCATCTGAACGGCCTGGTGAAGGCCACTTCAGGATGCGTATATTACAACGGCCAGAGTATTTATGCCGAAGGCTATTCCATGAAAGAACTCAGGAGCAAGGTGGGGATTGTGTTCCAGTATCCCGAGTATCAGCTTTTTGAGGTTGACGTATTTACAGACGTATGCTTTGGGCCGAAGAATCTGGGGCTTTCGAAAGAGGAAACAGAAAAACGTGCCTATGAAGCACTGCAGCAGGTGGGATTGAAGGAAAAGTATTATAAGAAATCGCCTTTTGAGCTTTCCGGCGGGCAGAAGCGCCGGGCAGCGATTGCGGGAATCCTTGCCATGCAGCCGGAAGTGCTGATTTTAGATGAGCCCACAGCGGGGCTGGATCCCCGGGGCAGGGACACGATACTGGATCAGATTGCAAAGCTTCATCGGGAGCGGGGCATTACCGTAGTGCTGGTTTCCCACAGCATGGAGGACATTGCCCGGTATGTGGACCGTATTATTGTGATGGACAAAGGTCATGTGCGCTTTGACGGCGTTCCCAGGGAAGTGTTTGAACACTACCAGGAGCTGGAGAAAATTGGGCTGGCAGCGCCCCAGGTAACGTACGTAATGCAGGAACTGAAGCGCAGAGGTATTGTGTCGGACAGCACGGCCACGACGGTGGAAGAAGCGAAAAACGCGATACTGGCAGCTCTGGGGAACAGGGGCAGGATGGAGACGGAGCATGATTAGAGATATTACAATCGGACAATATTATCCGGCGGATTCTGTGATACACCGCCTGGATCCCCGGACGAAGCTGGTGGGTACGCTGGTATTCATCGTATCCCTGTTTCTGTTTAAATCCTTTGCGGCTTATGTGGTGGCGACTGTTTTTCTGGCAGGCGTGATAAAGGCGTCAAAAGTGCCCTTTAAATTCATGGTGAAGGGCTTGAAAGCGATTATGGTGCTGCTGATGATTACCGTAGTGTTTAATCTCTTTCTGATTCCCGGCACGCCGCTGGTGAAAATCTGGAAGCTGACGATCACAAGGGAGGGGCTGGAAACGGCAGTCTTTATGGCGATACGCCTGACGTACCTGATCATCGGTTCTTCGGTGATGACCCTCACCACGACGCCGAACCAATTGACGGATGGTATGGAGAAGGGCCTTCGCCCGTTAAACAAAATACATGTGCCGGTTCACGATATCGCGATGATGATGTCGATTGCCCTTCGGTTTATCCCGATTCTTCTGGAGGAGACGGATAAGATTATGAAAGCGCAGATGGCCCGGGGAGCGGATTTTGAAAGCGGCGGCATCATTCAGAAAGCAAAAAGCATGGTTCCGCTTCTGGTTCCGCTGTTTATTTCAGCCTTTCGCCGGGCAAATGATCTGGCTATGGCGATGGAGGCCAGAGGGTATCACGGCGGAGAGGGGCGCACAAAAATGAAGCCTCTGCACTACGAGAAGCGCGATCATGCGGCGTATATAATCATGGCCGTGTACCTTTTTGCCATGTTTGCGGCGAAGAAGATTGCGGGGTTTTAGGCTATGAAGCGGGTAAAGATGATTGTCGCCTATGATGGGACAAACTACAGCGGGTGGCAGATACAGCCAAACGGAGTTACCATAGAAGGAATGTTGAATCAGCATTTATCGGAGCTTTTGAAGGAGCCCATCAAGGTGATCGGCGCCAGCAGAACGGATGCCGGGGTACATGCGCTGGGAAATGTGGCGGTGTTTGACACGTCGGCGCGGATGCCGGCGGAGAAAATATCCTACGCGATGAATACCAGACTGCCCGCAGATATTCGTATTCAGGATTCCTGTGAGGTGCCCGCAGATTTTCATCCCCGGTTTTGCAGTACGGTAAAAACTTATGAATACTCAATATTAAACAGGAGATTTCCAGATCCCACGAGGCGCCTGTATTCACTGTTCTATTATTATCCTCTGGATGAACAGAAAATGCAGGAGGCAGCCGGATACCTTGTGGGCGAACATGACTTTAAAAGCTTCTGCACACATAAGGAGGATGAGCGCAGTACAGTTCGTAGGATCTATTCTCTGGAAGTTCTGCGGAAAGCGGATATGATTACTGTCCGGATTCGGGGAAATGGATTTTTATACAACATGGTGCGCATCATTGTGGGCACGCTGCTCAGAGTGGGAAGCGGTTACTATGAGCCGGAGTACATGAAGGAAATGCTTGAAGCGAGAGATCGGCAGGTTTCCGGAGAAACAGCGCCGCCGCAGGGGCTGACGCTGATTGGCATTGAATATGACGCAAAGACTGTGCAGTAAGCCTGCGGGAATCCATATCAGAAAGGCCGAAATAGTTTGGAAGCATCCGAAAAAGACGAGGCGTCTTTTCGAAGGGAGGCATCCTGCATTTCGGTCGTTTTTTGTTTGAGCAGAAGATAGTGGACAAATTCCAGGACCATTTTTCTGAAAACCGGATTCAGCATATAGAAATCCGTAAGTAAGGGCTCTGTCTCACTGCGGTGCCTGCGGGAAACGTCGGAACAGTCGTCACGTATAAGAAAATCAATATATATGTCGTAGAAATTTGAAATAGAGACGATGTACGGAAACGTTGGAATACGGCGATCATTTTCATAGTTTGCATAGGCAGCACGTTCCATGTTCAGACAGCGGCTGATTTGTTCCTGCGTATACTGTCTGCTTAGACGCAGAAAACGAAGTTTTTGTCCAAGCGTTTGCTTTTGACAATTTGGATAACTCATACTCCCCCTCCTCCCCTGTTGGGAAAACCGCTGGCCGGGCAGGACAGCCGCGGATTAAAATTTCATACGGCTCAGATAATTGTTGTGATACCTGCCGTCATAGGTAACATCTTCGCCAAACCATGAAGGAGGAACAAAAGCCTTTGCGGCTTCTTCGCTGGGAAATTCCACTTCAGCAAGCACAAGGGGCGCAAAAGGCGGATCAAAGACGTCAAGTTCAATATTCAGCCCCTCAGTAAGAGGCAGCACATACCGTTTTTTCCGGATAAAATGTCCGTCCGCTTTGGCCCGGAGATGCTCATACGCCTGTACATTCAGGGGCAGATTGTATTCCTCCCGGCTCATCAGACCTGCACCCTTGTACGTTAAGATAAAATCATCATCCTGTCGGCGTATGCGAACAACCGGATCGGTACACAAATAGGCCTGTTCAATGATGTGGCAGGGATATACGTCTAAATTTTCCGGCAATCTGTGTATCAGAAATTTTCGCTCGATCTCCATAGCGCTCCTTCCTACAATATCTTGACGATAAAGACCATATGATATACAATATCTATAACTTTATTTTATCAAAGTGAAAATATCGTGTCAAGGTGAAAGGGGAAATGAAAATGAGCAAGGTATATATTTTTCTGGCGGATGGTTTTGAAGAAATAGAGGGGCTTACTGTGGTGGATTTGCTTCGCCGGGCAGGCGCCGACGTTGTGATGGTTTCTGTGAACGGAAAGAGGGAGGTATGCGGCTCTCATAAAATTCGGGTAGGAGCCGATGCACTGTTTGAAGATGTAGATTACCGGGATGCAGACCTTCTGGTATTGCCGGGCGGTATGCCGGGCACAAAGCATTTGGGCGCTCACAAAGGACTGACGTCTTTGCTTCAACAGGCCGACGCCGCCGGCACAGGTATCTGTGCAATCTGTGCGGCTCCCAGCGTACTGGGAGACCTGGGACTTCTCAAGGGAAGAAAAGCCGCCTGCTATCCTGGCTTTGAGGAACGTCTGACCGGCGCTTTTGTTACAATGGACAGTGTGGCCACAGATGGACATATCACCACCAGCCGGGGAATGGGAACTGCCATTGACTTTGGACTTGAGCTGGTGCGCAGGTTGTTCGGACAGGAAAAGGCAGACGAACTGGCGAAATCAATTATCTATGGCTGAAAACCGCAGAGATCCGCAGAGATCGGCTGAGGTGATCGAAAATTGGTTGACAATCCCCATGATTTATGATATAAACATATGGTGGGCAACACACAGGGGATTGGTCAAATGGTATGACAGAAGTCTCCAAAACTTTTAGCGGGAGTTCGATTCTCTCATCCCCTGCTCTCTTAAGCACCCGAAATTCCTTTAAATAAAGGGAATTTCGGGGTTTTTCATTTATGGGGTTAATCGGTAACGGGTAATGTCTTTCCAATTTGTAGGAAAACCCATCCGGTTAAGAAGCTCATCATTGTCAATATGGACAAGATTTTTTAAAGCAGACACAAACTAATAAAATTCCCCCTAGTAAACACAGAAAAAATCTGATAAAATAAAAATATACCTCAAATTGAGAGACGAATCAGATAAAGATGATGAAAGGGATTTGACATGAGTCGGGAAGAAGTATTTGAATATGTCAGAAAGCAATATGGGACGGTGCCCGAATACCTTTGGAAGTCGGATCCTTTCAGCGCTGTTCTCCGGCATCCGAATGGAAAATGGTATGGTATTGTGATGAATATTAAAAAATCCGCTCTTGGTTTAAAGGATGATATGATGGCAGATGTCATCAATGTGAAGTGTGAACCGGATATGACGTGTCTGCTTACCCAGACATACGGCTTCTTTCCGGGATATCACATGAACAAAAAATATTGGGTTACGATATTGCTGGACGAAACGGTGAGTGAGGCAAAAGTATTAAACCTTCTTGATATGAGCTATGATCTGATTGATAGAAAAGGAAAGCGCCCGAAGGGGCAAAGTTAATGGAATCAATGAAGGACGAATGTTAAATCAATAGAAGCGGGGGTGATGGGATGATCTTTGGCAGTTGCCGTTGGGATAAGCGAAAAATCGTGAACAGAAGATTAGTTATGGTGTGCTTTACCTTTTTATTGCTGCTATGGGCAAAAACGGCGGAAGCTGCGGATCGCAGCATGCCGATAGAGATGAACCAGGTGGTAAAAATAATCGCAAATTATGATCCTGATATATCCGTATCTGAGGATACGGCGTGGCGTGATGATCAAAAGGTTTATTCTCTGGCGGACGGAAGCGGCAATCAGATTGCCTATCTGTCGAGTACCGGTGAAAATGCGGAAGGCATATTGTATTTCCTGTTGATGCGTGCAGACGATAGCCCGAGTGAGTTGTATAAAGACGACTGCAGCACCGCGATTAAAGCCGCGGCAGATTTGTATGGCGGCACATTGGATGTGGACAAAATATCTGATGATTTTATAAAGGCATACAGCAGCCAAAAGGAAAGTAAGTTCCGGTGGACCGGCACATATCATGACACGAAAATCGAGATCAAAAAGAGCCCGTCTGCTTCGGCTGACTTAACGGTTGCCCTTTATAATTCAGAAAAATACAGTCCGGTTTTGAGGGAAGGAAATCCGGACGACTATTCGGCAAGCAATCCGGAGATTCAGATCAGTGAGATCTCATATGCACAGTATAGCGAAGCTTCTGGCCTGGAGGGAAAAAGCGCGGATGAGGAACTTGGGGAGAATCCCGACTATAGATTTTATAAAATAGCGATACGCGATTTTGAGTATCATAAGGAATATAAAATCGACTTAGAGCTGTTTCTGAAATTCGATTTGAGCAAGGAGAGCCAGACGGCGGAGTATGAATATGTCATTCAAAATAATCCGTCTGATGAATATATTTTTTCTGATATTCGGGGCTATTGCAGGCTTGAGGGAAATCAGGCGGTGGCGCCTCTGGGGATTCCGGTTGTTGAAAGAATCGCAGGGGGCGAGGTGCAGTACAGGGAAAGATTTCATTACCAGATATCCTTTGCATTTTCTATAGAGGATCTGGAAACTATTGATATTCTGACATAAAAATAATGGAAAGCAAAAAGCCGATACGGCGTGTGTAATAATGAAAATTGGCGAAAAAACGTATCAAGTGGAATTACCGTATTTGTCACAGACAAATGCGGTAATTCTTTGCGTAGGGGCAGATTATTGTTTATACTGAAAGCAATAGAAAACCCGGATAACGGAAAACAACGAAAAAGGGGAACGGGGTGAGAGGATGAGACTCTTTTTGCTGATTCTGATGACCGCCCTGCAGGGATGCACAGCCTCGCCTGCGCAGGAGAAGGAGGGCAGCCTGCAGGTGGGAGAATATTTATACGAAGCGCTTGGGGATGAAAAACTGGCGGGCATCGGGGATGAACTGCCGGAATGTATACGCGTGATCTCGGATGACAATGGCCTGCGGGAAATCGCAAATTTAACCGATACAGAGGAGATCGCGGCGGCGGCAGAGCTATTTAAAGCGGTTCAGATCGGGAAAAAAACAGATATTTATGTGACGGACAGATATAATTCCGTAAGCTTTACGTTTGCAGACGGGGAAAAGACAGTAATCACATTAAACGACCGGAATCTGGAATGGAAAAATAATGATACGACGGAGCTTTACGAACTGGAAGGCATGAATGATTTTTGGAAAAGCATATTTCAGGACTGAAAAAGGGAGGTGACAGGTACGATGGATTTTCAGGAACGTCTGAACTTATATATTGAAGAAATCCACTGCACGGGGAAAGAACTGGCGGAAAACAGCGGGATTTCAGAAACGGTGCTCAGCAGATACCGGACTGGAGAGCGCAGCCCCCTTACGGACAGCGGATATCTGGAAAAACTGGCGGAGGGAATCGTAAAGACGGCGAAGCAAAAGGGAATTTCGGTAACAGATGCTTCGAAAGTTTTGCGGATATTAAAAGATGCATTAAAACCGGAAACGGAGACTGCCGTATTTCTGTATGAAAAACTGGATCTGCTGCTTAGAGAACTGGATGTCAATGTTTCGCAGATGGCGGCGTTTATGCATTATGACGCGTCTTATATTTCCAAGATCCGCACCGGAAAGAGAACGCCTGCCCGTCCGCAGGAATTTACGGAGCAGATATGCGGCTATATTGTAAAGAATTTTTCGGGTGAAAAAGAGAGAAGAAACGTGGCGCTGCTGATTGGCTGCGAAGAAGCGGATCTTGTGCAAAGGGAAAGTTATCTGAAAACGCTGAATGAATGGCTGTGCGACGCGGAATTTGAAAAGACAGATTACATTTCCGGATTTCTGAGAAAAGTAGATGCATTTGATCTGGACGATTATATCAGGGCAATCCACTTTGACAGTTTTAAAGTGCCGAAAGTACCGTTTCAGCTCCCGGTTTCCAAACATTACTACGGGCTGAAAGAAATGCGGGAAGGCGAGATTGATTTCCTGAAGCATACGGTGCTGGCAAAATCAATGGAACCTCTTTATCTGTGCAGCGACATGCCGGTGGAAGATATGGCGGCGGACGAGGAATTTGCCAAGAAATATATGTTCGGTCTGGCGATGGTGCTGAAAAAGGGTCTGCACATTCACATCATTCATGATGTGGAGCGGCCGATGAAGGATATGATGCTTGGACTGGAAAACTGGGTGCCGCTGTATATGACGGGACAGATTTCGCCTTATTATCTCAAAGGCGTACAGAATAAAGTATATTCGCACTTGCATTTCTGTTCCGGACAGGCGGCAATGACGGGCGACTGTATCAGCGGACACCACGATCTGGCGCATTATTATCTGACTAGCCGCAAAGACGAGGTAAGGTTTTGCCGGAAAAATATGGAATATCTTCTGAAAAAGGCACATCCGCTGATGGATATTTATAGGGAGGAAAGAAGGGAAAAGCTGTATGCTTTCCTTAGCGATGATGCAAAGCAGAAGGGTCGGAGACGAAGGATACTGGCGGCGCCTCCGCTGTCTGTGATCCCGCAGGAGATGTTGGAGACGATTTTAAACAGGTGTAATACAGACGGAAAACGAAGGAAACAAATTACGGAAAACCGGAAAAGGCAGAAAGAGTGGTTGGATACGGTGCTTTCCCACAGCGCGGTAGAGGATGAACTCTCTGAGATTCCGGAAGATGAATATGAAAAATATCCGGCATTTCTGCCAATCGCCGAATGTTTTTTTGAAGATGATATCCGGCTGACTTATGAGGAGTACCGCGGCTGCGTCAAAGCGGCGCAGGATTATGCCCTTAAATCGGAAAATTACAGTTTCCGGCTTACGCATGTGAAAGGTTTTCACAATATCCAGATCACCTGTCATGAGGGAAAATGGTGCATGGTTTCCAAAAACAAAGCACCGGCGATCCATTTTGTGATCCATCACCCGAAGCTGCGGTATGCGCTGGAAAATGTTGTATTGCCGATCAGGGATTAAAGAGAAAAGGAGGAAGTGAAAGTGAAAAGATTATGGAAAAGGATACTTGCGGCTGCATGTGCGGGAGCAATGCTGATGACATCCGTTGTTTATGCATCAGACGGGATGTGGGGACTGATGAATTTTACGGATAATATACTGCCGGACGGTTCTCTGATTTATTATTTCGACGAGGTGGCGATCACGCTTCCGGCGGACTGGAATGGGAAAATCGATCTGAAAACAGACGGAACGACGGCTGTTTTTTATCATAAGGCGAGCAGGGAAAAGTGGCAGGAGAATTATGGAAGCGACGGCGGAAAGCTGTTTAGTCTGTCCTGCTCTGTGAATGATGATTTTGCGGAACTACCGGATTACAGCTATATTGGGTTTTGTGAGGAATCCGTGATGAACTATTTTCTGATCTTCCCGACGGATTTTCAGGCATATACGGAGGATGCCGCCGTTGCGGAGGAATACAGCCGGATGTACGCGGAAATTGATTTTGTAAGAGACAATGCGCGGATGCTGGGAACAACAGTAGAACAGCCGGAAACGTCCACCGCAGAGGATCTGCAGGAGCGGCTAACAGGAAAAGTCGGCGATGCAGACGCCGAAGTGCAGGAATATTGGTTTGATGAGAAAACGGCGGGCTATGAGGGAACATGGGTAACCATGGAAGATGGCTTTGAAGTGTATCTTCCTTCTGCATGGAACGTGGTGGAAGTATCCGATGACGAGCGAAAGGACGGCATTGCTTATATAGCGGCGTCCGAGGATACAAGCCTTATCTACACAGTTATGACAATGGCACTGGGGGAAGAGTATACGGCGGAAGAGATTCAGACAGAGCTTGCAAAAAATAATATGACGATGACAGAGTTTTTGAAGGAACAGCTTATCTCGCATGGTTATATCTGTGAAGCAGAGGTAAACATAAATGGAATTCCCAGTATTATTTACACACAGGATGATTATTGTGGGACGGTGTTCATGGATCAGAGCGGCATGAGTATGGAAATGACGCTTCTTATGGGAGAGGATCTCACTGAAAATGAAACCGCAGAAGCGATTCTGCATTCGGTAAGATGGGTGTCCTGAGCAAAGGGCTGCTGACGGTATTTCTTTGCGCGGTTATATGCGCAGGAGCAGAAGAAGCGGCGGCAGAGCATGAGAATTTATCTCTTCTGGAAGTGTGGAAGCAGAGAACAGAGAATGCAGCGTCAGATGCGGCGGAAAAGATATACAACGAGGCACCGCAGCTTACAGAAAAAGATATTCTGGAAATGAACGGCGGCGATGCGGATTTTCTCTACAGCGAGGACGGATATCTGACGTTTTTGCGGGGAAAGTTTTACGAAATGCCGGTTACGGATACAGAGACAGGCATAGAATCCCTGCAGGGAATTGCCGGACTTCTGGGATTATCGAAAGGGTCGGAATTTTTCGCGGTATACGGCGAGCGGGATGCGAAAGGGTATACCTATCTGACTTATCGGCAGCGTTACGGAGAATTGACGTTGGAGAACGCCGTGCTGAAGATCATTCTGGACCCGCAGGGCTATACGGCGGGAGTGGTCAGTTCTTTTACGCCGAATGTGGGGATCGCGGAGCAGGATGAGCCGTCGGTTACAAAGGAAGAAGCGGAACAGATTGTCAGGGAGGAATTTCCGCAGTATCGTCTGACACTGTATACGCAATATACCCGGCAGACTTCCGTGACGATTCAGGGAGTGGCTTATCATGCGTGGGCGGTGTTCAGCAGAGCGCCGGCATCGGCAGGATACCCGGAGGGCAGGGGATATCTGGAACATCTGGCAGGTTATGAGGGCTCTTATCTTACTTATCTGCCGGTATCTTCACCTGAGGAGCTTGTGCCCGGAGATAACGCCCAAACAGAAAACGCGCTCGCTTTTTTCGACGGACTTGCGCAGGATTCCTATACGGCTGTGGTTAAGCTGCAGGACGGAACCGCGGAGAGACTCACCGTTCCGGTCGCAAGAGACGCGGCGGGTATGCATTATCTTGCGGACACAGAGCGTCATATTCTGTTGGCGGATTATTATTCATATGCTTTTGAGGGAAAACTCGTTCCGTGGTCGTCTCTGGACAATACGGGCTGGCCGGAGCATTATCTTCTGGCATATGACCGCTATTGCCGGGTATATGATTTTTATAAAAGCCATGGAATGGAATCGGTAGACGGATTCGGATGTCCGATACTGATTTTGACAGATTACTGCGATTCTTTAAAGAAACCGGAAAATAACGCTGTATATCTGGGCTTTTCGGCGGGATGGGCGGTGTTTTCCGCAAGCGCCGTAAATGATTATGGAGAATGTGTGGATGTGGCGGCACATGAATTTACTCACGGGATAACTGATTATACGGCGGGAGGCAATCTCTACCAGAATGCTTCCGGGGCGGTAAACGAAGGGCTCAGCGATGTGTGCGGCAATCTGTGCGAGATGCTTTTGAAAGCTACGGAGGATACAAAATGGCTTCTGGCGGAAAAAAGCGGCGCGCCAGTCCGCAGCATGAGCGAACCCGGCATATACGGGCAGCCTGTGAAGATCGGCGGAATGTACTATTATCCCGATTCGGAAGCGCCGGTGATAGAAAATGATTACGGAGGCGTTCACATCAACAGCTCCCTTATCAGCCATACGGCCTACCGGCTCTGTGAAGAAGGAATGGAACCGGAAGAAGTGTTCCTTTTGTGGCAGGGAGTACAGAAAATGCTGACACCGCGGTCGGGTTATCAGGAGGTGCATATGGCCCTTAAATTCGCAGCCAAAATACAGAAGTTAGATCTTTTATGGCAGGAAAAGATTGATGAGATCTGCGGGGAAGCAGGATATTGAAGAGAACAGGAGGAGAAGATGCGGGGCGGATATTGGAAACAGAGCAGAAAAATGTGTATTTGCGCAGTGTTGATGTTAGGATGCGGCGTATTTTCCACAGATGCGCGGCTGATCGTGAAAGCGGAGAATATCCGGTCGTACCGGTATCAGGATATTCTGGATTCCTCTGATGGAAAAGTGGTTGCCCGCTGTCTGGTGCCTTCGGATTATACGGTATCGGGCGACGTCATCTGGTGCGGGAAGTGGCAGAGCGCCGGCGCACCCGGACAGGTATATGTGACAGCGCTAAGCCCGGATGAGAATACGGTGATGGGATATTATTCATTGGCTTCTTATGAACATTTTCTGGAATATTCTATGGGCGGAGTTTCCTATAACCAGCATCAGGACGGGGCATTTGACAGCCAGACGCTGACGCCTATGCTGCAGTTCATGGAGGCGGAGGCTTACTGCGATTATATGGCGCAGATGATCCTTTCCGGATATCAGCTTACATTTGCAGAGCAGACGGAAACCGGATCTGAACTGCAGCAGCAGATGGATCAAAAAGCGAATGAAATATATCAGGAGATGCTTTCTCTTCTGCAGGGAACCGGTTATACCGTGGACGGAACCTATGCGGGTATAGCAGAACGCTCCTATAGTGTTATACTGGACGGGTATCCTTTCCGGCTGAATGTTTTTGCTTCCACAGACGGATGCCGGATATCCTTTACATCGGAGATAGTGTACGGCGGCATAGTTCACACATCTTATATCTCGTGGGAAGCGCCGGCGGTTTATTTCATGTTGACCCCGGAAAATGAATACGAGACAAACAGAGACATCTATGAACAGTTCATAATGAATACCTGTTTCAGCGATCAGTTTGCGGAGGCGTTTACGCGGGTGAAAGACCAGATCATTCAGCAGATGCTCAATGCCGGATGCACCAGTATGGAGCAGGCGCGGGATTACTGCGAAAGCAGCGTCAGCTCCTATATGGGATCGGAGGCAACGTACGACGCGGAGAAGTTTTCTGATTATATTCTTTCACAGAATGATTACACTATGCCGGACGGGGAGCATGTGAAAATTTCCACATCTTATGATTATGTATACGCGGATGATATGGGAAATATCTATGTGTCAAATACAACGGAGCAGCCTGCGGGAACCGCGCAGTTGTATCCTAACTAAAAATAGAAAAAGGAGGAAAAAAGAAAATGAAAAAACGGAACATGAAAACAGGACGAAAAATGCTTTCGGCAGTTTTGGCAACGGCAGTGATGGCGGCTGGCGCAGGGCTCTGCGCACAGGCGGAGCTGAAACTGGACGGGCTTGGCGACGGGCAGAATCAGATCGCGGCGTTGACGGCAGATGTGCAGGGGGATCTGATCGCGCTGGATGATCAGGGGATTTCCGTGCAGCTTTCAGAGTATACTTCCATTTATCAGGAAGATGGCTTCGTCTATGTGTATATGGATGAGGAAGGTTACATTCCGTATGTGATCATCGGATACTATGACACAGACACGGCGGACTTTGCAGACCAGTTTACAGAGTATATGAGAGACAGCCACAGCGATCTTCAGGTGACGGCGGAGGCAGCCACGGTGAACCTTGGCGGCAGGAGTTTCACACAGGTTGTTTATGCTTATGCGGTCAGCGGCTATACGGTTCGTGATACGAGGCTGTTTGCCATGGAAAACGGCAGAACCTATATGTTTGGCGCCAAGGAGATACCCCAGCTTTCCTGCTATGTGGGCTCCGCGCTTGAACAGGCTGCGGGAAGCTTTGCTCATCTTGCGGGCGGCGACAGCGATTATCCCAAACATGTGGACAGTGAACGCTCTGTAAAGGGCGGCGCGAAAGCGGCGGTGGATGATATTGAGCAGGCGGTAGACGACATCGGTCAGAATGTGGGAGACGTTGCAGGGCAGGAGTCTTCCGATGCGCAGTATGGCTCCGGTGGAACGGTAGGAACGATCGGAACAATGGGCGGTGTCATGGAAAGCGCCGGAAATACGGAAGGATCTTCCGGGCAGGATACGGAGACGGGCAGCATTGTGTTTGAGGAATCTGTGGCGGATTATGCCGGAACCTGGGTGCCGTTTCAAGATGGTTTTCAGCTATACCTGCCAAGTGACTGGAGCGTATACGAATTGACAGAGGAGCAGACGCAGCAGGGCGTACTTTATCTGGCGGGCGATGCCTCCGGGGCGGAGTATGCTCCTGCGGTTTCTGTAGTCTGGGCATACAGCGACGGAGCGGAAACGTTGGAAGATATTGCAGCAGCAATTACTCAGGCCGGCTATCAGGTGGATGGTATCGTAACAATCAATGGGATCGGCTGCATCACCTACCGTCTGGAAGCGGAGGACTGCAGCGCGATCATGTTCTTTCACCCGACGAACAGGCAGTATGTATTCTGCGTGACGGGTACTCAGTACGCAGAAAATGTGGATACGATCTGTTCGGTTTTGACTTCTTTAAGCCTGTACACCCCATAGGCAATGAAGTAAAAATATCCATTGAGCTTTTAGGCGCTTTGTTATATAATCAACGAAAGCAGCAGCAAATCAGCCGTTTTACTATGGGTGAGAATTAATGCGAAAAAAGTTGATTGTTTTCGGAACGATTTTTCTATTTATTGTACTTTATATCTGCCTTGTGTGCCTGCCGTATAAGCGCCAGGGAAGGGTTACTGCAGAAACGGAAGAAGCATTTGCGCTTACAGATTTTTACAGCAGTCAGAAAAGCGGAGAAAAAGCAAAGATTTTATTTGATAATGAGGAAGCTTTAGAGGAGAGAATCCGTTTGATCTCTAATGCATCCCAGCGAATTGTATTGTCTACGTTTGACTTTAGGGCGGATAACAGCGGAAAACAGATGCTGGCCGCCCTTTATGACGCGGCAGAACGAGGAGTACAGGTACAGATTTTGGTGGATGGGTTTTCCTATTTTCAGAGCATGAGGGGAAAGGCCTGTTTCAGAGCTCTTGGCTGTCTGGAAAATGTGACGGTTAAAGTGTACAATCCTGTAAATCTCCTGAAACCTGCGAAACTGATGGCCAGGCTCCACGACAAATATTTGATAGTAGACGATACGGCATATATTCTTGGCGGAAGAAATACTTACGACTATTTTCTCGGCGACGATACGGACTACCGAAATTATGACTGGGACATTCTTGTGTTTTCAGGCGATCATCCTGATGAGGATTCTTATGGCCGACTGTACGAATATTTTCAGTCTGTATGGGAGCTTAAGGAGTGCCGGACAGTGATGGACACATCCTCGCTGCTTCCCTTTGGGAAAAAAAGGGAAAAGGAAGCGGCCCGGGAGCTGAAAGAGTTGTACAGGAAAATGCAGACAGAGTGCAGCGAATGGTTTGAACAGGAAGACGAAAATGCGGGCACAGTGGAAATCAATAAAATTACGCTGCTCTGTAATCCGACACAGGCGTCTGTAAAAGAACCGGTTCTCTTTTATATGATGACAGAGCTGATGATAAAGGCCGGGGAGGAGACAACTTTCCATACCCCATATATTTTGTGCAACAATTATATGCTGGAACGGTTGTCAAACGTATGCGCTGCGGCAGAAAATGTCAGTATGATGACAAATTCGGTTGCCAATAATGGAAATCCTTTTGGAGCCGTAGATTATGAAACACATAAGACGGAGATCCTGAGGACAGGGGTGGAAATTTTAGAATACGATCAGGGGGTGTCTTATCACGGAAAATGCTTTACCATAGGAGACCGCCTGTCCGGAGTGGGTTCCTTTAACTGGGATATGAGAAGCGCCTATATTGATACCGAGCTGATGCTTGTGGTGGACAGCCCTGAGTTAAACCGGGTGATGAAAGCGTATATGGGAAGCTATGAGGCGGACGCTCTGAAGGTAAAGGACGAGGAGGCATATATCCTGAGAGAGGGCCAGATTCCCCAGAGTATCAGCAGAAAACGGAAAAACAGGATAAAAATGCTGAAACCTCTGGATGGGCTGCTGCGTTTCCTTTTTTAGTAGTAAATGTCTACAGCTGTGTGGCAGATAAAAAGGCGGAAGAATATTTTCAGCTATACTTTCCTGAGAGTGAAAATCATCTGAAAAATAATCTGGCGGGCAGCATACAGATACCTGTGCTTACGGGGCTGCCGGCCATGTCTGTACAGATCCGGTGCCCGGAGCAGGCTTCAGCTTTGCACGGTGCAAACCGGGTATAACCGCAGAAAGTCGGCTGCGGAAATATAAGGAGGTTTTGCGGTATGTGGATATTTTATGCAGTCGGATCTTCCTTTTTTGCGGGAATTACAGCAATTCTGGCAAAGTGCGGAATCCGCAGAACAGATTCGGATGTGGCTACGGCAATCCGCACGGTGGTGGTATTGCTATTCTCGTGGCTGATGGTACTGGTGACAGGCACATGGGCGGGACTGACACAGATTGAGGGAAGGACACTTTTGTTTCTCGTCCTGTCGGGAATTGCGACAGGCGCCTCATGGCTCTGCTATTTTCGCGCCCTTCAGAAAGGGGATATCAATAAGGTTGTTCCGATTGACAAGTCCAGTACCGTGCTTTCAATTCTTCTGGCGCTTATCTTTCTTCAGGAAGGGATTACAGGGCCAAAAATAATAGCGGTATTGCTGATCGGCACAGGAACCATGCTGATGATCACGAAGAAGGACATAGAAGAAACTTCCGGAAAGAAAAGCGGCGGATGGCTGATTTATGCGGTGCTGTCGGCAGTTTTTGCCAGTCTGACCGCTATATTGGGAAAAATAGGGATTGCAGGAATTGATTCCAATCTTGGCACGGCAGTCCGCACCACTGTGGTACTTCTGATGGCATGGCTGATGGTGTTCGTGAGCGGAAAGCAGGATGAGCTGAGGAAGATAGAGAGAAAAGAACTCGGATTCATCTGCCTGTCGGGACTTGCAACGGGCGCCTCATGGCTTTGCTACTACCGGGCGCTTCAGGAAGGACCGGCAAGCGTCGTTGTGCCGATTGATAAACTCAGCATGCTGGTAACGATTGCATTTTCCCGGATTATCTTTAAGGAAAGGCTGTCAAGGAAAGCGGCAGCCGGCGTACTTCTGATTACGGCAGGAACGGTTTTGCTGGCGGTTGTTTAATCAGTGACATCTTTTTTGGAGGACATGGGGCTTTGACTATGGTAGATAATCGACATGAAAAACAGAACATATGTTCAAAATGATGTTGATTTATAGAGAAATCTATGGTAGCATATTGTAAAAACAGCGGGATATGGAAAGTAAATCAGGTGTTGGTGAAAGTGATTATAGAGTTTTTAGACAATATAATTGAATCGCGAGGAGGAGTTTAAATGGAAAACCAGGGTGAGATCATTTTTTATAATACGGATGATGGTTTGACACATATCGAAGTAAAAGTAGAAGATGAAACTGTCTGGTTGACAATAAATCAGATGTCAGAATTGTTTGGAAAATCAAGATCAACTATAAATGAGCATATTTTAAATATTTTTTCAGAAGGAGAATTACTCGAATCGGAGTCTGTGAGAAAAATCGGAAATTCCGATTTTTCTACAAAACCAACAAATTATTATAATCTTGATGTTATAATTTCCGTAGGGTATCGTGTGAAGTCTATTAGAGGAACACAATTTCGTCGGTGGGCAACAGAACGCTTAAAGGAATATATGATTAAAGGGTTTACGATGGATGATGAGCGGTTAAAAGGAAATGGTGGTGGAAACTATTGGAAAGAATTACTTGACCGGATTAGAGATATTCGCTCATCTGAAAAAGTTCTTTATCGTCAGGTACTTGATTTATATGCAACAAGTGTTGATTACAATCCTCACAGTGATGAATCAATACATTTTTTCAAAATTGTACAGAACAAATTGCATTTTGCAGCGCATGGTCATACGGCGGCGGAAGTGATATATGAAAGAGCGGATGCTGAGAAACCTTTTATGGGATTAACTTCTTTTGCAGGTGAGCTGCCGGCATTAAAAGATATAGGTATTGCGAAGAATTATCTTTCGGAAGATGAATTGAAGATATTAAATAATCTTGTTTCAGGTTATTTTGACTTAGCTGAAATTAATGCGATTGAGCATAAACCAATGTACATGAATGATTATGTGGAACAATTAGATTCCGTACTGTCTTCTGGCAATCGAAAATTACTAACTGGTGCAGGAAAGGTGAGCCACGATCAGGCTGTCAAGAAAGCAAAGGGTGAATATAGAAAATATCAGGATAAAACAATTTCTCCTGTGGAAAAGGCTTATATAGAGACCATTAAAGAAGCCAATAAAAATGCGAAACAAGGTGCCAGAAGAAGATAAATGATGAATGTATTGGTAAGGAAGTGTGTTATGGATCATTTTGAATTAGTATCAGAATACGCCCCCACCGGCGATCAGCCCCAGGCCATTGAAGCTTTAGTCAAGGGCTTCAAGGAAGGCAATCAGTGCGAAACATTGCTTGGTGTCACCGGCTCCGGAAAGACCTTCACGATGGCAAATGTCATTCAGCAGCTGAACAAACCGACCTTAATTCTGGCGCATAATAAGACCCTGGCGGCGCAGCTCTATGGGGAGTTTAAGGAATTTTCCCGAACAATGCGGTGGAGTTTGTGATCTGAATTCGTGTAACGGACGAGGTAACATTTATCAGGAAAATGTTTGGGTTAGGGGGATCTAAGTGAATCAGGAACATGAAATCGTACTATACCAAATAGAAGACAGTAATGTATGCGTAAATGTGGTATCTAAAGAAGAAACCTTTTGGTTAACACAAAAGGCGATGGCAGAGTTATTTGATGTTAAAGTGCCAGCTATTTCAAAGCATTTATCAAATATATTTGATGAGCAGGAACTTATAAAAGAGTCAACTGTTTCCAAAATGGAAATAGTTCAATAGGAGATAATTCAAGTGCAAAATATAAGCAAATTATATGGGATGCACTACCAATTAAAAATAGAACAGCAAATTTTGAAAAAATAAAAACATTTTATGAGTCGCTTAAAATGGATGGTGGTATTATAAAGAATGAATAGAGGATATAGATTATTTGACAGACAAGTAATTGTTTATGAATTAAAGTATACAAATCAAAAAGATACATGTACATTTGTTTTAGAGAGAATATAAAGTTTAAAATTTGTTAAATAATGAGTCAATTATCAGATTCGCTACACATGTGTAGCGAATTCAAAGGAGGACAGATGAATAAGAAGAATGAAATGATAAAACAAGAGCTATCTGAAGTTGCTGAAATGGAGGAACAACAATTTTTCGAAGATGTACGTTTGATACTGCAACAAGCTAGAGAACAAGCTTATAGCAGTGCCAGCGCAATAATGACATATGCATATTGGAATGTAGGGCGAAGAATTGTCGAACAAGAGCAATTAGGGGAAAAGAAAGCGAAATATGGCTCCTATTTAATAAAAAATTTGTCGGTAAAATTATCAGATGAATTTGGCACAGGATTTTCAGTGGCGAATTTAAGAAATTGTCGTCAACTTTATTTGACGTTTCCGAAGGATTCATATGGGTTTTCAATGGCGGGAAAAGTGTCATGGTCTCATTTGAGAAATATCATGCGTATTTCGGATGAGGAAGAAAGGAATTTTTACTTGAATGAAGTCGCAAATGAAAATTGGTCGGTAAAAACCTTAGAACGTAATATCAGAAGCGGATATTATAAGAGATTGCTTTCTTCGCAACTGCCGGATAGAAATAATGAAACTTTGGAATTTGTGAAAGATCCATTTGTATTGGAATTTATGGGGGTGGGGCAAGACACAAATCAGTTAGAAAGTGATTTAGAAACTGCAATTATAAGTAATCTGCAAAAGTTTTTACTGGAGATGGGGAAAGGTTTTTCTTTTGTTGGAAGACAGATGCGTGTTTGCACGGAAACAACAGATTTTTATATTGATTTAGTATTTTACAATTTCATCTTGAAATGTTTTGTATTAATTGACTTAAAGACTACGAAGTTAACACATCAGGATATTGGACAGATGGATATGTATGTGAGAATGTTTGACGATTTGAAACGGCGGGAAGATGATAACCCAACAATAGGGATTATATTTTGTACAGATAAGGATGAAACAATAGTTAAATATTCCGTATTGCAGGAGAGTCAGCAAATATTTGCATCAAAATATATGACGGTGTTGCCGACTGTAGAAGAATTACAGAGGGAGTTAGAACGTAATCAGTTGATATATAATCAAAATTAATATAAAAACACCGATTTGTTAGACAGTGTCTGACAAATCCTAATAATATTTATATTTAATTACCGAGGAATGCTCGGTAGTTTAGGGAGATTTCATCATGGATCATTTTGAATTAGTATCAGAATACGCCCCCACCGGCGATCAGCCTCAGGCCATTGAAGCTTTAGTCAAGGGCTTCAAGGAAGGCAATCAGTGCGAAACATTGCTTGGTGTCACCGGCTCCGGAAAGACCTTCACGATGGCAAATGTCATTCAGCAGCTGAACAAACCGACCTTAATTCTGGCGCATAATAAGACCCTGGCGGCGCAGCTCTACGGGGAGTTTAAGGAATTTTTCCCGAACAATGCGGTGGAGTATTTTGTGTCCTACTACGATTATTATCAGCCGGAGGCGTATGTTCCCTCCTCTGACACATATATTGCAAAGGATTCCTCGGTTAATGACGAGATTGACAAGCTGCGGCTGTCGGCGACGGCGTCGCTGATAGAGCGGCGGGACGTTATCATCGTGTCCAGTGTATCCTGTATTTATGGTCTGGGCGAGCCGGAAAACTTTGAGAAGATGATGGTGTCGCTGCGTCCAGGGATGGAGAAGGACCGGGACGAGGTGATACGCCAGCTGATCGACATACAGTACGACCGGAGCGAGATGGATTTTCATCGGGGTACTTTCCGGGTACGCGGTGATGTTCTGGAAATATTTCCGGCAAGCGCGGATGATTACGCATTTCGGGTGGAGTTTTTTGGAGACGAGATCGACCGTATTACAAAGATTGATGTGCTGACGGGAGAAATCAGAAGCCGGATGGAGCATATTGCTGTTTTTCCTGCGTCCCATTATGTGGTGCCGATGGAAAAAATTCTGGAGGCAGCGGACAATATTGAAAAGGAGCTGGAGGAGCGCGTAGCTTATTTTAAGAGTGAGGACAAGCTGATTGAAGCTCAGCGGATTGCGGAGAGAACGAATTTTGACGTTGAAATGATGAAAGAGACGGGGTTTTGCTCCGGAATTGAAAATTATTCCCGTCATCTGTCGGGGCTGGAGCCGGGAGTGCCGCCTCATACACTGATGGATTATTTTCCTGATGATTTTCTGATCATTATCGATGAGTCCCATAAGACGATCCCGCAGATACGGGGAATGTACGCGGGGGATCAGTCCAGAAAGACGACGCTGGTGGATTACGGCTTCCGCCTGCCTTCGGCGAAGGATAACAGACCCTTGAATTTTGAAGAATTTGAAAGTAAAATAGACCAGATCATGTTTGTCTCTGCGACGCCGGGAGATTACGAGGAGCAGCATGAACTTTTGCGGGCGGAACAGATCATCCGGCCTACGGGGCTTTTAGATCCTCATGTGGAGGTGCGGCCTGTAGAGGGACAGATCGATGATCTTGTAAGCGAAGTCAACCGGGAAGTGGAAAAGAAAAACAAGGTGCTGATTACAACGCTGACGAAAAAGATGGCGGAAGACTTGACAGACTATATGCGGGAGATCGGTATTCGCGTAAGATACCTACATTCGGATATTGATACGCTGGAGCGGACGGAGATCATTCGGGATATGCGCCTGGATGTGTTTGACGTGCTGGTGGGGATTAATCTTCTGCGGGAAGGACTTGATATTCCGGAGATCACGCTGGTGGCGATTCTGGATGCGGATAAAGAGGGATTTCTGCGTTCCGCCACATCTCTGATACAGACCATTGGGCGTGCGGCGCGAAATTCCGACGGCCATGTGATTATGTATGCGGATACCATGACGGATTCCATGAAAATTGCCATTGACGAGACGAACCGGAGGCGCAGCGTGCAGGAGGCCTACAATAAAGAACATGGAATTACGCCGCAGACGATACGAAAGTCTGTGCGGGATTTGATCAGCATCTCCAAAGAGGTTGCCAAGGAGGAAAAGAAGCTGGAGGTTGATCCCGAATCCATGAGCAAGAAAGAATTGACAAAGCTTGTAGCGGAAGTGGAGAAGAAGATGCGCAAGGCAGCAGCAGAGCTGAATTTTGAAGCTGCGGCAGAACTTCGCGACAGAATGATTACGCTGAAAAAGCATCTGAACGATCTATAGAAAGAGGATTACGATGGAGACGGAAAATAAAAAGGAGTATATCCGCATCCGCGGAGCGAATGAACATAATCTGAAAAATATTGACCTGGATATTCCAAGAAATAAGCTGGTGGTACTGACGGGACTCAGCGGTTCCGGAAAATCGTCCCTGGCTTTTGATACGATCTATGCGGAAGGACAGCGGCGGTATATGGAGTCGCTGTCCTCCTATGCCAGGCAGTTCCTGGGACAGATGGAAAAGCCGGATGTAGAGAGTATCGAAGGCCTGCCGCCGGCTATTTCGATTGACCAGAAGTCTACAAACAGGAATCCGCGCTCTACTGTGGGTACAGTGACAGAGATCTACGATTACTTTCGGCTTTTGTATGCCCGCATAGGGATTCCCCATTGCCCGAAATGCGGCAGGGAGATCCGGAAACAGACGGTGGACCAGATGGTGGACCAGCTGATGGAGCTTCCGGAGCGCACAAAGATACAGCTGCTGGCTCCGGTGGTGCGGGGACGCAAGGGAGAACACGTCAAGCTTTTTGAGAAAGCAAAACGCAGCGGGTATGTGCGGGTGATTGTGGACGGTAGCATGTATGAGCTGTCGGAGGAAATCAAGTTAGACAAAAATAAAAAACATAATATTGAGATTGTGGTGGACCGCCTGATGGTGAAGCCGGGGATTGAAAAGAGACTGACGGATTCTCTGGAGAACGTGATGCAGCTTTCTGAAGGGCTGGTGGTCGTGGACGTGGACGGTGCAGAGACCATTCGTTTCAGCCAGAGCTTTTCCTGCCCGGACTGTGGAATCAGCATTGAGGAAATCGAGCCGCGGAGCTTTTCTTTCAACAACCCCTTTGGCGCCTGCCCGGACTGCTTTGGCTTGGGGTATAAGATGGAGTTCGATGAGGAGCTTATGATTCCCGATCCATCCCTGAGCCTTTCCGAGGGGGCAATTGCCGTTATGGGCTGGCAATCCAGCAATAAACCCGGTAGCTTTACCCGGGCCACACTGGAAGCTCTTGCAAAGGAATACAAATTCAGTCTGGACACGCCCTATGAAAAACTGCCGGAGGAGATACGCCATATGCTTCTGCACGGCACAGACGGCAGAAAAGTAAAAGTGCATTACGCCGGTATGCGCGGTGTTGGGGTTTACGATGTAGCCTTTGAGGGCCTGATTAAGAACGTGGAGAGACGCTACCGGGAGACAGGCTCGGAGTCATCCCGGCAGGAATATGAAGCGTTTATGCGCATTACGCCCTGCCGCACCTGCGGAGGACAGCGCCTGAAGAAGGAAGCGCTGGCAGTTACAGTGGGCGGCAAAAATATACATGAGGTGACTTCCATGTCCGTGGACTGTCTGCTGCAGTTTTTGAAGGAATTGAAGCTGACGGAGCAGCAGAAGCTGATCGGACATCAGATTTTGAAAGAGATCCGGGCGCGGGTGCAGTTTCTGGCAGACGTGGGGCTGAATTATCTGACTTTGGCCAGGGCCACCGGAAGCCTTTCCGGGGGCGAGGCTCAGAGAATACGGCTGGCCACCCAGATCGGTTCCGGACTGGTGGGAGTGGCCTATATTCTGGATGAACCGAGTATCGGACTTCATCAGAGGGATAACGACAAACTTTTGAATACGCTGAACAGCCTGCGGGATCTGGGAAACACATTGATTGTGGTGGAACATGATGAGGACACCATGATTGCGGCGGATTATCTGGTGGACATCGGCCCCGGTGCGGGGGAACACGGCGGAGAGGTTATCGCGGCGGGAACTGCGCAGGAGGTAATGAAATGCAAAAATTCCATCACGGGAGATTATCTGAGCGGCCGGAGGAGCATACCCGTACCGCGGGAGCGCAAGCAGCCTACAGGTTTTTTGAAGGTGATAGGAGCGAGACAGAACAATTTGAAAAATATTGACGTGGAAATTCCCCTGGGAGTGATGACCTGCGTGACGGGCGTCTCCGGCTCCGGCAAGAGCTCCCTGGTAAATGAGATTCTCTATAAGAGCCTGGCGAAAAAGCTGAACCGAGCGCGGACGATCGCGGGAAAGCATGATCGAATTGAGGGCGTGGAGCAGCTGGATAAGGTCATCAACATTGACCAGTCTCCAATCGGAAGGACGCCCCGCTCCAATCCGGCCACCTATACGGGAGTGTTTGATCAGATCCGCGATCTGTTTGCGGCAACGGCGGACGCGAAGGCGAGGGGCTATAAAAAGGGACGTTTCAGCTTTAATGTGAAAGGGGGACGCTGCGAAGCCTGCAGCGGCGACGGAATTCTCAAAATTGAGATGAATTTTCTGCCGGATGTTTATGTGCCCTGCGAGGTTTGTCACGGAAAGCGTTACAACCGCGAGACGCTGGAGGTAAAATATAAGGGAAAAAGCATCTATGATGTTTTGGACATGACGGTGGAGGAAGCTCTGAAATTTTTTGAACATCTTCCGTCCATCCGCAGGAAAATCGAGACGCTTTACGATGTGGGTCTATCCTATATCCGTCTGGGACAGCCGTCTACAACGCTTTCCGGCGGAGAGGCCCAGCGTATCAAGCTGGCCACGGAGTTGAGCCGCCGCAGCACCGGAAATACGATTTATATTTTGGATGAGCCTACAACGGGGCTGCATTTTGCAGACGTGCATAAGCTCATTGAAATATTGCAGCGCCTGGCGGAAGGCGGAAATACGGTGATCGTGATTGAGCATAATCTGGATGTGATTAAGACGGCGGATTATCTGATCGATATGGGGCCTGAGGGCGGCGACGGCGGCGGAACTGTGATTGCCAGGGGAACGCCGGAGGAAGTGGCGGCGATGCCCTGGTCCTACACAGGACAGTATGTGAAAAAATATCTTGAGAGGGAAAAGACGCCGCAGGCTTAGAAAGCGGCTGCTCCGCCCGGGAAAACGCTGATTCTGCCCGGAAAACG
>JAUNFZ010000030.1 GCA_030524785.1 Eubacteriales bacterium
GGTTCTAAACTATGGCTTAGCACTATTTTTTTAATTCAACTCCGAAAGACAGGTATCATGATAATGGAGAAAATCAATGGAAAAAATAATTTTATTCAGGGGCAGGCTTACAGGAGATGGAAGATGGGCGGAGGGCTTTTATATAGGGGGATGTGAAAAAGAATACATTGTCAGCATGGGTGAAAAGGAAATGATACCTGGGCAGGCGCATTGGAATGAGATCGCCCCGGGAACATTGTGCAGATATACGGGAATGAAAGACAGAAGCGGACAGCGAATATGGGAACACGATATTGTAAAGGCTTATGAGGTGAGCAGCAGGGAGTGGATGACAAATGAAGTGGTCTTTGAATATGGCTGTTTCCGGCTTACCAAGAAAGAACACTGCGACGCATTGCTCTGCCGGTATATGCCTTGGCAACTGGAGATTATAGGAAATAGCTTTGCATTTTATAATGCATGAGTGCCAGAAGCTTCTCCTGGGAATACTATAAATAAAAACAGGAGGAAAAAATGATATTTCTTGAAATCTATCTGATTGGTGCGGCGGTAACATTTTTAATTGTGCTATATTTGATTCAGAGAATGATGACGGACGAGGATATGGATAAAATCAATCATGCGGGAGCGGAAACCGTGGGTATATCGGTGGCAATCGCATTGTTTCTTGGAATCTGCTGGCTTCCGTCTCTGGGAGCGCTGCTCTGTTTCAAAATCGGAAAGCGCGGCGGCGGGAGAGAGTAGGAGGAAGCTGCGGTAAGGTCCTCCGTATTGGCTCATAATAAATTGCGCCAGCTTTGCGTTTGGAGTTTTAATATTGATAGGATATTCTAATCTTTTTTCATAGTTCCACATTTATCTGCATCCTCCCTTCGTCATTGGCTCCCAGGGCCAGGGCTGAGATACCCATTCCCAGCGCGTACTATCGGCTTCCACAGTACAGTCTGCGGTCAGCGGATAGAAGCGTCTCGCAAAAACGCTCATTGCCTCTTTGCGCTGTCGGGTCATTTTCTGATGGTAAGACAGAGCGCTGCTGTCGCAGGGATGCGTATCCAGATAGAGCATGGCATCATAGGCGGCAAAGCTCACTTCATTAATAAGATTGAATAACTGTGCCTGGCTCATGGATTCATAGGCTGAATCGCAAGCGCAGGGGCGATTCATAACGCGGCCCTCCGAAGAAAGAGGAAAAGCCGAAGCCGGCATGGATCCGGAGGGAGACGTTTGCGGGCAGGAGGCTGTACAGCCGCGCTGCATCTGATAATTTCTCGTCATCTGGTTCATGAACATCCACCTCTCTTTCCGCAGAAAGGTTTGCAGAGATCGGGAAAGATCGTTCCTGCGCGCAATGATGTGCACAGATCAAAGGTATTGGAAAACGCCGGCTGCCAGGGCACATATGCCATTGCAAGCGACATGCCGGAAAGCGTGTCGCTGCGGCAGGGCGCGGAATTGGTCTCATATAATTGAGGATTCATAATAGCTCCTTAATTTTATTTTTCTATATCAGTTTATGAGGAGAAATAGAAAAGGTGTAAATTAAAGATTGTATCTGCCCTTTATTTGTGCTAAAATCAACGCATAAAGGGGAGAGTTAAATGGCAGTTAAGAAAAAAAGAAGAATTGGCTGGCTGGCAGGGCGGACAAAAAGCGCGTTTCATTATTATGACTATAATCTGCTTGCCAGTATTATTTTATTGACCTGCTTCGGCCTTGTCATGCTGTACAGTACGAGCGCATATTCTGCACAGGTTACATTTGGCGACGATATGTACTATTTTACAAAGCAGGCGGCGATTAGCGGCGTCAGCTTTATTTTAGTATTGATTTTCTCGCAGATCGACTATCACTATTATGCGAAATTTGCAGGCCTTATTTATTTCGCGGCAAATGTGCTTCTGTTTCTGACAAAATTTATCGGTACGGAGCTTAACGGAGCGAAGCGGTGGATCTACATAGGCGGGAGGATTTCTTTTCAGCCGGCGGAAATGGCGAAACTTGCCATTATTTTGTTTTTGCCGGTACTGATCTGCAAGATAGGAAAAAATGTAAAGACGAAAGGCGCTTTTTTTACAATTCTTGGATGCGGCGCACTGACGACTGTACTGACATGGAAATTCACAGATAATCTGAGTACGGCCATTATTATCGCGGGGATTACGGTGGGGCTTCTTTTCATTGTATTTCCGAAAAAGACGCCCTTCATCGTTGGAGCGGTTCTTGTGGCAGTGCTGGCAGCGGGATTTATTATGTATGCCCAGACGCTGAGCGGCAGCGACAACTATCGAGTAAAGCGAGTGATTGTCTGGCTGAACCCGGAGGGCAATGAAAGTCTGGGGGGTTATCAGGTAATGCAGGGGCTGTATGCGATTGGCTCCGGCGGATTGTTTGGCAAAGGGCTTGGCAACAGTCTCCAGAAATTGTCTTATGTGCCTGAGGCGCAAAATGATATGATTTTGACAATTATCTGTGAGGAACTGGGACTTTTTGGCGTGGTAATGCTGTCGCTGTTGTTTGCGTTTATGCTGTATCGCCTGATGTTTATCGCCCAGAATGCGCCGGATTTGCTGGGCTCTTTGATTGCTTCTGGAGTTTTTATTCATATTGCTTTGCAGGTGGTGCTGAATATTGCCGTTGTCACCAACGCGATTCCGACGACAGGCATTACGCTGCCTTTTGTCAGTTATGGAGGCACATCTATCCTGTTTTTGATGGCGGAAATGGCGCTGGCTCTCAGCGTATCGCGACAGATAAAATTCAGGGAGCAGGAATAAACGCGGTATATCTGCGCTCAAAATAATCGATCTGCATGGCGCGGCGTACATCACGAAGTGTCTCGGCAGCAGTTTCTGCTGCCGTTTCGGTTCCGGCCTTTAAGATGTCATAGACCTCCGGCAGCCGCCCTTCCCACATTTTTCTGCGCTGTCTGATCGGCGCAAGCTCCTCCTGCAGGACATTATTCAGAAATTTCTTTACCTTTACATCTCCAAGACCGCCCCGTTGATAATGATCTTTCAGTTCATCAAGACAGCCGTACTCCGGCAGAAATTCCTCAAAATGTTCCGGACGGGAAAAAGCGTCCAGATAAATGAATACAGGATTTCCATCTGTTTTTCCAGGGTCTTGTACCCGCAGATGGTTCGGGTCAGTAAACATAGACATTACCTTCGCCCTGATTTCCTCTGCTTCGTCGGAGAGGTAGATACAGTTTCCAAGCGACTTGCTCATTTTTGCCTTTCCGTCGATGCCGGGCAGACGAAGGCAGGCATGATTTTCGGGAAGCATAATCTGCGGTTCTGTCAGCGTATCGCCATAAACTGCGTTGAATTTGTGAACGATTTCTTTACATTGTTCCACCATGGGCATCTGGTCCTCGCCGGCGGGCACTGCAGTCGCACGAAATGCTGTAATATCCGCCGCCTGACTAATCGGATAACAAAAGAAACCGACAGGAATACTTGCTTCGAAATTCCGCATTTGTATTTCTGCCTTTACTGTGGGATTCCTCTGCACACGGGCGACGGTAACAAGGTTCATATAATAAAACGTCAGTTCCGTAAGCTCGGGAATCATAGACTGAATAAAGATGGTAGATTTTTCCGGATCAATTCCACAGGCTAAATAGTCCAGCGCCACCTGTATGATGTTTTGGCGTATCTTTTCCGGGTGTTCTGCATTGTCGGTTAATGCCTGTGCATCAGCGATCATAATATAAATTTCATCGAAGCCGCCGGAATTTTACAGTCTGACACGTTCTTTCAGCGAGCCTGCATAATGTCCCACATGAAGCCGTCCGGTAGGGCGGTCGCCGGTTAAAATAATCTGTTTCATAATCCACCTCTGTTTAGAAAAAGTCTTTTAAGCAAATGTCGAAGCTGTCGGGTAATTCCACGTTTGGAGATATGAAAAGTGAAATGATGCCATGCATGAGCGACCAGTACCGCAGCAGCTGCTTTAGGCCAGCTTCTTTTGTTTCACCTTTCCCCTCTGCAATCGCAAGTGATACTTTTCGGAACACCTCATAAGGAGGATAATTTCCTGGAATTTCGTCCATGGTAAACACAATCCGAATGGATGAATTGCGGTACAGAAAGCTAAAATAAGTAGGATGCTCTTTATAAAAACGGATATAAGCATATCCAAGCGTATGCAGCGTATCCATCTGCGAAGCGTCAAGCCCGTAAATAGATTGATTTAAGCAGTCTGTCAGAGCTTCTGTTACATACAGGCGGCAGCAGTCAATCATTTGCTCTTTATTATCAAAATGACGGTAAATGGCGTTATGGCTTACGCCACACTGCTTTGAGATATTGCGCAGAGAAAGACGGTCAAATCCTTCCTCCGAAATGATTTGAATTCCTGTTTCAATTAGTTCATGTTTTAAATTTCCGTGATGATAATGATCTTTCACCAAATTCACTCCTCCCGACGTTAGTATATCACCTGATGTTACCGCTGTCAACATTCGAACGGTATGATTGTTTAATACCATCCCTTTCTCACTTCTTCTCCCTTCCTGCATATATTGAACCTGACGAGTATTTTATGAGGTTTACCTATGAAACGAAAACTGACCGCGCTTCTTTGCTCCTGCACTTTTATGGCCACACTTTCGTGCGCCGCCGTCTGTGCCGAAAATGATTTACAGAAAGTAACTCTGAATGAAGTCGCCCACTCTATTTTTTATGCACCTCAGTACGTTGCCATAGAGCTTGGATATTTTGAGGACGAAGGCATTGATCTGGACCTTGTCTGCGGCTTCGGCGCCGACAAGGTGATGACCGCCGTTCTCTCAGGCGATGCCCAAATTGGTTTTATGGGAAGTGAGGCCACTATTTACGCTTACAACGAAGGTGCAGCCGACTTTGTAGTAAACTTTGCACAGCTTACCCAGCGCGCCGGAAATTTCCTGGTGGCAAGGGAAGAAATGCCGGACTTTGAGTGGAGCAATCTGAAAGGCACAAAGGTACTGGGAGGGCGAAAAGGCGGTATGCCGGAAATGGTATTTGAGTATATCCTAAAGCAGCACAACATCGATCCGTACGCAGACCTTACCATTGACCAGAGCATTGATTTTGGTTCCACTGCTGCTGCATTCGCCGGCGGTCAGGGAGACTTTACAGTTGAATTTGAGCCCTCCGCCACAGCTCTTGAAAGAGAAGGTGCAGGATTCGTTGTGGCTTCTCTTGGCGTCGATTCGGGTTATGTCCCCTATACGTCTTACAGTGCCAAATCCAGTTATATGGAAGAACATCCCGATATCATTCAGGGATTTACAAATGCCCTGCAAAAAGGCATGGAATATGTAAACACTCACACGCCGGAGGAAATTGCCACTGTTATCGCCCCACAGTTTCCGGACAGTGACCTGGAAACGATCACAGCAATTGTCACACGGTATGCCAGCCAGGATACCTGGAAGGAAAATCTTGTGTTTGAGCAGGAAAGCTTTGATCTTTTACAGGATATTCTGGAGGAAGCCGGCGAACTCTCCCAGCGCGCCTCTTATCAAGATCTTGTAACTGTTGTTTACGCTCAATCTGCGATTAAGTAGTGCTCTGAAGCACCTCTATAAAGAAGTAATTTCATCCCTGCAGGGACGGCATAGTAAAAATCTATGGCGTCCTGTTTGGCATAATGCCATTATGACAGATACATTACGATATTATGGCAAGCTGACGGCTGCTAATAACCGGATCTTGTATGTCGTTACCAGATGTGATAATATCAATATGTGCATCATAACGACATATTATCTGAACACAAAGAAATTTGAAAACAAAAAGACGAGGGAAATAAATATGTGTATGATTTGCAAAAATACCTCTACGTTAGAAAGCACCACAACCCATGTGGTAAATTATAAAAATTGCGTGATTATCGTAAAAAATGTTCCGTGCCTTGAATGCGATCAGTGCGGTGAGAAGTATTATACCGATGAAGTCGCAGAAAAGTTGGAAATCATGGTGAATCTGGTAAAGAAGCTGATGCAGGAGATTGCTGTGATTGATTATCGGCAAGCGGCATAAATATTTTTTAATATTATTGAGGAGACTTGTTTGGAACGGTTGATGAAAACAAACGTGATGACCTGATAATAATTGTCGATAAATAGAGTATGTTTTTCAGCATGAATAAACGAATACAGTAAAATATAAGTTGCTAAGGAAGGGGATAAGGTTATGAAAAAGGTAAAGCAATTAGCATGTATTACAGTGATTATGATAATTGGAGTGTGTCAAACAACATTAGAAGTTAGAGCCCTTGATGCGCTTCAAAATATAGCTGATATAGCATCTGATGTGCCAGATGTTGCATCTGACGCTGCCGGACAGGTTTACGAAGAAGGTTTAGATAGAGTGTGGGATGGTGTTAGCGGATTGTGGTCATGTTTTTCGGAAAACTGGAACGATGATTGGAGTGAGCCGTTGATTACAAGTATATATAACGATGCGAAATCGTGGCTAAATTTATCTGGGGACGATACACTGGAAAATTTGGAAGATATATTTGTAAATGTAACTGCAAAATTGGGAATGGGAACAGAGGACTCAAACCAACTTTGGGATTCTGTTATGGCGTTTGCTGAAAAGAACGATATTAATGAGGAAGATTTAGGAAAATTAGCAATGCAATCTCAGCGGTTATAAGCTGGAAACTGGAGAATGGTATTGTAAAAGAACAGGCTGACGATTACGTATCAGATACAATCAGTGAAGGGGTAATGAATTCGCTTGTCAATAGCCAAGATGAGGTTGAAGAAAAATTAGAAGAACAAGAGCAATTATTAAATCAGAGTTATGAAAATGCAATAGAACAAATTGCTGAATAAAAAGAAATGCTGTCTTTTAGGATAGAGTAATTTCTGATGAAAGAGATTATTTGCGTGGCTGAAACGAAATTTACCACCTCAAATAATCTCTTTTACATCATCGGGTTTTCCAGCAGGTCCTCCATACTGCAGCCAAGAACACGGGATAATTTGTAGAGGATATTCGCCTGTGCTTTGTCGATGTTGTTGACGCGCTGCTCGTACATCTGAATGTTGCGCAGATTGACGCCCGACTGCTTTGCAAGCTCCGATTGAGACAAGCCCCGGTTCTCGCGAATGTGTTTCAGCCTGGAATCACCTTCCGCAGCTTTGTAGAGCTCATTCATGGCATTGATGAAGCTTGTAATGTCCATTTCGTGATAGACGCAGTACATTCCAATGACTTTAGTCAAAGGAATACGCTCAAAAATGTCTTTGAACCTGCGGCTGCAGTACCACTGATACTCAGCCAATGCCCAACCGGCCCAATATTCAGGCGAACAATCCTCTGAGTTGACGGGCGCCGGCAATTCCTTTCTGCCATATGCTTTTGTGATGACTGCGCGGGCCAGCTCAACGCCGGACATACCGGCAACATAAGCAGGATTTCCGCGCTCAAACT
This sequence comes from Eubacteriales bacterium, assembly GCA_030524785.1. GTDB lineage: Bacteria > Bacillota > Clostridia > Lachnospirales > Lachnospiraceae > Marvinbryantia. The sequence goes on from JAUNFZ010000030.1 coordinate 7,434, forward strand.
GTTCGGCATAGCCTGTGTTGATAAACAGTGCTGTGACCCAATCCGGATTTAATTTGCAGTCATTAATCGCATAGTCGAAGAAAGAGGACAAACAATTCTTGGCATTACTCAAATAGGATTCGCTGTATGCGTGGATCATCGTTGCGCATCTCCTCTCTTAAGATATCCAATACAAAGATATCGTCCCGATAGGACGTTCCCTTTTTGATTTCCTTACGATAAGTGTTCCTAGCTTTAGTGTCTCTATCCAGGAATTTGGGATAATAAACATTCTTGTTGACAGGATAGGCGTTGATGAAATGAAGATGGTCAAAGCCTTTTTGTGAGATAACCACTGTCTGTTCACCAAGCTTGCCGAGCTTCAATGCCTTGTTCAGACTTCCAAGAGGCAGCGTGTTAGAAACAAAGGACTCGGCGTACTGAAAATAGGAATCGTCTGCTCGATAGCCAATGACAACATCATAGTCAGATAAATCAATCAAATAGTGTTCGATGATGTAGTCTCTGGCATCAACCGCAACCTCGGAACTGAGCTTGAAAGTGCGAAACTGAAGCAGCAGAGCCATCCAGTCCAAAATGGTATGATTTCCGTCCAACAGATTTAGTACCTTCAGCCCATCCGTGTCAAAGGCATAGTTGTTGACAAAGCCGTCTGTATTCTTTTTACAGGCCCACTCACGTGCCATCTCATCGACACGGGTGCAGTAAAACCCCATGCCATAGTCGTTGTGGGGATTACCGATATGGATATCCGGAACTTCAATGATGTGATCGGTTCCGTGAAGCAGTTGAATGATATTCATAAAATGGCACCTCCATTATCATTGCAATGATACAATTGAATTATATCATCCAGATGATAGCTTTGTCAACGGAGGTTGAAAAAAATTCTGGTTAATAGCCAAATCCCTCCGGACATGATATAATAATGTAATCCGTAAATTGCGAAAGCCAGAAAAAATGGCAAAAAAAATGCCCTGAGATTTTGGGGGAACCATCAGGGCGCGAAATATTACAATGCTATTGTAGCACAGAAATATGGCTGTGCCAAGTGTTTTTTTAAAAGATTGACGGATTTTTTAGCGATTTTTCGAAAATCTGGCATAATGCATCAAAGCAGAGGCGCCGGCTGCAGCTTAAGAAGATGATATTTCCGGCATATGAATGAAAAAGCAAAAGGAGAGTAAAGATGCGCACAATGGAATTTTCAATTGAAAACAATGGACATATGCTGACCGTAGGACAGACGGTGGGTGTAAAAGAGTATGTTACGTCCGGTTTGTACAGCTATATGATAGAGCATGCCATTGGAATGAGTAAGCCCTATCCGGTCAGCGAACGGCTGAAGTCGGACAGAGGGAAAGTACTGGAAGTGAAGAAAACAGCCCGGTTTAATATAGCTGTGCTGGAGTTTGAGGAATAAAGAAAGCACAACAAAAGGCGCCTCTGCAATATCTGCAAAGACGCCCTTTTCATATGCCGGGTTGGCGGCACATGTGAAATTTATTAGCTGTACACTACTGAATAGGCTCAAAATCAGCTACGCCGTGTTTGCACAGCGGGCAGATGAAATCATCCGGCAGAGTGTCGCCCTCATAGATGTAACCGCAGACTTTGCAGACAAAGCCTTTTTTGCCTTCTGTCTGGGGTTTCGGTTTTACATTCTTCTGGTAATATGTGTAGGTCATGGTATCCTTGTCGGACATAACGCGGGCTTCAGTTACACGGCAGATGAACATACCGTGGGTATCCAGATCTACGTAGGATTCCACCTCCAGGGACATGAACGCGTTGATGTAGCGGGGCAGGAAAGCCAGGCCATTATCAGAATGAAGCGGCTCGAAGCCAGCAAATTTATCTGCAGTTCTTCCGCTCTGGAAACCGAAACGCTGGAAGATCTCAAAAGGAGCTTCCACGGACAGGCAGTTCACATTCAGCTTGCCGGTCTGTTTGATTACGTGGTGAGAATAATTCTGCTTGTTGATATTTACTGCCACGCGGTTTGGCGTATCTGTAAGCTGAGTTACCGTGTTTACGATCAGTCCGTTGTCCTTTTTGCCGTCGTTGCTGGTAACGACATAGAGACCGTAGCCGATTTTAAACAGGGCGGTCATGTCATTCTTGTCAGCTTTATCGTCAGACTGCGCGATATAGTCGCGGCAGAGCTCGTCAGCAAGTTTTTCAAGAGCTTCCTTTGAATCGGCTTTCAGTGCAGATTTGATTGTCACCTCAGTGCCGGCGAAGGTTAAGTTCTTGCTGTTTGCCAACATTCCCTTCATCACCTTTTTTGCGAGAGGAGCCCAGGAACCGTTTTCAATGAAAGCAACAGTACGGTTCTGATAGCTGCGTTCGGTCAGGTGATTGATAAATTCACGCATAAACGGGAAGATTTCCGCATTGTAGGTTGTGGTGGCAAGCACCAGTTTGCTGTAGCGGAACGCATCTGCCACGGCCTGAGCCATATCTGTGCGGGCCAGATCGTGTACGATGACCTTCGGGCAGCCTTTTTCCTTCAGCTTGGAAGCAAAAAGCTCTGCTGCCTGTTTTGTGTGGCCGTATACGGAAGTATATGCGATTACGATTCCGTCATCCTCAACACGGTAGGAGGACCAGGTGTCGTAAAGACCGATATAATGTCCCAGGTTTTCGGTAAGCACCGGGCCGTGGAGCGGGCAGATGATCTGAATATCCAATGTAGCGGCAACCTTCAGGAGAGCCTGCACCTGTGCGCCGTATTTTCCAACAATGCCGATGTAGTAGCGGCGGGCTTCATCGTCCCAGGGCTCGTCCACATCATTGGCACCGAATTTTCCAAAGCCATCTGCGGCAAAGAGAACTTTTTCTGTGCTGTCATAAGTGACCATGACCTCCGGCCAGTGTACCATCGGTGCGAAAACAAAGGTGAGCAGATGCTTTCCTAAGGACAGCGTACCGCCGTTTTCTACCTCCAGGCGCTTTACAGAATCCTCCAGATCAAAAAACTGATCCATCATAACGAAGGTTTTTTTGTTCGCAACGATGGTGGTGTCCGGGTATGCTTTCATAAAGTTTGCGATATTCCCGGCGTGATCCGGTTCCATATGCTGAACAACCAGATAATCGGGCTTTTTGTCCCCAAGTACAGATGCAATATTGTCCAGCCACTCATGGGTGAAGTGGATATCCACCGTGTCCATCACGGCAATTTTTTCATCGACGATGACGTAAGAATTATATGCCATGCCGTTCGGCACAACGTACTGACCCTCAAAGAGATCAACCTGATGGTCATTGACGCCAACATAACGGATATCGTCAGTGATTCTCATGATAGTAATCCTCCATTCATTATTTTGGTAGTAATTATAATATAGCCATTTATAAAAAGCAACGCAAAAATCTATGATTGATAAAAAATTATCAGGAATTGGACGCGGCCAGATATGCTTTTAAAGCGTTGGCAAGCTGATCCGGGCAGGAGGTGGGGCGAAAGCCGCAGGTAACTCCCTCCAGACGGGAAATTACGTCGTGGATATTCATGCCTTCCACTAATTTTCCAATACCGGTCGTGTTTCCGTTGCAGCCGCCGATAAAATGTACGTTTTTCAGACGGTCGTTTTCCACCTCAAATTCGACGGCAGACGAACAAACACCCTGATTTTTGTATACGTATCCATTGTCATTTTTTGTCAGTCTTTCCATAGTATGGTACACTCCTTTTGAAATTATTCTGTTTTGAGAGGTATTATATCATAATGCGGCAGGAAATTCCAGCGGGTAAAAGAGGTTGATAAAGTCTGACGTTTTATGCTATACTACATAGGGTAACGCTGATGGAAGTGTTTCTTTTGAAAAACAGGGAAAGGGGAAGATGGTGTGAGAGATATTCTGGATGTACACTGCCATACGCTGGCCAGCGGCCATGCGTATAATACCGTGTGGGAGATGGCCCGCGCAGCCAGAGAAAAAGGGCTTGAAATTTTAGGCTTGACAGATCATGCGCCCCAAATGCCTGGAAGCTGCGGGGAATTTCATTTTCTGAACCTCAAGGTCGTGCCAAGGCAGATCGAGGGAATATGTGTACTGCATGGTTCCGAAGTAAATATCATGGACTATGAGGGAAGCGTAGATTTGCCGGAACGTATTTTAAAGCAGATGGATCTTGTGATTGCCAGTCTCCACACGCCCTGTATAAAACCAGGAACGGTAAAAGAGAACACAAATGCCTGTATTAAGGCTATGGAAAATCCATATATCAACATTATTGGACATCCGGACGACGGAAGATTTCCGCTTGATTATAAAGAACTTGTGGCGGCGGCCAGAGAAAACCATGTGCTTCTGGAGATCAATAATAATTCTCTGAATCCCCAGTGTTTTCGGCAAAATGCCGGGGAAAACGACAGAACGATACTGAAGCTTTGCATGGAGTACGGCGTTCCTGTAATTATGGGGAGCGATGCGCATGTGGTAACGGATGTTGGAAACCATGTTCGGGCGTTCGCCCTGATAGAGGAAATTGGATTTCCGGAGGAACTGGTGGTAAACCGCGACGCCGGGGAATTGATGAAATATATAAATTACGGAAAACAGGAGAGGTAACTATGTCGTTCGTAATCGAAAAGAAACTGAAAAATGTGATGACCTTTTATTATTTGATGAAGCTGGACAAGAAGGTGCCGACAAACCGTGCTTTTATCAGAAAACGCCAGGGGAAGAAGGTGCATGAGCTGATGAAATGCGCCTATAAGATCCCTTTTTACCGGCAGAGATTTGATGAGAATCATCTGACGCCGGATGATTTTCATTCGGCGGAGGATCTGGCGAAATTTCCGGTGCTTACCAGAGCAGACCTGCGCCTGTGGATGCAGCAGGAATACGACGCTCATCCCGAGATGCATGAGCGCTGGAGCGTCCTGAGTACCAGCGGATCTTCCGGGACGCCTCTAAAGTTTCTGCAGACGCAGAGGGAATCGGCCTGTGTGGATGCAAACTGGATCAGGGTGCTGATGTATGCAGGGTATAAGCCCTCCTACAAAATGTTTTCTTTTGTGACAAGCCATAAACATATTGATCCCAAAAAGGGAGACTCTATTATACAGAAGTTTGGTATTATGCCCCGCCGCGTGGTTTCCGAGAAAAATTGCGTGGGAGAGGGCATCCGCGACGTTCTGAATGAGTTAAATGAGTATAAGCCGGATGTGCTGTGCTTCAGGCGCAACTGCCTGGTGCGCATGGCGCTCTATGCCCAGCGGCACAATATAAAGGTATATCAGCCAAAGATCTATACGCCAGTCAGTGAGATGGTGGATGATGTCACGCGGAAAATACTGACGGAAACCTTTGGCGACGGCCTGATGGATGCCTACGGCAGTTCGGAGACAGGAAGCTGTATTATCCAGCTTCCCGGCAAAAAACTTTATTATATCAACAGCGATACCCATGTGGTAAACATTTATGATGAAAACAACCAGCTGTCAGATGATGGAAAGGTGATCGTGACAACGCTGTTTAAGAAGGACTTCCCGATTATCAATTATGAAATAGGAGACCGCGCAACCTCCGTCACAAAAGACGGTGTGCGTTACATTAAGTCGATTCAGGGAAGGGTAAACGATCTGGTGAAGCATGAGAACAGCGCAGAGTCTTCCGCGCTGGAGCTGATGAAAATTCCAAACGGTATTGTGGGAATCGCGCAGTTCCGCTATATTCAGGAATCTTATCACGATATACGTATACAGTTAGTAAAAGATCCAAATAATAATGTTCACACAAAACAAGAAATCGAAGCGTTTTTCCACGAAAAGATGCAGGAATTATTTCAAGATGAGTTTACGCTGCATTTCGACTGGATGGATGTAATCCCGCCTGACGAAAATGGAAAAATGCGCTGCTTTGCGTGTAAAATTTGAGTCCGAAAGGAATAGAAATCTATGATAAAGAATATTGGTCTTGTGGGAGCGGGAGCTGTGGGAAGCGTAATGATTTCCCGCCTTTATCAGGTTTATCCGGAGAATTTTTATCTTCTGGCCCGCGGTGCGAGGGCAAAACGGCTGGAGGAGGGCATATCGGTAAACGACCGTACTCTGAAACCGAAAATATATTCGGAAGCAGCGGAGCATGTAAAATTGGATCTGCTGATTGTGGCTGTAAAAAATTACAGCCTGGAGCGTGTGATCGAAGATGTACGGCCGCTGATTGATCGGGAAACGATCATTCTTCCGCTTTTGAACGGCATTATGGCGACGCAGCGCCTGCAGGCAGCATTTCCCGAAAATCGGGTATTTTATGGGGTGATGCTGCGCACAGACGCCCATCGAACGGGGCATAGGGTTTATTTTAGCACACCCGGAGAGATTCAGATGGGCTATGCGGACAACCGGATAATTATGCCGGAGGTGCAGGAAGTATATGAGTGCCTAAAAAATGCAGGAGTGAACGCCCGCATTTATGAGGATATGCGGCGTATACAGTGGCGGAAGTGGATGCTGAATACTGCCGGAAGCCAGGCGGCAGTGGAGGCCGGCGTGGAGTGCGGGTATTTCAGCCAGGTTTCGGAGATTGTGGAATTGATGAGTCTCTGCATGGACGAGATACTGCAGCTGGCTGAAGCGGAGGGCGTAAATTTAACAAGGCAGGATAAGGAAGAAACGCTGACGTTCCTGCTGGGTTATCCGGCTCACAAGAAAATGTCTATGCTGCAGGATGTGGAAGCCGGCCGGCCTATCGAAATTGACGAGTATGCGGGCACGGCAGTGGAATTGGGGAAAAAACATGACATTGCCACACCGGTCAATCGGGTTTTGTACCTTACGATCAAAGCCAGGGAAAAGGTGGATGCAATTCGCAAACACATGTAGATTGCACAAAAGCTTCACAGTGATTGAAGCACTTGATAAAGGAGAAGGGGAAAATGAGCAAAACAATCAGAACAGAGGCAGTAGATCATTTGTTTGAGGCAATACTGAAGCTTGAAAATAAGGAAGAATGTTATCTGTTTTTTGAGGATGTTTGCACGGTCAACGAGCTTTTGTCGCTTTCACAGCGGTTTGAGGTGGCAAAAATGCTGACAGAGAACAAGACGTATCTGGAGATTGCCGAGCAGACAGGGGCGTCCACGGCTACGATCAGCCGTGTAAACCGCTCCCTGAATTATGGCAACGACGGTTATCAGATGGTATTCAGTCGGATGAAAAAGAATCAATGATTTTTTCAATGATTTGTTTTTTTACATAAACATCAAAGCTTAACAGGCTGATGAAGGAAAAAAGATGAAGAAATTCCTGTTCTTCCTCCGGCGCATCCTTGAAGGTGTTTAAGGCGATGGCGTACTTTTCTTCAAGATCTGTACGCATATGCTCGGCCTGCGCTTTTTCCATGCTGAATACTTCGCGGTAGAGAGATTCAATACAGAGTCCGTCCGTATTTTTAAAGTATTGTTTTGTGAGGGGCTCTAAAAGCGCCTGAATATCGGGAATGGAAAGAAAGCCTTTGAAATAGTAAATAAATATCAGAATCAGCACGTGCTCTTTGGAATATTTCTTCTTATCCGGAGAGGGCAGAAGGTGATTCTTGGCGTAATTATTAATCATGGTTTTTGTCAGAATTTTATCCTCCGGGTGACGCTTGGAGGATTTTAATTGTGAATCCATGAAAGTAGTTACCTGATCCATATAGAGATCGATATTGGGAATATCATCCGGTTTAATATAGTCGATACGGGATATGCTGTCTAAAATACTTTTCAGCATATCATCGGGATTAATCGTCATAGCTGTTCATCTCCTTACAAACTAGATTATACAGTTTTTAAAACTACATGACAAGCGTTTTTTGATTTTTTGCAGATTACATAAAACAGGGAGGAATTATGGTTACATACGATACGTTGAATAATATGCAGCGGGAGGCGGTGTTTCACACAGAAGGGCCGCTTTTGATACTTGCAGGAGCTGGTTCGGGAAAGACAAGAGTACTGACTTATCGGATTGCCCGCCTGATTGAAGAAGAAAATGTAAATCCCTGGAATATACTGGCGATTACTTTTACAAATAAAGCGGCGGGTGAGATGAGGGAGCGTGTGGACCGGCTTGTGGAAAAGGGCGCGGCTTCCGTTTGGGTTTCTACGTTCCATTCGCTTTGCGTGAGAATCCTGCGCAGGCATATTGACAGGCTGGGATATGGAAACAGTTTTACCATTTACGATGCCGACGATCAGAAGTCTCTGATGAAGGATATCTGCAAACGGCTGGATTACGATACGAAAATATACCGGGAACGGAGTATTCTGGCAGCAATTTCCTCGGCAAAGGATGAACTGATCGGCCCGGATGAATTTGAAAAACAAAGCCTTGGGGATTACCACAGGCAGAAAATAGCGGCTGCTTACCGGGAATATCAGGAACAGATGAGACGAAACAATGCGCTTGATTTTGACGATTTGATTGTCAAAACCGTGGAATTATTTCGTACCTGCCCGGATGTGCTGGAAAACTATCAGGAACGTTTTCGGTATATTATGGTGGATGAATACCAGGACACCAATACGGCTCAGTTTACGCTGATCAGCCTGCTGGCATTGAAATACCGCAATCTCTGTGTGGTGGGCGACGACGATCAGTCGATTTACAAATTCCGTGGCGCCAACATTGGGAACATTCTGAATTTTGAAAAGATTTTTGAGGACGCCCGGGTAATCAAGCTGGAGCAGAATTATCGCTCTACGGAGAATATTCTGAATGTGGCGAACGAGGTGATCAAAAATAATTACGGGCGTAAGGCGAAAACTCTCTGGACAGAAAATGGAACTGGGGAAACCGTAAGACTGAAACGTCTGGCAAATGCATTTGAGGAAGCAGATTTTGTCTCTGCGGATATTGCAAAAAAGGTACGGAAACATGAGGCTGATTACGGCGACTGCGCGGTGCTTTACAGGACAAATGCCCAATCCCGGCTGTTTGAGGAAAAATTTCTTTTGGCGAATATACCTTATAAAATCGTGGGAGGCGTAAACTTCTATGCCAGGAAGGAAATTAAAGATTTGCTGGCGTATTTAAAAACGATCGACAATGCCAGAGATGACCTGGCAGTGCGCCGTATCATTAATATTCCAAAGCGTGGAATAGGGGCAGCCACTCTGGCGAAGGTACAGACCTATGCCATGGATCAGGAAATCAGCTTTTATGAAGCACTGAAAAGGGCGGAAGATATTCCCGGAATTGGAAGAAGCGCGGGAAAACTGCAGAATTTTGTTACATTCATACAGACTTTGCGCAGTCATGCGGAGTTTTTGGGCGTGCAGGAACTTTTAAAGACGCTGATCGAGTCCACCGGCTATGTGGCGGGACTGGAAGCGGAGGATACAGAGGAAGCCCGGGGGCGGATTGAAAATATTGATGAACTGATTTCAAAGGCCGCCTCTTACGAGGAAAACGCTTCGGAACCGGATTTGAGCGGATTTTTGGAGGAAGTGGCGCTGGTGGCTGATATCGACAGCCTGGAAGAAGATGAAAACCGCGTAGTGCTGATGACGCTGCACAGTGCAAAGGGACTGGAGTTCCCCGATGTTTATCTGACAGGTATGGAAGAAGGCCTGTTTCCAAGTTATATGAGTATTGCGGAAGAAGAAAACGATGAAATAGAAGAAGAACGGCGTCTCTGCTACGTGGGAATTACCCGTGCTATGAAACATCTTACACTTTCGTATGCAGTACAGCGAATGGTGCGGGGAGAGACACGCTACAGTACGATGTCGCGGTTTTTGAGGGAGATTCCCCAGAAGCTGGTAGATGATGGGAAAGGAGAGACGAAAACTGCCGGCGCCGATGGCCTGCCATGGAATTCCCCTGCAAGAACTACCGCAGCCAGAACCGGCGGCAATCCGTACGTACAGGCGAAAAAAGCATTTCAGAGTAAAGTCTTTGATTTGAACGACCTTAAAGTTACCAGAGCGGATCACCTTGAATATGATGTAGGTGACAGGGTAAAACATGTAAAGTTTGGTATCGGCACGGTACAGGCGATTGCAGAGGGAGGAAGGGACTACGAGGTGACGGTAGATTTTGAAAAGTACGGCGTAAAAAAAATGTTTGCGGCCTTCGCTAAACTGGTAAAGCTGTAAAATTTCTCTGGAAGAAATTCCGTACTGAAAATTTCAGCATCGAAAGTTTCACCACCGAAAGTTTTTCAAAATACCTATGGTAAAAAGTTGAAATTGGTGTTATACTATAAAAAAGTTTGATGGAATATCAGGAAAGGATGTGTCAACAATGAATAAAATTGAAGACTTAATTGCAGCGATCCAGAAAAAAGAGGATGACAGAAACAAAAATACTGTATTGTGGATTCTCGCCATTATCGGTGCGGTAGCTGCAGTTGCAGGTATTGCATATGCTGTTTACAGATATCTTACACCGGATTATCTGGAAGATTTTGACGACGATTTTGATGACGACTTCGACGACTACTTCGAGGATGAGCTGGAAGAAGCAGAAAAAGACGACGAGGACGCAAAGGACGACGAAGAAATTTTTGAAGATGAAACAAAAAAAGAGCCGGCTGCAGATACTGAAGAATAATCTGCCGGTAAAACAAAGGACAGTAAGGCCGCCGCACTATGATGCGGCGGCTTTTGTATGTAATGGGTCCGCAAGGCTCAGCGAACTATAGGGAAAGTCAGTGATATCAGATGCGGCAAATGCAGTATGACTTGGCAGCTTGAAATTATCAGGAATCCCGAGCGCTGCTTAGAAAAAACGCAAATGTCAGAGAAAGAAAAAGAGATTGAAAAAATGCACAGGCGGTAGGAGGAAGCATGAAAAAAGGGCAACTTGTAGAGGGAACAATAACGGAAATTCTGTTTCCCAATAAAGGCGTTATGAACATAGAAGGGGAAGAAAAAAACGTAATTGTAAAAAATACGGTAAAAGGCCAGCGGGTGTGCGCAGCGGTGAATAAGATACGCAGGGGCAGGGCAGAAGGCCGCGTTCTGGAGGTTTTGGAAAAATCCCCAACGGAGATAGAGCCCTCCTGCATACATTTTGCAGAGTGCGGCGGTTGTACCTACCAGAATCTATCCTACAGTGAACAAATTACCATGAAAGCAGGCCAGGTGAAACATCTGCTGGATGAAGTGTGCGCCGATTACATGTTCGAGGGAATCAAAGGCAGCCCGGAACAATTTGCTTATCGCAATAAAATGGAGTTTTCTTTTGGAGACGCTTGCAAAGACGGCCCGCTGACCCTTGGCATGCACAAGCGCGGCAGCTTTTACGATATTGTAACAGTAGATCATTGCCGTATTGTAGACAGCGATTTTCAGGAGATTCTGACCTGCGTTCTGGAACACTTTTTAGAGGCGAAAACGGATTTTTATCACAAATTAAGCCACCAGGGCTATCTTCGCCATTTGCTGGTCCGTAAAGCCAAAAAGACAGGGGAAATTCTGGTGGACCTGGTAACGACTTCTCAACGTGAATTGCTTTGCCCGGCAGATAAAAGTTCTGCAGGAATGTGTGAAAAGGCGCTTTCAGACACAGAGAATGAACTTTTAGAAAAGATGAAGGAAAAACTGCTTGCCCTCAGGCTGACAGGGAATATTGTGGGGATTCTGCATACGGTCAACGACAGCCTGGCTGACGTGATCCAAAATGACAGAACGGATGTCCTGTATGGTCAGGAATATTTTTACGAGGAGCTTCTTGGGATGCGTTTTAAGATATCTCCCTTTTCTTTCTTTCAGACAAATTCCCTTGGCGCGGAAGTACTCTATGATATAGCCCGCACGTATGTGGGAGAGACGAAGGATAAGACGATTTTCGACCTTTATTCAGGCACTGGCACCATTGCGCAGCTTCTGGCACCGGTGGCAAAAAAAGTGATTGGCATTGAAATTGTGGAGGAAGCGGTGGTGGCTGCGCGCCAAAACGCCGCATTAAACGGCCTTGCAAACTGCGAATTTCTGGCGGGCGACGTTTTGAAAATCATTGATTCTGTTACCGAAAAGCCGGACATCATTGTACTTGACCCGCCCCGCGACGGTATTCATCCGAAGGCCCTGGCAAAAATCATCGACTTTGGAGTAGACAAGATCGTTTATATCTCCTGTAAGCCGACCAGCCTGGCAAGGGATCTCGTGATATTGCAGGAGAGTGGTTATCGGCTGGAGAAGGGATGCTGCGTGGATTTATTTCCTGGGACAGTGCATGTTGAGACGGTTGCTCTTTTGACAAGGAAATTAATCGACCGCAAGGATAATTCCCTGCCTTTAGAACAATAGGATGAGATGGTATATTTATTGTCCAAACTTCATTCATCATTATATTGATGTAGAGCTTAAGCTGGATGAGCTTGATTTTATGCAGCAGAGGGCAAATTATAATCCGCCGAAATCAGAAAGTTCTAGATAGCCGAAATGCACAACAGAGAAAAACGCAGGTATACGAGCTGCGTTAAGGCTTTTTGGTATGGTATATGCAGTTAAGACACTATGTTAGGTAATTGCGAAACTCGCTAAGCTCGTTTTCAATCTTGAACCAAAACAGGTATGAGTTTGAACTCTGTACGAACTCTGGAATGAAATGTGGATAATCAGATATTTTAGGCGCACTTTAATAAGCCATAGACATTGTGAAGTTGGTAAGTCCTATACAATGAGGGGCTTTAGGTTGCGGATGTATTCAGGATGTTTGATCTTATCTGCAAGGACAACCGTAATAAGTTGTGTGATACCGGCAGATTGGCATGTAAAGTTTTCACGTTTTGAGTCCGGCGTCCTGCAAGGCAAAGATTATCTTTGATGTGGTTGAGGTCTCTTTCAACAACAGTCCTGATCTTGCAGGTGTTATCCCATTCTTCGGTTCCGCGGATTATTCCGGGATAAGCACGAAGATTCTTTTACGGATAGAGGAAGACCATACGACCGGACGTGGAAGAAGTACAAGAAGATTGGCAACAGCAAAGTCTGCGGTATTTTCCGGTCGTATCATCCAGCCTCCATTTGATTTTGGGATAGACGAATTTGTATCTTGCCACGCCGCTGTGAAGTTTGGAAGTACTTTCGTATTTCATGGATAAAGAAGGATCATTGGGACAACATGGAATACCGTCTTCATTGATGGTATAATCCTGATTTTTAAGTTCAGATCTTGTATTCAGAGGAATATAGGCTTGAGAAAAGTGCCTGTTTTCACCAAAGGTATCACCGGAAAGAAGATTTTTATAAAGCTGTACCGTATCAAAAGCGGCATCGCCCAGGAAGGTTTTGGAATTGAACAGGGGATGCTTATAGAAGAAATCTTTCAGGGTTGGGATGAGAAGCCTAGAATCATGGGCACATTTATCTTCGTCCGGCGAATCTAATTTTGGGTCAATACAGACATCGGGATGTGATGCCATGAAGTCCTTGTTGTAAAAGGAAATGTGACGAATGATACCTACACCATTAGTGATAATGCCAAACTGGAAAACATAACAGAAATGTCCATTGACATAAAGTTGTTTAATCTCCGGATTGGTGGAGGCGTGTGGGGCATGGAGCTGTATGCAGCATAAGGGTTGTAGTTTTTACCGAATCCTATAGACCCGGCATAAGATTTTAATTGTTTTATAATCCGATTGGCGTATTTGGGATTATTTTCGGTAACGAAAGCTTTAATCCCGGAGGAATCAAAGATCCGGGACTTTAGAAAAACCACAGAACTCACGAAGGGGTTTGGAATAAGCGAGGAAAGTTAAGAGAAGCTGATCAGTGGGGATAGAGAAAATACATTGAATGATCAAAGCCCACAGAAAAGCATGCAAAGGGTATTTACGGGTTCAGCCCGTTGATGCATAAAATGATTTCTGAAAGAGATCGGAACAATTTCATCAATGTCGATATGGTTCTCCAATAGAGAAAGAAAAGCGGGGTTGCCATTACCAAATTTATTTTGGTAATCTTGAAAAATATTTGCCAAAGAAAGCTGTTTATATGGTATCATAAGTATCAGAATAACTCTTTTCTTGGATGGTGGTTTACAATTTTTAGGCAACTCCATTATACCATATCCTATGAGGAGTTATTTGCTTTTAGTAACAAAAAATGCCGTATTTATGTGGCTTTTGGCGTTTCGCAAACGCCTAAGACACTATGTCAGAAAGAGGATTGTATGTCAAGTAATATTATTGCAAAATGTATGGGGATAGCGGAGGCAACTTATTTTTATATTCTATATAAAGATCAGAACATTATAGAAATGTACGCTCCGGGTGGTTTTATGAACAAAGCAACTGGGATATGTCACTATTGTACGATAGATACGCTTAAAGTTATTTTAAATAAAGGGTGTTTAAGGTTTAGTGATGTTCGCTTTTTGAATGATTCAACGGAATTTGTGGAGATTCTGCGTTGGATAGAAAACTTGATTATGACTGATTCATTTAGTTCTGATTTCCGAAGATTGATTCTTGAGAGTGATGAAATGAAAGAATTAGAAGAGTATCGTCAATCTTATATAGGTGTTTCAAACACTACTCGTAAGTATAAGGTATACAGGACATACACATGCTCTTTTTCTACAGATAATAATGCACTTAGTATGTGGAATTATTATGCACAGTCGGCGGAAGGAGTCAACATAACATTTGACCATTCATGGAATATGTTTGATGGTAGTAATAGGTCAGAAGTATATGTTGGCGAAAAATTAGAAAATGAAATTATGATCTATAGAGGCCTTGTTATTTATAAAAATGAAGATAAGAAAAAATGTATAATGGAATTACTTAATAGATTGCAAGAAGTATATGATGAAGCGAAGGATGATATTAAAAATAATCAAGGCCATATATTATATGCCTTTAAACAGGCAGTAAATAATATGCGATGCTTTTTTAAAAATGAATATTTTGAATGTGAAAACGAATACAGGATTGTGTTAAGGATTCCAGAAGAATTATTGTTACAAAAGGAAAAGGACGGCGACAGCGATATTGTGGAAAAAGGACAATTTAAACGTGGTAATACATTGATTCCTTATGTAGATTACAAATTCAAGAAAAGTAGTGTAGAACGAATTGTCATAAATCCTTACATTAAAGACGAGAGTGGCATATTTGAATTAGGGATTAAAGAATTATTGTGGATGAATCAGATGCAAGGTATACCTATTGTTCATTCTAATATTCCATTAAGAAAATACAGTTAGATGGGGAGTACATAAGTTAAAGATATCATGATAAAAAATGAAGCCGTAATCTTTAAATAAAAAGGAACTAAATTTGAGTTTGGATAAATTTGGATTACGCGATATAATTCTATGTGTATGGAAGATTATGCGGAGAATCTTGATAATGTTTTAAAAACTACGGGTGAAAAGATATTGCAAGGATTCAGAGCAATTTGAAAACCTGAGTACATCAGTGATAAGGAAGGAGGTCAGCGCCTATGGAGATATTTGATAACATTACCAAGGTGGTACGAGATGACCTGAAGGAAAAGATACAGCCGAAAAGTAAGGTTTCCATAGCGGCGGCCTGCTTCTCTATGTATGCATATAAAGAGCTGAAGAGTCAGTTGGAGAAGGTAGATGAGTTCCGTTTTATTTTCACGTCTCCTACTTTTATTAAAGAAAAGGCGGAAAAGCAAAAGAGAGAGTTTTATATTCCGCGCTTGAGCCGTGAAAACAGCCTGTATGGTACGGAGTTCGAGATAAAGCTGCGTAACGAGATGAAACAGAAGGCAATTGCCAGAGAGTGTGCAGAGTGGATCCGGAAGAAGGCGACATTTAAATCGAATGTTACCGGTGAGAATATGGGAGGATTCATGACTGTGGATTCTCCTGTAGAACAGACCGCCTATATGCCCATCAATGGCTTTACGACTGTTGATATCGGATGTGAACGCGGTAATAACAGCTATAACATGGTGAACAGTCTGGAGGCTCCGTTCTCCACACAGTATATGCAGCTGTTTGATACGCTGTGGAATGATAAAGATAAAATGCAGGACGTGACGGAGATGATCATCTCCAATATCAGCACTGCCTATAATGAAAACTCTCCGGAGTTTATATATTTCATGACGCTGTATAACGTTTTCAGCGAGTTCCTTGATGACATTTCTGAAGACGTCCTGCCGAATGAAGCCACAGGATTTAAACAAAGCAAGATCTGGGACATGCTCTATGACTTTCAGAAGGATGCGGTGCTTGCAATCATCAATAAACTGGAGAAGTATAACGGATGTATTTTGGCAGATAGTGTTGGTCTTGGTAAGACTTTCACAGCACTGGCAGTCATCAAATACTATGAAAATCGAAATAAGACGGTTCTGGTACTTTGCCCGAAAAAGCTTTCTGAGAACTGGAATACATACAAGGATAATTACGTCAATAATCCAATTGCATCGGATCGACTGAATTATGATGTGTTATTCCATACTGACCTGTCCAGGACTGGCGGTGTGTCTAACGGTCTTGATCTGGATCGCCTAAACTGGGGCAATTATGATCTGGTCGTAATCGATGAATCACATAATTTTCGTAATGGCGCCGGCACTCATGCTAATACTCAGGAAAACCGTTATGTGAAGCTGATGGATAAGGTGATCCGTGCCGGTGTTAAGACGAAGGTGCTGATGCTTTCAGCAACGCCGGTTAATAACCGATTTACGGATCTAAAGAATCAGCTTGCTATTGCATATGAAGGCAATTCTGAGTTTATTAATGAGAAACTGGACACAAAGAAGCCGATTGATGAGATATTCCGTCAGGCACAGAAGGCGTTCAATGCATGGAGCAAGCTGGAACCGGAAGCAAGAACAACGGATGCTTTGCTCAGGACGCTTGATTTTGATTTTTTTGAGGTTCTGGACAGTGTGACGATTGCGCGTTCCAGAAGGCATATCGAGAAATATTACAACACGGAAAAGATCGGTAAATTTCCGGAGAGATTGAAGCCGATTTCAAAACGTCCAAGCTTAACCGATTTGAATAATGCGATTAACTACAATCAGATTTATGAACAGCTGATGCAGCTGACGCTTTGTATCTATACGCCGTCGAATTATATATTTCCGAGCAGGATGTCAAAGTATGTGGATTTGACCCACAATAAGGGAAATAATCTTACACAGAGGGGACGTGAGCAAGGTATTCAGAGACTGATGAGCATTAACCTTTTGAAGCGTCTGGAAAGTTCTGTCTATTCCTTTAACCTTACCCTGAACCGGATTCGTGATCTTATTCAGAGTACGATAGATGCCATTACGCAATTCGAGAAGTATGGAAAAGCGGATCTGGATATGTATGAGGCAGGCGATAATGATTTTGACATGGAAGATGGGAATACAGATTTCTTCACTGTTGGTAAGAAGGTGAAGATTGATCTGGCTGATATGGATTATAAGACCTGGCGTTCGGAACTTCAGTATGATGCTGATACTTTGGAACTGCTTACACTTATGATTGCGGATATTACACCTGAGTATGACCTGAAGCTTCAGACGCTTTTACGACTTCTGGATGATAAGATGGCGAATCCGATTAATGAGGGAAATAAGAAGGTATTGATCTTCTCTGCTTTCTCCGATACGGCAGAATATTTGTATGATCAGGTAGCAGGTTATATGAAGAATCATTATGGACTGGATACAGCAGTGATTACTGGAACCATTGACGGCAGGACTACTATTAAGGGATTGAATGCTACATTGAATAATGTGTTGACCTGCTTTTCTCCGATATCCAAGAGCAGAGATGTTCTAATGCCGGGAAGCACAAAGGAAATAGACATTCTGATTGCGACAGACTGTATTTCCGAAGGGCAGAATCTACAGGATTGCGATTATCTGGTGAACTATGATATTCATTGGAATCCGGTTCGTATTATACAGAGATTTGGTCGTATAGACCGTATTGGCAGCAGAAACAAGTATATTCAGCTTGTGAACTTTTGGCCGGATATGACGCTGGATGACTATATCAATCTGAAATCCCGCGTAGAAACCAGGATGAAGATATCCATCATGACATCTACAGGCGATGATGATCTCATCAATCCTGAGGAAAAGGGAGATCTGGAATATCGCAAGCAACAACTGAAGCGCCTGCAGGATGAGGTGGTGGATATTGAGGATATGTCTTCGGGAATATCCATCATGGATCTGGGGCTTAATGAGTTCCGGCTGGATCTGCTTGAATATATCAAGACACATGGGGATTTAGCGAAGAAACCGAAGGGACTTCATGCTGTGGTACCGGCAACAGATGAAAATCCTGAAGGAGTGATTTTTGCCCTCAGGAACATCAATAATAGCATCAATATCGATAATCAGAACAGAATCCATCCGTTCTATATGGTTTATATTGGAAATGATGGAGAAGTTGTATGTGATTATTTGAATCCGAAGAAACTGCTTGATACTGTACGGCTGCTTTGTCGTGGCAGGTCGGAACCGATATTGGCGCTTTGCGAGAAGTTTAATAAAGAAACTGATGACGGAAGGAATATGGAAGAAGTATCACAGCTTCTGTCCGATGCAATCAATTCTATTATTGATGTGAAGGAAGAAAGTGATATCGACAGTCTTTTTTTGGCAGGCGGAACTTCTGCTCTCACGTCAGAGATCAAGGGACTGGATGATTTTGAGCTTATATGCTTTCTGGTTGTTAAGTGATGTCCCGAGAAGACAGGTGATAGCACAGTCTGATTGGTTGACTTATGCAGAGCAGAATTGAGGTGTTTCAGTGATTGGATTACCAAAGAGTACAGAGTTTAACCGGAGAATACCAAAGCAGAAGTTTTATGAGAATCTGGCAGTATCGCCTGCATTGAAGCGTGTGTTCATAGATCAGATCAAGGTGATCTATTGGAAAAATAAAATTGCGGTCACGACGATGAATCTGGCAGCGGGCGAAACGGTAACGGAGATTGAGATATTTGAGATCAAGCTGGCAGAAAAGAAACTGGATGAATCTGTTCTCAGGCAGATTGATAAAGGGATACCTTACCATATCGTATTCTTGCTGGAATACGATGAAAAGTATCAGGCATGGACGGCATACAAGGAAGCGGCGGCTTCCGGGGACAATGCGTTTAAGGTAGGGGCATATTATCATACGGAATGGTTGGAAGAATCTGAACTTCCGCTGAAAATAGATGGACTGAATGTCGATAAGGTCTATGAGAATTTTGTGCGGCAGATTGCTAGGGATGCGCTGCAAACGGAGAATCAGGAATCGCTGAAGGAATCTATTGAAAGGGATAATCGGCGGAAAGAACTTCAGAAGCAGATTGCAGCTTTGCAGCAGAAAGTGCGAAAAGAGAAGCAATTAAACAAACAAGTACAGCTGAATGCAGAATTGAAAAAATTGAGAAAGGAATTGGAAGAACTGTAATAATGCATATTAAAAGAATTGAACTTAAATCTTTCAAACGCTTTACGCATTTGGTAGTCGAGAATATTCCTGACACAATAAGATTAGTGGTATTGGTGGGACCAAATGGATCTGGAAAAACTTCGTTTTTAGAAGCCATGAACCATTTTTACAAGTATTCAGGATATAGCAATATCGGAGATTGCCGCTATTTAAGTAAATTGGGGGATACTCCTAAATATAATAATAGTCAGTGGTATGATCAAGCTGCGGAACTCGTAGACATAGATTTTTATGATGCTACATTTCCAAAGAATGTTGGAGATAATAGTGACATTAAAGGACGTTTTTATTTTAGAAGTGCGTATAGAAATGAACCAGACTTCCACATTGAAGTTATGCAACGACAGCAAAATCCAACAGAAACAATTCGTCTTGATTCTTTAATACAGAATGATCAGACTGTTTCGTCCAAAATTACCAGAGACTTATTGCAAATACGATTTCTGGCGTTTTTAACGATGGGAACGACTCAAAATCTGTAGCCGCTTTGCGTAACGAATTAACGGGTAAGATTCGTAATGCCATTGAGCGTGTATTTGAGGATTTGAAGTTTTCTTCTCTCGGAGAACCGCTTATAGATGGAAACTTTTACTTTACTAAAGGAACAACAAAAAATTTTAGCTATAGAAATTTATCAGCAGGTGAGAAATCTGCATTCGACTTGATATTGGATATAGTTGTTCAGTCAAAGTATTATTCAAATGCGATATATTGCATAGATGAACCGGAAACACATATGCATACTAAGCTGCAAAGTAAGGTGTTGCGCGAATTATATTTATTAATACCTGAACAATCACAGCTTTGGATTTCTACACATTCAATCGGAATGCTTCAGGAGGCAGAGGACATAGAAAAAGAACATCCCGGTACAGTTGCTTTTTTAGATTTTGGTGGTAGAGATTTTGATACGGACCAGGTGATTTTTCCTGCAAAGATTGGAAAAGCTGTGATGGATAAATTTTATGAACTTGCGTTTGGAGACTTTGCGAAATTAATGCTTCCCAAAATAATCGTTTTTTGCGAAGGGGATGCTAATGGTGGAAAGCGTAAGGATTTTGACAAAACAATTTATGCAACAATTTTTGCAGATACACATCCAGAAGCTTTTTTTATTTCTGGAGGTTCATGTAATGATATAGAAAAGATTGAGAATACTCATGGCGAAATCATAAATACTTTGTTAAAAAATTCGACAGTGATAAAAATAGTTGACCGAGATGATAGAAGCGAAAGAGAGATTGAAGAATTGGAGAGAAAAGGTATACATGTTTTAAAGAAAAGAAATTTGGAATCGTATTTATTTGATGATACAGTAATAGAAAAGTTGTGTGAATCAGTTGGAAAAATAGAGAAATATAACGAGTGTATAGGAGAGAAAGAAGTTGCGCTCAATAATTCGATTGCTAGAGAAAATGCAACGGATGATTATAAATCGGCTCGTGGTGAGATTTATAATGCTTTAAAAAAATACTTGGACTTACAAAATGTGGAAATAATGCGGATACATTTATTCGCGATACGCTGTCGTTATTAATTACACCTGATATGGATATATACAAACAATTAGAGAAAGAAATATTTGGTAATGAAAATGGTGGAGGAATAGACTAATGGAAAAAATGAGAATGGAGTCGGTTGATATGACCGCACAAAATATTGACAGGATTGCCGAGCTTTTCCCGAACTGCATCACTGAGACAGTTGACGAGAATGGCAAGCCGAAAAAGGCTGTTAACTTTAACCTGCTCCGTCAGATGCTCTCCGGTGAGGTGCTGGAGGTTGACGAAGCCTACGAATTTACATGGGTAGGCAAGAAAGCAGCCATTGTTGAGGCAAACAGACCTATTCGAAAGACTCTCCGCCCCTGCCAAGAGGAGAGCGTAGATTGGGATATCACGGAGAACCTCTATATTGAGGGAGATAACCTCGAGGTTCTAAAACTCCTGCAGGAGAGCTATCTCGGCAAGGTAAAGATGATCTATATAGATCCGCCGTACAATACGGGAAATGACTTTGTATATGCAGACAATTTCCGCATCTCTAATGAGGAATACACCGATGAAATGGGGCAATTAGACGAAAGCGGAAATCGCCTGTTCAAAAACACCGACGCTAACGGAAGATTTCACTCAGACTGGTGCTCAATGTTGTATTCACGGCTTTTGCTTGCGAGAAACTTGCTAAGTGATGATGGTGCAATTTTTATAAGCATCGATGACAATGAGTTAAATAACATGAGGAAAATTTGCGATGAAATTTTTGGCGCAGATAATTTCCGCAACACTATTTTGACCAGAAGAAGAATTAAAAGCCTCAATTCCCAGTTTGCTGACAATGGTCTATATAGCATGAATGTTGGTTTTGAGTATGTACTCGTATATTCCAAGACAAGATCATTTTTGATGAAAGCGTTGCAAATGCAGAAACAGGTAATTGTTGATAAAGGTAGGTGGGATGTATTTTGGAGTAATGCGGATAGGCCGACTATGCGTTATGATATCTTGGGCTTTACACCTTCGACAGGACAATGGCGGAATTCGAAAGAAAAAGCTGATATTGCTGTAGCGAATTATGAAAAATATCTCGCTGAATTTGCTGATAAGATGACGCTCGAAGAGTATTATAAAAAAACTGGAATAAAAGATTTTATTCGGCGTATCCCCAATGCCACTGGAAAGAATGGTGGTGTTCAACATTGGGTTGCACCAAGTAATACTTCTCTTCGAACTTCAAACTGGACGGATATTGAGGTTTCACAGATTGGCAAAGAAATAGATCTGCCATTTGATAATCCAAAGAGCAAGCAATTGCTTATGGAGCTTATTAAGTTGTCGGAATTTACACCAACAGATATTATTCTTGATTTTTTTTCCGGCTCAGCCACTACCGCCCATGCGGTTATGCAGCTAAATGCAGAAGACGGCGGACGGCGCAGGTTTATTATGGTGCAACTGCCCGAGGAGACGGATGAAAAGAGCGAGGCACGCAAGGCGGGCTATGCCAACATCTGTGAAATCGGAAAGGAACGTATTCGTCGTGCTGGAGAGAAAATTAAATCTGGGAGCCCTTTGAACACCCAAGATTTTGATGTCGGGTTCCGTGTACTCAAATTGGATGACACTAATATGAACGACGTCTATTACGCTGCCGGTGATTACACGCAGGGGATGCTTACCATGCTTGAATCCAATATAAAGTCTGACCGCACTTCGTTGGATTTGCTTTTTGGCTGCCTCTTGGAGTGGGGGCTTCCACTTTCTTTGCCGTATACCTCGGAGCAGATAGAAGGTTGTACGGTGCATGACTACAACAATGGCGATCTGATAGCTTGCTTTGATGAGAATATCCCGGATTCCGTAATTAAGGAGATTGCGAAACGTCAGCCGCTTCGCGCTGTGTTCCGCGATAGCAGTTTTAACGGAAGCCCGGCAAAAATCAATGTTGGCGAAATTTTTAAAATGCTGGCGCCGGATACCAGGGTAAAGGTGATTTGAGGAGGCGGTTATGGAAAAGAATGAAGTAACTTTTTCTATCAATGAGGATTTCTTTCAGAGTATATCTAACATACTGGAAGAAGCACGGAAAAATGCAAAAACAGCCGTCAACCTTTCCATGGTTTATGCGTATTACGAGATTGGCAGGAAGATTGTCGAGAAAGAACAGAATGGAGAAAATCGCGCCGCCTATGGCAAGCAGCTTTTGAAGGAATTATCTAAATTTTTGACACAAAAATATGGAAAAGGCTATTCGGCAGACAATTTAAAATTGATGCGGAGATTTTATATGGTTTATTCTCAGGATCAAATTGGGGAAACAGTGTTTACCCAATTCGAAAATCTGCCCGCAGTTAGTAGCGGAAGAAAGTTTTTCTTGAGTTGGTCGCATTATTTGAAGCTGATGCGGATTGATAATATAGAAGAACGCCATTTTTACGAGATTGAGGCTGTTAAAAATGATTGGAGCCTTAGTGAATTGAAACGCCAGTGCGATAGTGCTCTCTATGAACGATTGGCGCTTAGTACAGATAAGGAAAAAGTTTACCGACTTGCTTTGGAAGGGCAGAAGATTGAAACCTCCAAGGATGCGGTGAAGGATCCGTATATACTTGAATTTCTTGGTTTGCCGGAGCTTCCTGAGTATTCTGAAAGTGAACTGGAAAGCCGCATTATTGACCATTTACAGCAGTTCTTGTTGGAACTGGGAACAGGTTTTGCTTTTATCGGACGGCAGGTACGCTTCACTTTCGATGAGGAGCATTTTATGGTCGATCTGGTTTTTTATAATCGCTTGCTTCGCTGTTTTGTCCTCTTTGATTTGAAAATCGGGGAACTGAAGCATCAGGATATTGGGCAGATGCAGATGTATGTCCATTATTATGACCGCAAGGTGAAACTTCCGGATGAAAATTCAACGATTGGAATTTTACTTTGTCGGGAAAAGAATAATGCGGTTGTAGAAATGACGCTGCCGGAGGATAATTCTCAGATTTTCGCAAGTAAATATGAGACGGTTTTGCCAAGCAAGGATGCGTTGAGGGAGTTGCTGGAGGAGCATCTTTCCGACGAAGATGGAGGCAGAGATTTATGAGAATACAGTACAAGCATCAAAAATTTCAAGCCGATGCGGCAAAGGCTGTTGTAGATGTCTTTGCCGGACAGCCGTATTTGACGCCATCTTATATGATGGATCGAGGGTCAGGATACATTCAGCAGAGCTTTACAGATGATGTTAATTTTACCGGATGGAGTAATCAGAAAATCGTTCCGGAACTGAATGATCAGCTAATTCTGGAGCATTTACAGAAAATCCAGCGGGCAAATCAAATTGCACCATCCAATAAACTGGAAGGAAGAAGCAACGGATATAATCTCACAATCGAGATGGAGACTGGTGTCGGCAAGACTTACACCTATATTAAGACAATGTATGAGCTGAACCGCGCTTACGGATGGAGTAAGTTTATTATCGTTGTTCCGAGCATTGCTATTCGCGAGGGTGTTTATAAGTCATTTGAGATGACGCAGGAGCATTTTGCAGAGGAATATGGAAAAAAGATCCGCTTTTTTATCTATAATTCGGCTCAGCTTACAGAGATTGATCGTTTTGCCTCAGACAGTTCAATCAATGTAATGATCATTAATGCTCAGGCGTTTAATGCAAGAGGTAAGGATGCCAGAAGAATTTATATGAAACTGGATGAGTTCAGATCCAGAAGACCGATCGATATTATTGCGAAGACAAATCCGATCCTGATCATTGATGAACCGCAGTCTGTAGAGGGAAAGCAGACCAAAGAAAACCTAAAGCAGTTTCATCCGATGCTTACTTTGCGTTATTCTGCCACTCACAAGAGTGACAGCATTTATAACATGGTTTATCGCTTGGATGCTATGGAAGCATATAACAAGCGTCTGGTAAAGAAAATAGCCGTTAAGGGAATTACGGAGACTGGAAGCACAGCGACGGACAGCTATCTTTATCTGGAAGGAATCAATCTGTCGAAGGGCGACCCGACGGCTACTCTTCAGTTTGAGATGAAGATGGCAGGCGGCGCACTAAAGAGGAAAAGTAGAATCGTAAAAGAAGGGGATAATCTTTATGATTATTCTAACGGTCTAGAAGAATACAAAAACGGTTTCGTTGTAAGTCATATTGACGGACGTGATGATTCCGTTGAGTTTATCAATGGCATCAAGATTTATGCCGGCGATGTGATGGGAGCCGTTGATGAAGATCAGCTTCGCAGAATACAGATCAGAGAAACGATCCTGTCGCATCTGCAGAGAGAACGCCAACTCTTTTATAAGGGAATCAAGGTACTTTCCCTGTTCTACTACAATATATTTATGGTTAATATCCCTTACAGCCAGTAAGGAAT
>JAUNFZ010000031.1 GCA_030524785.1 Eubacteriales bacterium
GGAATTGGAAGTACTGCAGTAGAACAGATTGCTGCGGATCTTTCACAGGACGAAAAAACTTCTTGACATATATAGACCATCTATATATACTGGATATATAGATGGTCTATATATATGCGCGAAAAGCCAATCACAAAGGAGGGAATATTATGGCGGTTGATAAAAGACTTTCTTCCGGCAGTACCGCAATGCTTCTTCTGAAGCTTTTGTCGGAAAAGGATATGTATGGATACGAGATCATTGAGACTCTGCGCAAGCGGTCGCAGAATGTGTTTGAGATGAAGGCCGGCACGCTGTATCCGCTGCTTCACGGCCTGGAGGAAAAGGGAATGTTGACGGTGTACGAGCAGGAGATTTCCGGTAAGGTACGAAAATACTATCATCTTACAGGAACGGGCAGAAAAGCATTGCTGCAGCAGCAGGAGGAGTGGCAGCGCTATGCAAAAGCGGTATCCGAAGTGCTGGGCGTTGGCCCTCGGGTGGAAACGTCCCTCAGTCTATAGATGTGAGAATGATTTTGGAATGGTCTGAACGTAAACTGTAAGGAGAAAGGAAGGGGTATCGATGAAAAAAGAGGAGTATTTGGAGCGGCTGACAGAACAGATTCGCTGCCGGAAGGCCAGAGAGCCTGTGCGGCGGGAAATCTGCCAGCATATCGAGGAGCAGACAGCCTCTTACATGGAGGAAGGGATGTCCGGGGAAGAAGCCGAGGCTGCCGCTGTAAGGGATATGGGCGATCCGGAGAAAACGGGCATAGCTCTGGATAAAATCCACCGTCCGCAGATGGCCTGGAGACTGATTGTGCTGATTGGAATCCTGGGCCTGGCAGGTATTGCGGTATCCTCCGAAATACTTTTTGCACAGGAGGCAATCGGCGCGGGCGGCACGTTTGTGATTCGTCAGGGTGTGTATTTTGTGCTGAGCTTTTTGGCTATGATCGGGATATGCTACTGCGATTACAGCAGAATAGCTGCCCGGGCAAAAGGAATTTATCTGTGTATGGCGCTGCTTCTTGGAGTACTGCTTCCGAGGTATGGGCTGGAATTAAACGGCAGCATCCGCTGGATTAACCTGGGAGGAATTGCCGTGAATTTGCTGGCGTTTGCTTTTTGGCTGGCGCCTTTGTACGGAGCGGTTTTATATACTTATAAAGGACAGGGCTATCAGGCGCTGGCAAAAGGGATTCTCTGGATGGTTCCGGGACTTTGGGGCGCATATACCGCGCCCAGTATGAGTACGGCGGTCGTACTGTTTCTGACCTTTGCCGTTCTTTTGTCGGCGGCGGTGTTTAAAAAGTGGTTTCAGGTTTCCAGAAAAAGGACGTTGGGAATTTTGTGGGGCACAATCCTGACAGCGCCGGCGGCTGTCTGCTTCTACGTACTTAAATTTGGGGCAGGGTATCAGGCGGAACGCCTCCGGGCGGTATTTGACCCTGCCTCTATGGGCGGCCCGGCCCGCATGATTCGCGAACTTTTGAAAAGCAGCCGTTTTATCGGCGGCGGGGTGCTGAATGGAGAGATTGGATATATCGATTACTCAGAGTATGCGCTGACGTATCTGATTGCATATTATGGAATTTTGGCCGGAATTTTGCTGACGGCGCTGATTGCGTGGCTGTTCTGGCGCTTTATGAAGATTTCCCTGAAACAGAAAAACCAGCTTGGAATGATGATGGGCATCGGATGCTCGGCGGCCCTCCTGCTGCAGTTCGGATTATTTTTGTGCAATAATCTTGGCTTTGGAATGATGGGCGTTTCCTGCCCCTTCTTTTCATACGGCTGCGGTGAAATGATGTCCTCTTTTATGATGTTCGGACTGCTTCTTAGTATATACAGATATGAGAAGGTACTGGCCTGAAGAACTATTCTGTGCTATAATAAACCATAATGGGTTTGAAAGCCTGGATTTCAAAGCTGGCGGAGAGGGTGGAAAAATGCACAGAGACCATACGAAAACGGTAAATATCGGCGGACGGGTGATCGGCGGGGGAAATCCTGTTTTGATTCAGTCCATGACAAATACGAGGACAGAGGACGTGGCAGCTACGGTGGAGCAGATTCAAAGGCTTACGGCGGCGGGATGCGAAATCGTGCGCTGCACGGTGCCCACGATAGAGGCGGCAAGAGCTATTGCAGAGATAAAAAAGCAGATTGCAATTCCGCTGGTGGCGGATATTCACTTTGACTATAAGATGGCGCTGGCGGCCATGGAAAACGGTGCCGATAAAATACGGATTAATCCGGGAAATATCGGCGGTCCTGATCGGGTGAAGGCTGTGGTGGATATGGCAAAGGAGCGCAACATTCCTATCCGCGTGGGAGTAAACAGCGGTTCGCTGGAAAAGGAGCTGGTGGAAAAATACCATGGCGTGACGGCCGAGGGACTCGTGGAGAGCGCACTGGACAAGGTGCATATGATCGAGGAGCAGGGCTACGACAATCTGGTGATCAGCATCAAATCTTCTGATGTGATGATGTGCGTGCGCGCCCATGAACTGATTGCAGAAAAAACAGAGTATCCCCTCCATGTGGGAATCACGGAGGCGGGCACGCTGCTTTCGGGAAATATTAAATCTGCCATTGGGCTGGGGTTGATTCTGTCAAAGGGAATTGGGAATACGATCCGCGTTTCCCTTACAGGAGATCCGGCGGAGGAGATCAAGTCGGCAAAACTGATCCTGCGTACTCTGGGACTCAGAAAAGGCGGGATTGAGGTGGTTTCCTGTCCTACCTGCGGAAGGACGAGCATTGATCTGATCGGCCTGGCAAATCAGGTGGAAAACATGGTGGCTGACATTCCGCTGGATATCAAGGTGGCCGTGATGGGCTGCGTTGTGAACGGCCCGGGGGAGGCCAGGGAAGCCGATATTGGAATTGCCGGAGGCAAGGGTGAAGGACTGCTGATTAAAAAGGGCGAGATTGTGCGCAAACTGCCGGAGAGCGAGCTTCTCGGAGCGCTCCGGGAGGAACTGCTGAACTGGGAAAAATAGGCAAAGGAGCCGGAATGGAAAAAGGTTTTGAGGAAGTATTTCCTGAATTAAAAGTCAGTGAGGAATTAAAGGCGTTGTTTGCAAAAGTAACGGTTGCGAAAGTAACCGTTACTTCTGCGAAGGATATTTTGCGCGTATATATTATCTGCGATACGTGGATTCACAAGGAGCGCATCTATGAAATGGAGCGGGCAATACACGACCAGTGTTTTCCCGGCGACGGCATCACGGTAAAGGTCATTGAAAAGTTCCGCCTTTCCGGGCAGTACACCCCGCAGAATTTCTGGCCGCTGTACCGGGACAGTATTTTAACGGAGCTGAAAAACTACAGCCGGTATGAATATAATCTGCTGAGAGGGGCACAGTGCGAATTTCTCACAGCGGAGGATATGGTGCTGACGATCGAAAAGTCTGTCATTTCCAGAGGGAAAGCGGAAGAACTGATTCGTATTCTGGAAAAGATTTTCTGCGAACGCTGCCAGATGTCTTTGAAAATTACGCTGAAGGAGAAAGAGAGCAACGGCTCTGCAGCCCGCAGAAATGATGAAAAGATGTTGGAGCAGGAGGTGCGGGAGATCGCAAAGCGGGCGGCGGCAGGCGAAGCGGCCGCAAAAGGGGCGGACGACGATCTCATGGTGGAACCCTCGGGGGCGGGAGAATGGAACGGCCAAAACAGCCAGAACAATGGAAAGACAAAACACACCCAGGGCAGAGACCAGGCGCCGTCCGGCACCGCAGGTGAAAGGAGCGCTGCAAGGGAGGTAGTCAGGGGCTTTGCAAGAAACGGCGCCAGGGGAGGAAACGGCTTTAGAGGCGCAAACGGAGGAGAATATAAAAGACCCCTGCGCCAGTCTGATAATCCCGACGTGCTGTACGGCAGAGACTTTGAGGAGGATGCGGTTTCTATCAGCAGCATTGAGGGCGAGATCGGCGAAGTTGTCATCCGGGGCCAGATCCGCAGCATCGACGTCAGGGAACTGCGCAACGAAAAACGTCTGTTTATTATAGAGGTGACAGATTTTACCGACACAATTGTGGTGAAGCTGTTTCTTGCGGCAGAGCGGGCGGAGGAACTGTCGGCTTCTCTTAAGAAGGGCGCTTTTGTGAAAATCAAGGGCGTGACCAATATAGACCGCTTTGACAGCCAGCTTGGGATCGGTTCTGTGTCCGGGATAAAAAAATCTGCAGATTTCAGGACAGGGCGCATGGACACCTGGCCTGAAAAGCGCGTGGAACTTCATTGCCACACAAAGATGAGTGATATGGACGGCGTTTCCGAGGTAAAGGATATTGTAAAGCAGGCCTATAAGTGGGGGCAGCCGGCCATTGCGATTACAGACCATGGCGCGGTGCAGGCTTTTCCGGACGCAAATCATGTGATTGAAGACATCGACCGCGCTTACCGTGATGCGTATAAAGCCGATCATCCAGAGGCGACGAAGGAGGAGCTGAAAAAGATAGCGCATCCCTTTAAGGTAATTTACGGCGTGGAGGGATATCTGGTGGATGATCTGCGCCAGATTGTGACAAACTCGAAAAATCAGGATATGCGGGGAACCTGTGTGGTATTCGACCTGGAGACGACGGGATTCAATCCGGTGGACAACCGGATTATCGAAATCGGAGCCGTCAAGGTAGAAAACGGAGTGATTACCGGCCGGTTTTCCACCTTTGTAAATCCGAAGACGCCTATTCCCTTCCGCATTGAGCAGCTGACAGGCATCAGCGATCATATGGTGATGGAGGCGCCGCCCATCGAGGAAATCATGCCGGAATTTATGGAGTTTGTGGGAGACGCAGTGCTGGTGGCCCACAACGCCTCCTTTGACGTAGGCTTTGTGGAGGAGAATTTAAAGCGCCTGGGGACGCCCCGGGAGTTTACTTATGTGGATACGGTGGCGCTGGGACGTGTACTTCTGCCTCAGCTGAACCGCTTTAAGCTGGATACGCTGGCCAAAGCCCTTCATGTGCCTCTTTTAAACCATCACCGGGCGGTGGACGACGCGGAGTGTACCGCGGGTATTTACCTCAAACTTTTGGATATGCTCACAGAGCAGGGAATCAGCCGGTTTGACGAGGTGAATGATCTGGGAAATTCCTCACTGGAGCAGATCAGGAAGCTGCCGACTCATCACGTGATCATTCTGGCGAAAAATGATGTGGGCCGCGTGAATCTGTACCGGCTGGTATCTTTTTCGCATCTTCAGTATTACAACCGCAGACCGCGTATTCCAAAAAGCGCGCTGAATCAGTACCGGGAAGGGCTGATCGTCGGCTCCGCCTGCGAAGCGGGAGAGGTGTTCCGGGCGGTTCTGGAGGGAAGGTCGGAGCAGGAGCTTGCCAGACTGGTGAATTTTTATGATTATCTGGAGATACAGCCGATTGGAAATAATGAATTTCTCTTGCGGGAAGATCATGATGGGATTCAGACAAGGGAGGATCTGCAGGAATTAAACCGCAGAATTGTAAAGCTGGGAGAGCAGTTCCACAAGCCGGTGGTTGCCACCTGTGACGTACATTTTCTAAACCCCGAGGATGAGATTTACCGCCGGATTATCATGGCGGGCAAGGGATTTAAGGATGCGGACCAGCAGGCTCCTCTGTTCCTTCGCACTACGGAGGAAATGCTGAAGGAATTTTCCTATCTTGGAAGCGATAAGGCGAGGGAAGTCGTTATTGAAAACACAAATAAAATTGCGGATATGTGCGAAAAAATTTCGCCGGTTCGCCCGGATAAGTGTCCGCCGGTCATTCCGGACTCCGATAAGACGCTGCGGGATATCTGCTATACCAGAGCCCATGAAATCTACGGGGAAAACCTTCCGCCTATCGTTACGGAACGGCTGGAGCGCGAGTTAAACTCGATCATATCAAACGGCTTTGCCGTGATGTATATTATTGCCCAGAAGCTGGTGTGGAAGTCCAACGAGGACGGTTATCTGGTGGGCTCCCGCGGGTCCGTGGGTTCCTCCTTTGTAGCCACGATGGCGGGAATTACGGAAGTAAATCCGTTAAGCCCTCACTATTACTGTGAGGACTGCCATTATTACGATTTTGAATCTGAGGAAGTAAAGGCCTATTCGGGCCGGGCGGGATGCGACATGCCGGATAAGCACTGCCCCGTCTGCGGGGCGCCTTTGCGCAAGGAGGGATTTGACATTCCCTTTGAGACTTTCCTTGGATTTAAAGGAAATAAAGAGCCGGATATAGACTTAAACTTTTCGGGGGATTACCAGGGCAACGCCCACCGGTACACGGAGGTAATCTTCGGGGAAGGCCATACTTTCCGGGCGGGAACCATCGGTACACTGGCGGACAAAACGGCCTTTGGCTATGTAAAAAATTATTTTGAGGAACATAAACAGAGAAAAAGGATTTGTGAGATCAACCGGATTGTAGAAGGCTGCGTGGGGGTGCGCCGTACCACCGGCCAGCATCCCGGCGGCATTATCGTGCTGCCCCATGGGGAGGAAATTTATTCTTTCACGCCGATACAGCACCCGGCCAACGATACGGAGACAGATATCATAACGACGCACTTTGATTATCATTCCATTGATCACAATCTGCTGAAACTCGATATTCTCGGCCATGATGATCCGACCATGATCCGTATGCTGGAGGATCTGACAGGCTTGAATGCAAGGGATATTCCTCTGGACGATAAGAGCGTTATGTCTCTCTTTCAGAGTACGGAGGCCCTGGGCGTCACCCCGGAGGAAATCCAGGGCTGTCCGCTGGGTTGCCTGGGAGTGCCGGAGTTCGGCACGGAATTTGTCATTCAGATGCTTCAGGACACAAAGCCCCAGAGCTTTTCGGATCTGGTGCGTATTTCGGGACTGTCCCATGGCACGGACGTGTGGCTGGGCAATGCCCAGACGCTGATCCAGGAGGGAAAAGCAACGATTTCCACAGCCATCTGTACCCGTGACGATATCATGACGTATCTGATCCGTATGGGGCTGGAGAGCGAGCTGTCCTTTACCATTATGGAGAGCGTGCGCAAAGGCAAGGGCTTAAAACCGGAATGGGAGGAAGAAATGCGCGGACATCAGGTGCCCGAATGGTATATCTGGTCCTGCAAGAAGATAAAATACATGTTCCCCAAGGCCCATGCGGCAGCCTATGTTATGATGGCGTACCGCATCGCTTACTGCAAGGTATATTATCCGCTGGCCTATTATGCGGCGTATTTCAGCATCCGTGCCTCGGCCTTCAACTATGAGCTGATGTGCCAGGGTCACGAGCGGCTACTGATTTATATGAACGATTACAAAAAGAATTATGATAAGCTGACGAAGAAAGAACAGGATACCTATAAGGATATGAAAAGCGTGCAGGAGATGTATGCACGGGGATTTGAATTTGTGCCGATTGACATCAATACGGCAAAGGCAAACCGTTTTCAGATCATCGACGGCAAGCTGATGCCTTCCCTGAACACCATCGACGGCATGGGCGACAAGGCTGCGGAGGCCGTGGTGGAGGCCATCAAGGACGGCCCGTTTTTGTCGAAGGACGACTTCTGGCAGCGGACCAAGGTTTCCAAGAGCGTGATCGATACCATGGGTGATCTGGGGCTTCTGGGCGATCTGCCGGAGTCGAATCAGCTTTCTCTATTTGATTTTTAGAAGGGCAAGTGATATACTACCGGAAAAGGAGTGGAACGAGCAATGAAACAATATGGAAAATCAACAAAGTTAGATCATGTTTGTTATGATATCAGGGGGCCGGTGCTGGACGAGGCCGACCGTATGGAGGAGAACGGCGATACAATTTTAAAGCTGAATATCGGAAATCCGGCGCCGTTCGGTTTTCGGGCGCCGGACGAGGTGGTAAAGGATATGATGGCAAATCTGCCGAATACCCAGGGCTACTCTGATTCCAGGGGTTTGTTTTCCGCCAGAAAAGCGATTATGCA
Source organism: Eubacteriales bacterium (assembly GCA_030524785.1). Taxonomy (GTDB): domain Bacteria; phylum Bacillota; class Clostridia; order Lachnospirales; family Lachnospiraceae; genus Marvinbryantia. Next base: position 7,911 of record JAUNFZ010000031.1, read on the forward strand.
GTACTGCCAGTTAAAGCATATTCCAAATGTGGGGATGAACGATATTTATCTTGGAAACGGCGTCAGCGAAATGATTATGATGGCGATGCAGGCGCTTCTTGACAACGGCGACGAGATTCTGGTTCCGGCGCCGGATTATCCGCTGTGGACCGGCGCAATTACGCTGGCGGGAGGAAAGGCGGTCCATTATATCTGCGACGAGCAGTCGGACTGGTATCCCGATCTTGCGGATATCCGCAGCAAAGTGACGGACCGCACGAAAGGCATCGTGATTATCAATCCAAACAATCCCACGGGAGCGCTCTATTCAAAGGAGATTCTTGAGGAAATTGCAGAGGTGGCAAGAGAACACGAGCTGATTATTTTTGCGGATGAGATCTACGACCGTCTGGTGATGGACGGGCTGGAGCATGTCTCTATTGCGTCCCTCTGTCCGGATTTGTTCTGCGTGACCATGAATGGACTGTCAAAATCCCATCGGATTGCGGGCTACCGCGTGGGCTGGATGTGTCTGAGCGGCGATAAGTCCCATGTGCAGGGCTATCTGGAAGGGATCCATATGCTCTCCAATATGCGCCTCTGTTCCAATGTTCCGGCGCAGTCGATTGTGCAGACGGCGCTCGGCGGATATCAGAGCTCCCAGGAACTTCTGGTTCCCGGGGGAAGGGTGTATGAACAGCGGGAGTTTATTTATAAGGCATTGAATAACATTCCGGGCGTGTCGGCAGTGAAGCCGAAGGCTGCATTTTATATTTTCCCGAAGCTTGATATTGAGCGGTTTAATATCACAGACGACGAACAGTTTGCCCTGGATTTTCTGAAAAAGCAGAAGGTTCTTCTGAATCACGGAACGGCTTTCAACTGGCCGAACCCCGACCATTTCAGGGTGGTATATCTTCCAAGAAAGGAAGTCCTGGAGGAAACGATGAATAAGCTGGAGCTGTTCCTTAGCAAATATAAACAGAGACAGAGGTAGGCTATGCTGGAAAAATTCTATCCTGACGAGTATCTGGATTCGGCATACGATATTGATTTTAAGTCATGGTATGACAAAGGATACCGCGGCGTGCTGTTTGATATCGACAACACGCTGGTTCGCCACGGGGAGCCGGCGGATGAGCGCGCTGAAAAGCTTTTTGAAAATCTGCGCAGAATCGGGATGAATTACTGTCTGATCTCAAACAATCAGCTTCCGAGGGTAAAGCCCTTTGCCGACGCGGTACAGGCGTACTATATTGAAAACGCCCACAAACCCTCTAAAAAAAATTATCTGCGGGCCTGCGAACTGATGGGGACAGACAGCAAAACAACACTGTTTGTGGGAGACCAGCTTTTTACCGATATTTACGGCGCCAGGAGGGCGGGAATGACGAACATTCTGGTGAAGCCGATTCACCCCAAAGAAGAAATTCAGATTGTGCTGAAGCGCCGTCTGGAAAAAATTGTTTTATATTTTTATCAGAAAAAGAGGAAGCCGGAATGAATCACATTATTTTGATTGGATTTATGGGTGCGGGAAAAACCAGCCTGGGGGAAAAAGTAGCCGGTGCGCTGGGACTTAGGTTTACCGATACAGACCGGCTGATTGAAAAATGGCAGCAGGAGAAGATCAGCGATATTTTTGCCCGGAGGGGTGAAGCGTATTTCCGGGATCTGGAGACAGAGACGCTGCGGCGGCTGAAGAAGGAAAAAGAACGCATGGTAATCGCCGTGGGAGGCGGTCTTCCGGTAAGGGAAGAAAACCGCAGGCTGATGCGGGAACTTGGAACGGTGATCTACTTAAAGGCAAAGACGGAGACACTGCTTGCGCGGCTTGCAGGCGATACCACCCGCCCAAAGCTTGCGGGAGGCGACCTGCGAAAGAACATAGAGCGGCTGATGGCAGAACGGGAAGACATTTACCGGGAAGCGGCGCAGATTGAATTTGTCACGGACGGCAAAAGCCTGGAAGTGGCGGCAAAGGAGATTGAGAATATTGTTTTATGAAAAGACTTACGCATTGATGAAAGAGAAAGGCCTGGACGCCATTGTAGTGTCGGACGGAGCGAATATGCGGTATTTGAGCGGATTTCGCGGAGCTACGGGATATCTTTATATCTCGGAAAAACGGCGCGTGCTGATGACGGACGCCAGGTATACCACAGCGGCCAGGGAGGAAGCGCCGGATTTTGAGGTGCAGGATCCGGGAAACGCCCGCAATTACGGGGAACTTTTAAACGGACTGATGGAGGAAGATCAAGCGAAGAATGTGGGGTTTGAGGAGAAATATATGCTTTACGGCACGTACCAGAAGCTTTCCAAAGCCTGCAATGGCCGGCTGAATACGGAACTGGGAGACAGCCTGGATCGGCTCAGAAGTATAAAGACAGAGCAGGAAATTGCATATATGGAGAAAGCCGAAGCTATAGGCGATCAGGCCTTCTCCCATATTCTCACGGTGCTTAAGCCTGGCATGACAGAGCTTGAGGTGGCGGCGGAGCTTGAATATTTTATGAAGATGCACGGCGCGGAAAAGCTGAGCTTCGAGACGATTGTGGCATCGGGCCCAAATTCGGCCCTGCCCCACGCTATGCCTTCCACAAGAAAAATTGAGAAGGGCGATTTTGTCACCATGGACTTCGGCTGCGTGTACAACGGCTATTGTTCTGATATGACGAGAACCGTCGTGATGGGCAAGGCCAGCGATAAGCAGAAGGAAATCTACGGGATTGTGCTGGAAGCGCAGCAGGAAGGTCTTGACTGTGCAACCGCGGATCTTCGGGGATGCGATGTAGACAGGTACGCCCGGGAGGTCATTGCAAGGGCGGGTTACTGGAAATATTTTGGCCATGGACTTGGGCACAGCGTGGGACTTTATATTCATGAAGATCCCCGCCTTTCTCCAACCTGCGAGGAAACCCTCCGGCCGTATATGGTCGAGACAGTGGAGCCGGGGATTTATCTTCCGGGCTTCGGCGGCGTGCGCATCGAGGATATGGTGATGATCACAGAGGGATATTGCGTGAATCTTACCCATTCTCCAAAAGAGTTGATTGAATTATAAAAAATAATCTTGAAATACAGCTTGTTTTATATTACAATATGAACAAGTATGGTGTTTATCCAAAGGAGGAAAATTTGAATGATATCAGCAGGTGATTTTAGAAATGGTGTCACGCTGGAAATCGAGGGAAACGTATATCAGATTATTGAGTTCCAGCATGTAAAGCCCGGAAAAGGCGCGGCTTTTGTGAGAACAAAACTGAAAAATATTATCAACGGCGGTGTGGTAGAGAAAACCTTCCGTCCCACTGAAAAATTCCCGCAGGCACGTATCGAGCGTGTGGATATGCAGTATCTGTATTCAGACGGGGATCTGTTCCATTTCATGAACGTGGAAACTTACGATCAGATCGCATTGAGCCAGGAGGATATTGGAGATGCGCTCAAATTTGTAAAAGAGAACGAGATGGTAAAGGTTTGCTCCTACAATGGAAACGTATTCGCAGTAGAGCCGCCTCTGTTCGTAGAGCTTGAGATTACGGATACCGAGCCGGGATTCAAGGGCGACACTGCGCAGGGTGCAACGAAGCCGGCAGTTGTGGAAACCGGAGCAACGGTTTATGTACCGCTGTTTGTAAATCAGGGCGATAAGATCAAGATCGATACGCGTACCGGTGAATATCTGTCCAGAGTATAAGAAAAAATTGACAGTCAGAAAAGGGACGCCAGAAATTGGCGTCCTTTATCATCCTGCAAAGAATGAATTGAGAGGAGATTATCATGGGAAAATATTTTGGAACCGACGGCTTTCGCGGGGAGGCAAACGTCAAGCTGACGGTGGAACATGCCTACAAGGTGGGAAGATTTCTCGGCTGGTATTTCGGCAGAGAGCATAAGGCCAACATTGTCATTGGCAAGGATACGAGGAGAAGCAGCTATATGTTTGAATATTCTCTGGTGGCGGGCCTGACTGCTTCCGGAGCGGACGCATACCTTCTGCATGTCACCACGACGCCCAGCGTTTCCTACGTGGTGCGCACGGAGGAGTTTGACTGCGGCATCATGATTTCCGCCAGCCATAATCCTTTTTACGACAATGGCATTAAGATTATCAACCGCAGCGGACATAAAATGGAGGCAAGTGTTGAGGAACTCATTGAAAAATATATTGACGGTGGAATGGAGGAGCTTCCTTTGGCCACAAGAGAACATATCGGACGCACGATCGACTATGTGGCGGGAAGAAACCGTTATATCGGCTATCTGATCTCGCTGGCAACGCGTTCCTTTAAAAAATACCGTATTGGCCTGGACTGTGCCAACGGCAGTGCGTCTTCCATCGCCAAGAGTGTTTTTGACGCGCTGGGAGCGAAAACTTATGTGATCGCCAATGATCCGGACGGTACGAATATCAATACGGATTGCGGTTCCACGCATATTGAGGCGCTTCAGGCGCTGGTGCGGGAGAAAAAACTTGATGTGGGCTTTGCCTACGACGGAGACGCGGACCGCTGTATTGCCGTGGATGAAAACGGAAATGTGGTGGACGGCGATATGATTCTGTATGTCTGCGGAAAATATTTAAAGGAAAACGGAAGGCTGAAAAACGACACGGTGGTGACGACAGTGATGTCCAATCTGGGCCTTTATAAAGCTTTCGACCGTGCGGGCATCGAGTATGAAAAAACGGCGGTGGGCGACAAATACGTCTATGAAAACATGATGAAAAACGGCCATTGCCTGGGCGGAGAACAGTCGGGCCATATCATTTTCAGCAAGCACGCGACCACAGGGGACGGCATTTTGACGTCGCTGATGGTGATGGAGGTTCTGACGGAGAAGAAAATGACTCTGGGTACGCTGACAGCGGAGGTAAAAATTTATCCGCAGCTTTTGAAAAATGTGCGCGTGGCAGATAAACAGGAAGCAAGGGAAAACGAGGCGGTGGTGGAAGCTGTCCGCCAGGTGGAGCAGGCTCTGGGAGACGAGGGGCGTATTCTGGTGCGGGAAAGCGGTACGGAACCGGTGATACGCGTCATGGTGGAAGCCGCGCAGGATGAGCTTTGCGAACAATACGTAAATCAGGTTGTTGATGTGATGACAAGACAGGGCCTGGTAGTGGAGTAATCCGAAATGGAACGGAAATGGAAAAAACTGATTGGCTATTACAAGCCCTATAGATGGCTGTTCTGGTCTGATATGTTTCTTGCGATTCTGGGGGCTGGCGTGACGCTCGTCATCCCCCTGATCGTGCGTTACATCACCGGGACGGTTATTTTTCTTCCGGCAGAAATGGCTATGCCGACCATATGGAAACTGGCCGCAGTGATGGTGGCGCTTGTTTTGCTGGAATGTTTCTGCAATTATTATATCGGTAATTACGGCCATGTGATGGGCGCCTGTATCGAGCATGATATGCGCAATGAAATCTTTCGGCATTACCAGAAGCTTTCGTTTACATTTTATGATAATCAGAAGGTTGGACAGCTTCTGTCCCGCATTACCAGCGATCTTTTTGATATCAGCGAGCTTCTGCACCACGGGCCGGAAGATCTTGTGATTTCTCTGATTAAATTTTTCGGTTCCTTTGTCATTCTTCTGACGGTCAACAAAACTCTGGCTCTTGTGACCTTTGCCTTTATTCCGCTGATCGTTGTCTATGCCTTTATTCTGAACCGCAGGATGAAGCGGGCTTTTAAGGAGAACCGGGCGCGGATTGCAGATATCAACAGCCAGATTGAGGACAGCCTGTCCGGCATACGCGTAGTAAAATCTTTTGCCAATGAAGATGTGGAAATGAAGAAATTCCAGAATGGAAACCAGCGCTTTGTGGACAGCAAGCGGATCAGCTACCGCTATATGGGAGCATACCATGCGGGCCTGGGCGCCATGACGACGCTGGTGACGGTGGGCGTAGCCGTGGTTGGGGCTGCGCTGATTTCCGGAAATTCCATGAACAGCACAGATCTGATTACCTTCCTTCTGTATGTGAATAACTTTACGGAGCCGATTAAAAAACTGATTAATTTCACAGAGCAGTTTCAAAACGGATATACTGGTTATGAGCGTTTTCTGGAAATTCTGGCCGTGGAGCCGGATATTGAAGACGATCCGGATGCGGTGGAGCTTAAAGAGGTGAAGGGCGATATTGTATTTGAGGATGTTTCCTTCCGCTACGAGGAGAATCTGGAGACGGTACTGAGCCATATCGATCTTCATGTGAACGCGGGAGAGTATATTGCAATTGCGGGAAGCTCCGGCGGCGGAAAGACCACACTGTGTAGCCTGATTCCAAGGTTTTATGATGTGGACTCTGGCCGTATTCTCCTGGACGGAAAAGATATCCGGGGGATAAAATTAAAGAGTTTGAGAGATCATATCGGTATCGTACAGCAGGACGTGTATCTGTTTGCGGAAAATGTCATGGAAAATATTCGCTACGGAAAGCCGCAAGCTTCCGACGAGGAAGTGATAAGGGCGGCAAAACTGGCCAATGCCCATGAGTTTATCATGGAACTGCCGAAGGGTTACGAGACGGACATCGGACAGCGGGGCGTGAAGCTGTCCGGCGGTCAGAAGCAGCGGCTGTCTATCGCCCGGGTGTTTTTGAAGAACCCGCCGATTCTGATTTTTGACGAGGCTACTTCGGCTCTCGACAATGAGAGCGAAAAAATCATTCAGGAATCTCTGGAGGCGCTGGCGAAGGGCAGGACGACCTTTGTGATCGCGCATCGTCTGACGACCATCAGAAACGCGGAAAAAATCCTTGTGATGACGGAAAATGGAATCGAGGAGCAGGGAACCCATGAGGAGCTGCTGGCAAAACAGGGGATATACAGCAAGCTGTACCGGATGTCGGCGGAGGTACAGGCATAGAGAAAAGAGGATAGAATGAACATAGAATTTAAGAAAGTAAGTTTAGAGGACAGGGAGCTGATTAACCGCTACCTGGCAATGCAGAAGACACGAAGCTGTGAGCTCACTTTCGCAAATATTTATCTGTGGTCTGCCTATTACCGGGTGGATTACGCCATTGTGGAGGATACGCTGGTTTTCCGGGGCTCGGAGAGCACGGTATTTTTTGATTTTCCCATAGGACACAGCCAAAAGCTTCGCCCGGCTCTTGAGGCGCTTATGCAGTACTGCCGGGAGCAGGGACAGGAATTTGTTCTCGGGCTTGTGACCCCGGAAAAATTTGCTCTGCTTGAGGAGCTTTATCCGGGCGTTTTTGAAATCGAGTACGATAGGGATGCGGCAGATTACGTTTACGAGACGGAAAAGCTTGCAAATCTTTCCGGGAAAAAGTATCATGGAAAAAAGAATCATATCAATAAATTTCTGAGAACATACCCTGAATGGAAATATGAGACGATAGATGATTCCAACGTGGAGGATTGTTTTCAGATGGCTCTGGCCTGGCGCCGCTTAAACGGCTGCGAGGAGGACGAGGAAAAGACGGCGGAGATGTGCGTAACCTTAAATTCCCTGCGCCTGATGAAGGAGCTTGAACTTCGGGGAGGGCTGCTGCGCGTAAATGGCGAGGTGGTGGCGTTTTCCATTGGCGAGCCGGTATGCGACGACACAATGGTAGTGCATATTGAAAAGGCATTTTCCGCGGTGGATGGTGCATATCCTATGATAAATCAGCAGTTTGTCCTGCATGAGGCGATGGAGTATACGTATGTAAACCGGGAGGAAGACCTGGGAGAAGAAGGACTTCGCAGGGCAAAGCTGTCGTATCATCCGGTGTTTATGGTAGAAAAGGGAACGGTAAGATTAAAGGAGAGATAAAGCCATGATTGCAAAAACAATGACAGAGATGGTAAAAAACAGTTCCGCGATTCGGGCAATGTTCGAGGAAGGAAAAAGATTGGCACAGCAGTATGGAGCTGAGAATGTTTATGATTTCAGCCTGGGAAATCCAAATGTGCCGGCGCCGAAGGAGGTAAAAGAAGCAATCGGCGAGATCCTTGGCACGGAGGACTCTCTGATGGTGCATGGCTATATGAGCAATTCCGGCTATGAGGATGTGCGGGAGGCCGTGGCAGCTTCTCTGAATAAACGCTTCCAGACAAATTTTTCAGGAAAAAATATTCTGATGACCGTGGGGGCGGCAGGCGGCCTGAACGTAATATTGAAAACCCTTCTGAACCCGGGGGACGAGGTTTTGACCTTTGCTCCGTACTTTGGCGAATACCGGGCATACACGGCAAATTTCGGCGGCATTTTGCGGGAAGTTAAGCCCGACACGGAAACATTTCAGCCGAATCTGGCAGAATTTGAGCGTATGCTGTCGCCGAAGACGAAGGCGGTGATTGTCAATACGCCGAACAATCCCACCGGCGTGGTATATTCTGAGCAGACGATTCTTCGCATGGCTGAAATTCTGAGAAGCAAACAAAAGGAATTTGGAACGGCTATTTATCTGATTTCTGACGAACCCTACCGGGAGCTTGTGTACGACGGTGTAAAAGTGCCCTGGCTGACGAAATACTATGAAAACACGATTGTGGGTTACTCTTTCAGTAAATCCCTCTCGCTGCCCGGGGAGCGTATTGGCTATCTGGTGATTCCTGACGAGGCAGAGGATAGCGAGCTTATTATCAATGCAGCCAATGTGGCGAACCGTATACTGGGATACGTCAACGCGCCGTCGCTGTTTCAGCGGGTCGTGGCAAAGTGCCTGGATGCAAAGGCGGACGTGGCCTATTACGACCGCAACCGCACCGCGCTGTACGAAGGACTGAAAAAGGCGGGATTTTCCTGCATTAAGCCGGAGGGCGCATTTTATCTCTTTGTAAAATCGCCTGTGGAGGATGAAAGCGTATTCTGCGATATGGCAAAGAAGTACAATCTGCTGCTTGTTCCGGGTTCTTCCTTTGCGTGTCCGGGCTTTGTTCGTCTGGCATACTGCGTCTCCTATGAGACGATTATAAATTCCCTGCCTAAATTTGAAGAACTTGGCAGGGAGTGCGGCTTGATTTAGGGCATCCGATTTGGATGGAATGGAGTATATGTATGGAAAAATGGGAAGAAAATGTCCGCAGGGTCGTTCCCTATACGCCGGGTGAGCAGCCCGATTTTGCGGATATGATTAAACTGAATACAAACGAAAACCCTTATCCCCCGGCGCCGGGGGTGGAAAAGGCGGCCAGGGAGATGGATTGCGAGAAACTTCGGCTGTACCCTGAGATCGCTGCGGAGACACTGGTGAACGGCCTTGCAGAGTATTACAGGGTGAAGCCCTCTCAGGTGTTTGTGGGCGTGGGCTCTGATGATGTGCTTGCCATGGCGTTTCTCACCTTTTTTAACGGCACGCAGCCGATCCTTTTCCCGGATATCACCTATTCCTTTTATGATGTGTGGGCGCAGCTTTTTCGGATTCCCTATGAGCAGCAGCCCCTGGACAGTGAATTTCATATTGTGAAGGAAGATTATTTTAAGCCAAACGGCGGCGTGATTTTTCCAAATCCGAACGCGCCCACCGGAGTGGAGCTGCCCCTTTCCGATATCGAGGAAATTGTACGGCGCAACAGGGAATCTGTGGTAATCATTGACGAGGCGTACATAGACTTTGGGGGAACGTCTGCGCTGGGACTTATCGAAAAATATGAAAATGTCCTGGTGGTACAGACCTTTTCCAAGTCGCGTTCCCTGGCGGGGCTTCGCATCGGCTATGCCTTTGGAAGTGAAAAAATGATCCGCTATCTGAACGATGCAAAATATTCTTTCAATTCCTATACGATGAACCGGCCGAGCCTCCTTCTGGGAGCCGAGGCGCTCAAAGACGACCTTTATTTCAGAAATACGGCGGAAAAAATCATAGCGACCAGAGAGCGCGTAAAAAAGGAACTGGCAAAGCTTGGATTTTCCTTCGGGGATTCTAAAGCGAATTTTCTCTTTGTGACCCATAAAAAGTACCCCGCCAAAGAATTGTTTTTGGCGCTGCGGGAAAAGCATATCTTTGTGCGCTATTTTGAAAAGCCCCGCGTCAGCAATTATCTGCGGATTACAATCGGAACGGACAGGCAGATGGATATGCTGATCGCGTTTTTCAGAGAATATATGAAGCAGGCGTAGCAGCCTTAACCCATTTGTGTTTAAAAAGGAGATTTTTATGAGCGGTTTATCTATGTGGTTTGTAAATACGTTTGGAGGCGTGCTGACAAAAGAAGCTCTGGTGTTTCTGGTGTCCATGGTGCCTATTTTGGAACTGAGGGGCGGTCTGGTACTTGCCTCCGCCCTGGGAGTAGAGATGTGGAAGGCTATCGCCATCTGCGTGACAGGAAATATTATTCCCGTGCCTTTTATACTGCTTCTGATCACACCGATTTTCAACTGGCTGAAGCAGAGAAAGGCGTTTAAGCCTATGGTGGAAAAACTGGAAAACAAGGCTATGAGCAAAAAGGACAGCATAGAAAAGTATGAGTTTTGGGGTCTGGTGCTTTTTGTGGGTATTCCGCTGCCCGGTACGGGCGCGTGGACGGGGTCATTGATAGCGGCCATGCTGAATATCAGATTCAGAAAGGCGTTTCCGGCAGTGTGCCTGGGAATCGTTATGGCGACGGTGATTATGACGACGCTTTCTTATCTGATTCCCGGATTGTTCTTTTAAATACAGGAGAGAAAAGGGATATGTGCAGAGAACGTGCAGACAAATGCGGCCTGGATAAGGAAAAAGATGTTCCCGGTGCAGAAGGATACGAACCGGACGGAGAAGAAAGCGGAGGAGCGTACACCGGATTTGCGAAGTGCTACGACCTGTTTATGGATAATATTCCTTATCAGGAATGGGCAGAATATGTGAGAAAACTGCTGATAAAGCGCGGGATCAGGGATGGGCTTGTGCTGGAACTGGGGTGCGGTACGGGCGCGTTTACAGAACTTTTTGCGGCGTTTGGGTATGATATGATCGGTGTGGACAGTTCGGCGGAGATGCTTGAGAGAGCAGTGGAAAAAAAGGAACAGTCAGGCGCGGATATTCTTTATCTGCTGCAGGATATGCGAGAATTTGAACTGTACGGAACCGTGCGGGCTGTGGTGAGCATTTGTGACTCCATAAATTATATTGTAAACAGCCGGGAACTGGTGAAGGTGTTTTCTCTGGTAAATAATTATCTGGATCCCGGGGGCGTCTTTATTTTCGATTTAAAAACGCCCTTTTATTTTGAACAGGTGGTAGGCGACCAGGTAATTGCGGAGCACCGCAGCAAGGGAAGCCTGATCTGGGAAAATCTATATTATGAAGAAGAACAGGTCAACGAGTATGATCTGACAATGTTTCTGAAACGTGCGGACGGTTTGTACGAGAAATATACGGAAACACATCTGCAGCGGGCGTATGAAATAAAAAAGATCAGAGAGCTCCTTGAGGAAGCGGGCCTGAAATTTGAGGCGGCTTTTGACGCCTTTACAGAGAATCAGCCCCATGATATGAGCGAACGTGTTTATATCGTGGCAAGGGAGTATAAAAAGCAGGAAAAATACGTTAGCGAGGTTACCATATGACAGATTATATTGTGAGAGCAACGGCGGCGGACAGTCAGATACGGGCTTTTGCAGCCACAACGCGGGAGATGGCGGAGACGGCGAGGGCGGCTCACGGCACCAGCCCCGTGGCGACGGCGGCTCTTGGAAGGCTGATGACGGCGGGCGCCATGATGGGAAGTATGATGAAGGGCGACAGTGATATCCTGACGCTGCAGATTAAAGCGCAGGGACCTTTAAAAGGAATTACTGTAACGGCAGATTCCCATGGAAATGTAAAAGGATATGTGGGAAATCCAAATGTGGTAATTCCGGCGAACAGCAAGGGAAAGCTGGATGTGGCGGGCGCCGTGGGTCCGGGGTTTCTGAACGTAATCAAAGATCTGGGGCTTAAGGAACCCTACTCGGGGCAGACCATGTTGAAAACCGGCGAGATTGCAGAGGATTTGACGTATTATTTTGCCGCTTCAGAGCAAGTGCCATCGGCTGTGGGGCTTGGTGTTCTGATGAATAAGGAGAATACGGTTCGCCAGGCAGGTGGATTTATTATACAGCTGATGCCTTTTGCGTCGGAAGAAATCATTTCCGGGCTTGAAAAAAAGCTGGCGCAGGTAACTTCAGTGACGTCTATGCTGGACGCAGGCGACACACCGGAGCAGATTCTTGCAAAGCTTTTGGGCGACTTTGGGCTGGAGATTACCGATACAATGCCGACGCGGTTTTTCTGCAACTGCTCAAAGGAGCGAGTGGCAAGGGCAGTGGTCAGCATCGGGAAAAAGGAGCTTCAGGAGATGATCAGCGACGGAGAGCCTATAGAGGTGAACTGCCATTTCTGCAACCGGAATTATACTTTTTCTGTGGAGGAATTAAAAGAGCTGCTTGCGCGCAGCAGATAAAGGAAGTCGGCTGTGCAGGCAAAAGACCGAAAGGATGAGAGGCGGTATCTATGAGACATGGATTTGTAAAAACGGCGGCGGTAACGCCGGATCTTAAGGTGGCGGACTGCATCTTTAATGCGGCGCAGATCTGTCTGAAAATGAAGGAGGCGGCTTCTAATGGAGCCAGAATCATTGTGTTCCCGGAGCTTGCCGTTACAGGCTATACCTGCAGCGACCTGTTTTTGCAGGAGAGGCTGCTGGATTCGGCAAAACATGAGCTTCACCAGATATTGTTTGCATCGCGGGAAGTGGATGCGCTTGTCTTTGTGGGCATCCCCTGGGAAAAGGATGGGAAACTTTACAATACGGCGGCAGCCATCAGCAGGGGAAAGCTTCTGGGATTGGTGCCGAAGCGGTTTTTGCCGAATTATGCGGAATTTTATGAGGCAAGGCATTTTGAGGCGGGAAACAGAAAGGCAGAATGGGTAAAATTTGAGGGAAATCCGGTTCCCTTTGGCACCAACTTGCTGTTTACTTGCCAGGAAATGGAGGGACTTATCGTGGCAGCAGAGATCTGCGAAGATTTGTGGGCGCCCGAGCCACCCAGCATTTCCCATGCCCTGGCCGGGGCGACGGTGATGGTCAATCTTTCCGCAAGCAATGAGAATACGGGGAAAAGTACGTATCGGGAAGCGCTGGTGGCGGGACAGTCGGCAAGGCTGATCTGCGGATATGTCTATGCCAGCGCCGGGGATGGAGAATCCACTACGGATGTAGTGTTCGGCGGTCACAATTTGATTGCGGAAAACGGCGTGGTGCTGAATGAGTCGCCGCGTTTCACAAATGAAATCACGTACAGCGAAATAGATGTCCGCAGACTGTGTACTGAGCGCAGGAGGATGACAACGTATCACTGTGCCTTTCGGGAAGATTACGAAAAGATACCCTTCCATCTAAAGATAAGCGAAACAGAGCTGACCCGTTTTGTGGCGGCGCAGCCTTTCGTGCCGCAGTCAAGGGAGGACCGGGACAGAAGATGCGAGGAAATTTTAATGATCCAGGCGCTCGGGCTCAAGAAAAGGCTGCAGCATACGGGCGTCAGAAGCCTGGTGGTTGGACTGTCCGGCGGCCTGGATTCCACGCTGGCATTGATTGTTATGGCGAAAGCGGCAGACCTTGCAGGACTTCCAAGATCCGGTATTCTTGCCGTGACCATGCCGTGCTTTGGAACGACGGACCGCACCTATCAAAATGCCTGCAAGCTGGCGGAAAAAATGGGCGCGGTACTGAAAGAAGTAAATATCAAAGAGGCGGTTGGCGTTCATTTTCGGGATATCGGCCATGACCCTCACAATCATGATGTGACGTATGAAAACAGCCAGGCCAGAGAGAGAACGCAGGTTTTGATGGATATGGCAAATCAGACGGGCGGGCTGGTTATCGGCACGGGGGATCTGTCTGAACTTGCTTTGGGATGGGCTACCTATAATGGGGACCATATGTCCATGTATGCGGTAAACGCTTCCATACCGAAGACCCTGGTACGCCATCTGGTGCGCTATTATGCGGATACCTGCGGGGATCAGACGCTGGCGAAAGTGTTGCTGGATGTGCTTGACACGCCGGTCAGCCCGGAGCTTCTGCCCCCTGAGGACGGCGTGATATCTCAGAAGACAGAAGATCTGGTGGGGCCTTACGAGCTGCATGACTTTTTCCTGTACCATATGATGCGCTGCGCGGAGGAACCCTCCAAGGTGTACCGTCTGGCGGTGAAAGCCTTTGAGGGAAGCTATGACCGCAGGACGATCTTAAAGTGGCTGAAGGTATTTTACCGCAGATTTTTCTCCCAGCAGTTTAAGCGTTCCTGCCTGCCGGACGGCCCGAAGGTGGGAAGCGTTGCGGTATCGCCAAGAGGGGATCTGCGTATGCCAAGCGACGCCTGCGTCCAGGTGTGGATGGTGGAACTGGAGCAGCTGGAACGGGAAATCTGACAAAGCGTCTGTGCCCGGATCAGGCGAGGCTGCCTGCGAAGCCGGGCAGAAGAAGCCGTCCGCAGATGGAAGAAAAAGAACTGCCCTGCGCCCGGATCAGGAGGTCCTGGCAAGCTTTAGGGCGGAATCTATGGCGTCCAGGAGCATTTGGGATGTATACTGCCTGGAGGCTTCATAATAAATGTTTTTTGTGGACTGGGTCTCGCAGATTTGAACTGCAAGAGATTCCAGCGCAGGCTGCATCAGCGGAAACATGGCCGAGGCAGTTTCGCTTAAATTGGTAAGGGAGATGCTGTTGATGTGGTCTTTATCTACCCGGACCTTCAGATCCATTGCATTGTTGTTCAATGTAATTGGGGCGGTATATACGCCGGGGGTATAGAGCGATTTTGAAGTGCTCAAAGTATCCGGGGTACTCTTGGGACGGAACATCAGGATCATCAGCAGAATGAGAGTGATTCCCAGCGCTGCAAAAATAGCGGTGTAGATGACTTCCCTTTTTTTCATAATAATAATTTTGGTCTTGCTGCTCATCATAAGCTCCTTGAAAGGTATTTGTACATTCTATGCAGGAGCGGCGGCAGTCTGAACAGAAAACAGGAGGATTCTTATGAGTTATGTAATTACAACCGATACGACGACTGACCTTCCGGAGGAATATTATCAGAAGCATGAGCTTCAGGTGCTTTCCCTGTCTTATGTTCTGGATGGTGAGACGTATTTCAGGGGCGGAAAAGAGCTGTCTTCCGGGGAATTTTATGCGAAAATGCGAAATGGCTCTATGCCGACGACTTCGCAGGTCAATCCGGAAAATGCAAAGGCTGTTTTCGAGCCGATTGTGAGGGAAGGAAAGGATATCGTACATATTGCTTTTTCCAGCGGCCTGAGCGGAAGCTGCAACAGCGCCCGGATTGCGGCGGAGGAATTGATGGAGGATTACCCTGAACGGAAAATTTATGTGGTGGATTCCCTCTGTGCCTCTCTGGGAGAAGGGCTTTTGGTACATAAGGCGCTTCAGAAAAAAGAGGAGGGGCTTGGCGCACAGGAGCTGGCGCAGTGGTGCGAGGAGCACCGCCTGAACGTGATTCACAGCTTTACTGTGGATGACCTGTTTCATCTTTACCGCGGCGGGCGAGTGTCAAAGGTGGCTGCAGTGGTGGGAACAATGATCAGTTTAAAACCTGTTCTTCATGTCAATGATGAGGGAAAGCTCATTCCCCTTTCCAAGGTCAGAAGGAGAAAAAAATCTCTGGAAGCACTGGTAGACGCTATGGCAGAAAAGCAGGGAAGCTATGCAGGAAAAAATGATATTGTATTTATCAGCCATGGAGACTGCCTTAAAGATGCCGAGTATGTAAAGTCTCTGGTCCAGGAGCGCTTTGGGATAAAGGAATTTATCATCCATCCGGTGGGACCGGTAATCGGGGCTCATTCCGGCCCGGGAACGGTGGCGCTGTTTTTCATGGGCGACCACAGATAAGCGGGCTATTCTGCAGGAATAAAAGAAAACTCTTTTGGGAACGCTGGATAATAACGAACCCAAAGGAGTTTTTTTATGGCCAATCATATCTCAAACAGTCTGTATGACAATATGGAATATTTTCACAGCGCACTCAAGATTTCCAAAAGCTTTGACATTATTTACCGCATGCTGCCGGTAGGCGGCAGGAACGCCTGTATTTATTTCATTGACGGCTTTGTCAAAGACGATATTATGGAAAAACTTCTGGAATTTTTCTATTCTCTTACGCCGGAAGACTTGCCGGAGACAAGCCAGGACCTGTCACAGAATTATATTCCCTATGTGGAAGTAGATATGCTGGAGGAAAAAGAGGAAATCGTTACCAATATTCTCTCCGGAGTGGTCTGCCTGCTGATTGACGGCTACGAGAAATGTTTTGCCATCGACTGCCGCACCTATCCAATGCGCAGCGTGGAGGAACCCGGAAAGGATAAGACGCTGCGGGGCTCCAGGGACGGCTTTGTGGAGACGGTAGTGTTTAACACGGCTTTGATTCGCCGGCGCATCCGCGATCCCCAACTGGTAATGGAGATGTTAAATGCCGGAGAAAGCTCAAAGACAGACATTGTGCTTTGCTATATGCAGGACCGTGCGGATGAAAAGCTCCTTGACAATCTTCGGGAAAAAATCACCTCACTGAAGGTAGACGCGCTGACGATGAGCCAGGAAAGCCTGGCGGAGGCGATTTACAGGCGAAAATGGTATAACCCCTTCCCCAAATTTAAGTATACGGAGAGACCGGACACTACGGCGGCCAGCATATTGGACGGTAAAATTGCGATTCTTGTGGATAACGCGCCCACGGCGATTCTTCTGCCGGCCACCATTTTTGATATCCTGGAGGAAGCGGACGATTATTATTTTCCGCCCATCACAGGAACGTATCTTCGGCTGTCGCGTTTTATTATTGCACTTATGTCGCTTGTCTTAACGCCGATATGGCTTTTATTTATGCAGAATACCTCCTGGATTCCCGAATGGCTCTCCTTCATTAAAGTGGCGGGGGAACTGCATGTGCCGATTCTTGTACAGCTTCTGATTCTGGAGTTTGCCATCGACGGTCTGAAGCTTGCGGCGGTGAACACGCCCCAGACCCTGTCGACGCCGCTTTCCGTGATTGCAGGTATCGTAGTGGGCGAATTTGCGGTAAAGTCAGGCTGGTTTAATGCGGAAACTATGCTGTATATGGCCTTTGTCGCAATTGCCAATTACACGCAGTCCAATTTTGAACTCGGTTATGCCCTGAAATTTATGCGGATCATTCTTCTTTTGCTGGTAGGGCTTTTTAATTTCTGGGGGCTTGCGGCGGGGATTCTTATCACATTTTGCTTTATGCTTTTCAACCGTACCATCTCCGGGGAAAGCTATTTGTATCCGCTGATTCCCTTTAACGCCAGCCGGCTTGCAAAACGGCTTTTTCGAAAAAGAGCTGAATAATATGGTGAAAATAAGAGATATTATTACTGAGAGAAATCTTATAGTAAACGGCACGTAAATCTGCCGTTTACCCTGGAATCCAGAATATATAGAAAAGGAGACTTATGCTATGAAACGTTTGAAAAAAGGAATGACTGCTCTTGTGTTTGCTGTCTGCCTCGCCGCAGTTCTGGCAGGATGCGGCAGAGACAAGAATACGGACAACAACAGTGCGACGGAGAGCAAAACGGCTCAGACTTCGGAAAACGGCACGGAGAATGAAAAGAATACTGCCGCGGACAATGGCGCTGCCGATAACGCGGCGGACGGTGTGGGAACCAACACCGCAGCAACGAATACAACGGATGATGCAAATAACGATACGCTGAACAGCGCGACGGCCGGAGACAATAACAGCAGCGATGGAAACGGCAATGACGGCAGAGAGAGCGGACTTGAAGAAATCGGAGAGGGAATCGGGGAAGTTGGAGACGGGATCATCGATGGAGCCGAAAACGTTGTGGATGATATTACGGACGACGGAACGAATCAGACACAGAGATAAAAATTTTACGATCTGCAGAGCGGTATGGTCAAAAAACTGTGCCGTTCTGTTTTTTTTGTTTCGGCGGTTCACAATAATGTCAAATTGTGGTAGAATTGCAGTGAAAAAATGTCGGGGAGAGCGCAGCTTATGAAGTATATGAAACAATTTGGAATTATTCTGACAGTCACCTGCGCAGGTGAGATCGTCAAAAGCCTGATTCCCCTTCCGGTGCCGGGCAGTATCTATGGACTTGTGTTGATGCTGGGACTCTTGGCCTCGGGGAAACTTCGCGTGGAAAGCGTAAAGGAGACGGGGGAATTTCTGATCGAAATTATGCCCATGATGTTTATCCCGGCGGCTGTGGGGCTGATGGCGTCCTGGGAGCAGCTTCGCCCGGTTCTTTTCCCGGTCTGCGTTATCACAGCGGTGTCTACGTTTCTGGTGATGATTGTCACAGGAAAAGTGACGGATTTTTTTCTGTCGAAAAAAGAAAAATCTTCAGAGGGTGGAAAAAAGAATGAATGATTTTATTATCAATTCGGCCACGGCGGGAGTAGTGTTAAGCCTTTTGGCATACAATGTCGGGCTGTTTCTGAAAAACCGGACAAAGCTTGCCGTATGCAACCCGCTGCTGATCTCTATCATCCTTGTCATTGCGTTTCTGGCAGCGGCCGGCGTGGACTATGAGAGCTACAACAGCAGCGCAAAGTACTTAAGCTATCTGCTGACGCCGGCCACCGTAAGCCTGGCGATTCCGCTGTATCAGAAACTTGCGCTTTTAAAAAAGCATATTTGGGCAATTCTGGCGGGAATTATTTCAGGGGTGCTCACAAGCCTTACGTCGGTGTTTCTTATGTCGTTGGCCTTTCGTTTATCACATGAAGAATATGTGACGCTGCTGCCGAAATCAATCACCACGGCCATTGGCATGGGCGTGTCCGAGGAACTGGGAGGTTATGTGACAATTTCCGTGGCGGTCATTATCATCACAGGTGTTTTGGGAAATATGACGGCGGAATTTATCTGCAGGCGCTTCAGAATACGAAATGCAATTTCCCGGGGACTTGCCATCGGTACCTCCTGCCATGCCATCGGCACAGCCAGAGCTATGGAGATGGGGGAAATCGAGGGCGCCATGAGCAGCCTGGCAATTGTCGTCTCCGGCCTTTGCACCGTGGTGGGCGCTTCTTTTTACGCCATGCTTTTGTAGCGGCGGTTTTGCCCTGAAAAGATTTCGAGGAGTCAAAAAGAGCGTGCCTTACAGGCACGCCTTGATTTTTTCAATCATTTCTTCATATTCTGCATCCGTCAGGTAAACCTTGTCGGGATTCATCTGGAATATGCTGCCCCATTCATCCTGCTCTTTGTACTTGGGAACAAGATGAAAATGAAGATGGCAGCCGGTATCGCCGTAGGCGCCGTAGTTCAGCTTGTCCGGATGGAAAGCTGCATGGATTGCTTTCGCGGCCCTTGCCACATCCGCAAAGAAACGATTGCGTTCTTCATCGCTGATATTGACAATTTCGCTGACGTGATCCTTGTAGGCGACAATGCATCTTCCGGGCTTGCTCTGCTCCTTAAAAAGAATAAGCTGGCTGACGTCCAGATCGCAGATCTTGATGCCGAATTTTGCCAGCGGTTCGCCGCCCACGCAGTAGCCGCAGTTTGTGTCTTTCATAAGTAATACCTCCCAAATGTATTCTGATAACCTCAGTATAGACTACGAAAGTGAAAACTGCAAGGGAAATTAGCGGGTGCATGGGAAAACTGGCAGGCATATGAATATCTTTTTCTTGCGCAGATGCGGCGGGCAAAGTATACTGTCTGTGAGAGAGCTGTGCCGGCAGGCTGTCCGGGGAACTTTTACCTGGCGGGAGAGAGCTGTGCTGGCAGGCTGTCCGGGGAACTTCCACCTGGCAGGAGAATATATCCGGCAAATCTTTAAAAAGGAAAGGGAGAGGGGCAATGAGGTTTCGGCCGTGCATTGACATACATAATGGAAAGGTAAAACAGATTGTGGGCGGTACGCTGAGGGACTTTGGTGATTCTGCGAGAGAAAATTTTGTGTCCCGGCAGGATGCGGCCTTCTATGCGAAGCTTTACAAAAAAGACGGGCTTTCGGGCGGCCACATTATCCTTTTAAACCCGGGGACTTCCGCATATTATGAAGAAACAAAGCGCCAGGCCTTATCGGCGCTTCACGCATGGCCCGGCGGCCTGCAAATTGGCGGCGGAATCAGGGACGACAACGCCGGATTCTGGCTGGAAAACGGCGCTTCTCATGTAATTGTCACCAGCTTTGTATTCAGAGATGGAAAGCTTGATTATGAAAACTTAAAACGAATATCCAAAGCGGCCGGCAGAGAACATCTGGTACTGGACTTAAGCTGCCGCAGGAAGAACGGCAGCTATTACATTGTGACGGATCGGTGGCAAAAATTCACGGATGTGGAATTTTCGCGGGAAACACTGGAAGCATTATCCGCATACTGCGGTGAATTTCTGGTCCATGCGGTGGATGCGGAGGGAAAGGCACAGGGAATCGAAGCTTCAGTGGCAGAAGTGCTGGGGAATTGGAACGGTATTCCGGCAGTATATGCCGGAGGAATCGGCAGCTTTGAGGATATAGAAAAGCTTCGTCTCCTTGGGAAAAACCGCGTGGACTTTACTGTGGGAAGCGCATTGGATCTGTTTGGAGGACCGCTGGGATATAAAGACGTCATCGCATGCCAAAAAAGCTGACAAAAATATTTTTCTGAAAAATATTGGGTGTAAATTCCGAATAATTACATTGAAAAATCTGATAAATTATGGTATTCTTAGACTATGAAGACGGCGCTTCAAAAGCGTTATCGGATTGAATAGCGACGGAAAAGGAGTGATGTAGATGAGATTTACCATCAGCGGCAAGAATCTTGAGATTACGGAAGGGCTGCGCAGCAGTGTGACGGAAAAACTGAGTAAACTGGAACGGTATTTTACTCCTGATACAGAGATCATCGTTACCATGAGCGTAGAGAAAGAACGGCAGAAGATAGAGGTTACCATTCCCGTCAAGGGAAATATCATCCGGTCAGAGCAGGTGAGCAACGACATGTATGTTTCCATCGACCTGGTAGAGGAAGTGATTGAGCGTCAGCTGCGCAAATACAAGAACAAACTGGTGGCAAAACACCAGGAGGGAGGAAATTTCCGGCGGGAGTTCATTGAAAAAGAAGAAATGCAGGAGCCGGAGGAAATAAAGATCACCCGCACAAAGCATTTTGGCATCAAACCGATGTATCCTGAAGACGCGTGTATTCAGATGGAGCTTCTTGGACATAATTTCTTTGTATTCTGCAATGCGGAGACCGAGGAAGTCAATGTGGTGTATAAACGAAAAGGCAATACTTACGGGCTGATCGAGCCGGAGTTTTAGTTTCTAAAGGACAGGAATGTCAGATATAGGGGCGCCTGCGAAGGTTATACTGCGTAACCGGAGGGGCGCCCTCCTTATTTTAGAAAATATTTATTGTTTTGAACGCGCAAAAGTGGTAAAATGTTCTTTAGGTATGTAAAAATATGCAGGGGCGTATGCGCCTGTGGAATTATAGGAGTATAGGAATGAGCATTTTTACAAAAATATTTGGTACACACAGCGAGCATGAATTAAAGAGAATTAAGCCGTTGGTGGACAAGGTAGAATCCCTGCGTCCCGAGATGCAGGCAATGTCCGACGCTCAGTTGCGCGCCAAAACAGACGAGTTTAAAAAGCGGCTGTCGGAGGGTGAAACGCTGGATGATTTGCTGCCGGAGGCCTTTGCAGTTGTAAGGGAAGCGGCAAAGCGTACCATCGGCATGGAACCTTACCGGGTACAGATTATCGGCGGCATTATTCTTCACCAGGGACGTATCGCTGAGATGCGGACCGGCGAGGGCAAGACGCTGGTATCCACGCTGCCGGCTTACTTAAACGCATTGGAAGGCAAGGGCGTTCATATTATTACGGTCAACGACTATCTGGCACACCGTGACGCGGAGTGGATGGGAAAAGTACACGAGTTCCTCGGCCTGACGGTAGGCTGCGTCCTCAATGAGATGGACAATGACGAGCGCCGGAAAATGTACAACTGCGATATCACCTATATCACGAACAACGAGGACGGTTTTGATTATCTTCGCGATAACATGGTAATCTATAAAGAGCAGCTTGTGCAGAGGGAACTGCATTATGCCATTATCGACGAGGTGGACTCGGTTCTGATTGACGAGGCCCGTACACCGCTGATTATTTCCGGCCAGAGCGGAAAGTCCACAAAGCTCTACGAAGTGGCGGATATTCTGGCGCGTCAGCTCGAAAGAGGCGAGGCCAGCGGCGAAGTTACAAAAATGTCTGCCATCATGGGCGAGGAGATCACCGAGACAGGCGACTTTATCGTAAACGAAAAGGATAAGGTTGTTACCCTCACCCAGCGGGGCGTGGAAAAGGTGGAGAAATTCTTCCAGATCGACAATTTCTCAGACGCGGAAAATCTGGAGATACAGCATAACGTAGATCTGGCGCTGCGGGCGAATTACCTGATGTTCCGTGATCAGGATTATGTGGTGAAGGACGATCAGGTTATGATCGTGGACGAGTTTACGGGACGTATTATGCCGGGCAGACGCTATTCCGACGGCCTTCATCAGGCGATCGAGGCGAAAGAGCATGTGAAGGTAAAGCGCGAGAGCAAAACGCTGGCGACGATCACCTTCCAGAATTTCTTTAATAAGTATAAAAAGAAAGCCGGCATGACCGGTACGGCGCTCACAGAGGAAAAGGAGTTCAGGGATATCTATGGCATGGATGTAATTGAGATTCCCACAAACAAGCCGATTGCCCGTATAGATCTGGACGACGCCGTATATATGACGAAGAAAGAAAAGTATAAAGCGGTGGTAGACCAGATCGAGGAAGCTCATAAAAAAGGGCAGCCGGTGCTGGTAGGTACAATCACCATCGAGATTTCGGAGCTTTTGAGCGGCATGCTGAAGAAACGGGGAATCCCGCATAAGGTGTTGAACGCCAAATTTCATGAGCTGGAGGCGGAGATCGTTGCGGACGCCGGTGTTCACGGGGCGGTGACGATCGCCACAAACATGGCAGGCCGTGGTACGGATATCAAGCTGGATGATATTTCCAGAGAACTGGGCGGACTGAAAATTATTGGTACGGAGCGCCATGAGTCGAGACGTATCGACAATCAGCTGCGCGGACGTTCTGGCCGTCAGGGAGATCCGGGTGAGTCCAGGTTTTATATTTCGCTGGAGGACGATCTGATGCGCCTGTTCGGCTCAGAGCGTCTGATGGGCGTGTTCCGCTCACTGGGTGTGGCGGAGAATGAGCAGATTGAGCACAAAATGCTTTCCTCCTCGATTGAAAAAGCGCAGGAGAAGATTGAGGGCAACAACTATGGCATCCGTAAGAATCTGCTGGAATATGACCAGGTAAACAACGAGCAGAGAGAGATTATCTATGCGGAACGCCGCCGTGTGCTGGACGGTGAGAACATGCACGGCGCCATCACGAAGATGATAGGAGACGTGATCGGCCGTGTGGTAGATACGTGTATTGGAGAGGATCACGGCTCTGATGAATGGGATCTGAAGGAGTTAAATGCCCTTCTTCTGCCTACCATCCCCTTAAAGCCCCTTACCCGGGAAGATGTAGAGGGCATGAACAAGGCGAAGCTGAAGGAAAGCCTGATCGAACAGGCACTGAAGCTCTACCAGGAGAAGGAAAAACTGTTTCCGACGCCGGAAGAAATGCGCGAACTGGAGCGTGTCATTATCCTGAAAGTAATCGACCGCAAGTGGATGGATCATATCGACGATATGGATCAGCTCCGTCAGGGAATCGGCCTGCAGGCTTACGGGCAGAGAGATCCCCTTGTAGAGTATAAGATGAGCGGCTTTGAGATGTTCGACGAGATGACGAACAATATTCAGATGGATACGCTGCGCCTTCTGTTCCATGTGCGCGTGGAAGAAAAGGTAGAGCGTGAGGAAGTGGCCAAAGTAACCGGAACAAACAAGGATGAAAGCCTGGCGAAAGCTCCGCAGAAGCGCGCTGCAGAGAAGGTTTATCCCAACGATCCGTGCCCCTGCGGCAGCGGCAAGAAGTATAAGCAGTGCTGCGGGCGCAAAAAATAAAACAGGTAAGAAAGATATGATGCCAGGTATCTTCGCAGGTATTCCCCGGAAGGCTATGGGAAGTGCAGCGGAGCCTGGCGCTTCTTTTAGAGAAGATGGGAAGCGGCAATTTGCGCTCATGAGTTTGCGTAGAAATCCGTCTGCCATCTGCCTGCTCGCAGATAATAGGCAGATTTTGCAGGTTTTGTGAGCATAGCGACAGTTGTGCGCGCATGTCTGAGCCTGCTTGCAGGCGAGTTTGCGCAAGCAACTGTCAATAAGCGGCGCAGCAAAAACAAAAAATCAACGTATTTGCAGCAGGCAGATGACGGACAGATTTTCGCAAAAAGCCCCTGCGCAAATTGGCCTCATTTCATGTGAAAAAGCGCCCGGCAGGGTGCATATTATATAGAAAGAAGGTGACAGTGTGGTCGAATTAGATCAGTTCCGCTATACGCTCGG